>NZ_RYYM01000004.1:0-132189 GCF_004379075.1 Campylobacter sp. US25a
CTTAGAATCGTGTTTAAAAAAGAGTTTGTTGCTGGTTAGGGTTTTTTAAGAGAATAGGGTGTTTTTAGGGTTTGGAAGGTAATAGAGGATAAAAATTTAAAATTTTCTAAGTTAAAATTACGTAAAATATATTAGCAATATTTTTGAAAAGATGTCGAAAATTTGAAGGCATCAAAATGGATTTTATAAAATTTCTTAATCATTTTCAACCCATATCTAAATCTTCTCAGCAAGCTAGTGTATATAAATCTTTTAAGTTGAATTTAAAACCAAAGATTCTTAATGAAAAAGACGAAAATTCCTCTTCATTTCAAGATCAAAAAACAGATGTAGCTCAAACTATGCTTCAAAGATTAGAAGATGAAAAAGTTTTCAATCAAAAGGTAAGTGATAAAGTGAAAAAAGCTGAAAGAGGTATGACTACTATATATTTTAGAGATCCTATTACAAATAAACTCGTTCGTAGTGCTTTAAGTTCAACAGCCATCAATAAAATGGGGATTGAATTTGACAAAGAAGATATGACTAAAAGACTTGATGGATCATATATATTAAGTGGAAAAGCTGAAAATTTCGTGGCTGGATGGTATGCTGATATAGCATATACTAGAGCTTATGTGGCTAGCGATAGAAATAATGATGGATATTTAGAAGATTATGAGCTTGAAGATACGAAAAGTGGTTTTGTAGCACAGGAAACAAATTTAGGACTTTTTGTGCAATCTTATACACAATTAAATGGTAGCGTGGATACTCTATTTGGTTTTGAAAAAGATTTTAGAGAAATGCGTCCAGATGATACTAAAGATACAGATTATGCTGGTAGAACTATAGGTTTAGAGCTTGATAAAATGATAAGACAAGATGGAGATTTTAATGGAGAGCTTAGTTTTAGCGAAACTGGCATGCAAGCAGTAAAAACCAAAGCTCCAAATTCTGGATGGACTGAAAGCGTAGGTATGTTAACTTTAACTAAATTTAATCAAACTAATACAATAGAAATTAAAGATATCTTGGATAAATTAGGTAAAGGTGTAAAATATGATGATTTAAGTGAAGATGAAAAATCTTTACTTAAAATGCAATTATCTGATAAAATTTTTGATGAAGTTGAAGATAAAGAAACTGGGGGTAAAAAACTTGTTTTTAATCCGGATAAATTTAAAATTTTCTATGAAGGTTTTGTGGATTTATTCAAACAAAGAAGTGCAAAAATGCTAGGTTTAAAACCTAAAGATGCAACTAAACTTAATTATGACAATCTTGGTGAAATTGTCAACGAAATGAAGCAAACTTATTTTGATACAAATTCTACAAGTTATGGAAAAATATCTGATTTGATTAAAATTTGGGCTTAGTTTTTATAATTATCTTATAAAGTGTATTGTTATTTTTATTTTGATATATTGTATTCTTATAAAAAAGTAACTAATAAAAGTTTAGTCATATAGACTAAATAAAATTAAGTATATTTTTTTATATTTATACTTGACAAAATAACACTCAATGTTGTATAATACTTCTAGCAATCAAAAAATAGAGTGCTAAAAATTTAAGGAAAGAGCTATGAAAAGCCGAGATAAAAAGGATTTGATTTTAGATTCCATCATCCAAACTTATCTTTTAGATAATGCTCCTATTGGTTCAAATGAATTGAATTTAAATCTTTGTATTCCTGCTTCAACTATACGCGTTTATCTTAAAAGGCTTAGCGACGAGGGGTTGATCACTCAGCTTCATATAAGTAGTGGTAGAATTCCTACTATTTTGACAATGCAAAATTATTGGCAAAGTTTTTGGAAAAAAGAACAAGATCAAGATATCAATATCAAAAGTGAGAATTTTTTAAAAGAGTTGAGCAAAGAATTTGAAATTTATTGTCTTGTTTATGGTGGTAGAAGCTTAGTACTTAAAGAAGTGCTTGATCTAAATGCTAAGTTTATAGTGCTTGATTTTAAAGAAGAAGAGCTCGTTTTAAAATATGAAAAAGAAGCATGGAATTTTTTACAAAGTCTTATAGGATTAGATCTTTTTAGTATAGAAAGAATAGCTTTGAGAGTTCATTTTATGGATCTTGTAGAAAAAATAGCTAGCTTAAGACAAAATTTGATTTGCTATAGAAGTAATGAAGAAAGAGCTTATCAAATTTATCAAAATGATGAATTTGTTAAGCTCTTAGATTGTGGAGTTCATCGTTATTTTAAAGAAAGTCTTGAATTTGAACCTTTATTTAAAGAAGGTTTTATGGGGCTTAAGGTGGATGCGCAGTTTTTGGGTGAAGATGTAAATATTATCTTAGCAGGTAGTGTTTATACGGATTATAAAAAAATATTACAATACATAAAGGAGGCGGCGTGAGCGAGCAAAAGCAAGAATTTGAAAACGAAAACGCAGAAAATTCTGAACATTTGCAAGATGAGAATTTGCAAAATATCGAAGATGTTGAGCAAAACAAATTGCAAAAAGACTATGATGAATTAAAAGACAAATATATGCGTGCAAACGCTGAATTTGAAAATATTAAAAAAAGAATGGAAAAAGAAAAGCTAAGCGCTATGGCTTATGCAAATGAAAGTTTTGCAAAGGATTTGCTTGATGTTTTAGATGCTTTAGAAGCAGCTATCAATGTCGAATGCCATGATGAAATTAGCTTAAAAATCAAAGAAGGAGTGCAAAACACTTTAGATTTGTTTCTTAAAAAACTTGAAAAGCATGGAGTGGCTCTTATCAAAGAAGAAAAAGAGTTTGATCCAAATTTACATGAGGCAATGTTTCATGTAGATAGTGAAAATCATCAAAGTGGTGAAGTGGTTACCGTGCTTCAAAAAGGCTATAAAATAGCCGATCGCGTAATCCGCCCAACTAAAGTTAGTGTAGCAAAATAAATTTTAAAAAAAGGATAAAAAATGAGTAAAGTTATAGGTATAGATTTAGGAACAACCAATTCTTGTGTTGCTGTGTATGAACGCGGCGAGAGTAAAGTAATCCCAAACAAAGAAGGTAAAAATACAACTCCTTCTGTGGTAGCTTTTACAGATAAAGGCGAGGTTTTAGTAGGAGATAGTGCAAAACGCCAAGCAGTAACTAACCCTGAAAAAACTATTTATTCTATTAAAAGAATTATGGGTTTGATGATCAATGAAGACGCGGCTAAAGAAGCTAAAAACAGACTTCCTTATCATATCACTGAAAGAAATGGTGCTTGTGCGATTGAGATCGCAGGTAAAATTTATACTCCGCAAGAAATTTCAGCAAAAGTTTTAATGAAACTAAAAGAAGATGCTGAAGCTTTCTTGGGCGAGAGTGTTGTAGATGCGGTTATTACCGTGCCTGCATATTTTAACGATGCGCAAAGAAAAGCGACAAAAGAAGCAGGAACGATAGCAGGACTTAATGTATTAAGAATTATCAATGAGCCTACTTCAGCAGCTCTAGCTTATGGACTTGATAAAAAAGATAGTGAAAAAATTGTGGTTTATGATCTAGGTGGGGGAACTTTTGACGTTACTGTGCTTGAAACTGGAGATAATGTGGTAGAAGTTTTAGCAACAGGTGGTAATGCTTTCTTAGGAGGCGATGATTTTGATAATAAACTTATTGATTTTCTAGCTAATGAATTTAAAGATGAAACAGGCATAGATCTTAAAAATGATGTTATGGCTTTACAACGCTTGAAAGAAGCAGCAGAAAACGCTAAAAAAGAATTAAGTTCAGCTAATGAAACTGAAATTAATTTACCATTTATCACAGCAGATGCAAGTGGGCCAAAACATTTGGTTAAAAAACTCACTAGAGCTAAATTTGAAGGTATGATTGATTCTTTAGTGGCTGAAACCATCACTAAAATCAATGAAGTAGTAAGTGACGCAGGTCTTAAAAAAGATGAGATCAAAGAAATCGTTATGGTAGGAGGCTCTACTCGTGTTCCTTTAGTGCAAGAAGAAGTGAAAAAAGCCTTTAATAAAGATCTTAATAAGTCTGTAAATCCTGATGAAGTTGTGGCTATCGGTGCGGCGATTCAAGGTGCGGTTATAAAAGGTGATGTAAAAGATGTGCTTTTACTTGATGTTACTCCGCTCTCTTTGGGTATAGAAACTCTAGGCGGGGTAATGACTAAGATTATCGAAAAAGGTACAACTATTCCAACTAAAAAAGAGCAAGTTTTCTCAACCGCTGAAGATAATCAAAGTGCTGTAACTATCAATGTTTTACAAGGGGAAAGAGAATTTAGTCGTGATAATAAATCTTTAGGAAATTTCAATCTTGAAGGAATTCCACCAGCACCACGCGGTATGCCACAAATCGAAGTTACTTTTGATATCGATGCAAATGGTATTTTAACTGTTTCTGCAAAAGATAAAGCAACAGGTAAGGCTCAAGAGATCAAAATCACAGGTTCAAGCGGACTTAGCGAAGAAGAAATTAATAACATGGTAAAAGATGCCGAACTTCACAAAGAAGAAGATAAAAAACGTAAAGAAGCTGTAGATGCTAGAAATGCAGCTGATAGCTTGGCACATCAAGTAGAAAAATCTTTAAGTGAGTTGGGTGAAAAAGTTGCTGCTGCTGATAAAGAAAATATCCAAAAAGCTCTTGATGATTTGCGCGAGACTTTGAAAAATCAAAATGCAAGCAAAGAAGAGATTGAAAGCAAAATGAAAGCTTTAAGTGAAGTTTCTCATAAGTTAGCTGAAAATATGTATAAAAAAGATGAGCCAAACACAGCCAATGATAAAAAGAAAAAAGATGACGATGTAATCGACGCTGAAGTTGAGTAATCTTTCAAAATCAAAATCTTCATTCAAGCCTTGTTAAAAGGCTTGAACTCAATTCTATTTTATCTTATTTAATTTTTAAAAATTTTTTAGTAGTGATTTTATATAATATATTATTAATAAAAATATAAGGAACACATCATGGAACAAAGCCAATTCCAGCCCATTGTCAACTTTATATGGAGTGTGGCAGATGATTTGCTTCGTGATGTTTATGTAAAGGGCAAATACCGCGATGTTATCTTACCCATGACAATCATAAGAAGAATTGATGCGGTTTTAGAGCCTACAAAAGATAAAGTTCTTAAAACCTACAATACCTATAAAGATGAATTTGAAAATTTAGAAATCTTTGCTAGGTGGAAAACAAGGGAATAAACTAGGCTTTTTTAATTATTCTCGATTTAATCTACAAACCCTTCTAAACGATCCAAAAAACATAAGAATAAATTTTGAAAATTATCTTGATTGTTTTAGTGAAAATATCAAAGATATCATTTTAAAATTTAAATTCAAAAACCAACTCGATACCTTAGAAGAATCCAATATACTTTTTGGTGTTATAGAAAGATTTTGCTCGCCTAAGGTAAATTTCGGTATAGAAGATATTTTAGATGAAAAAGGTAATGTTATCCATAAAGGCTTGAGTAATCTTGGCATGGGGTATGTTTTTGAAGAGCTTATCCGTAAATTTAACGAAGAAAATAATGAAGAAGCCGGAGAGCACTTTACCCCAAGAGAGATTATAGAGCTTATGACTCATCTTGTATTTTTGCCTGTAAAAGAGCAGATCAAACAAGGAACATGGCTTATTTATGATAATGCTTGTGGAAGTGGTGGTATGCTAACAGAATCAAAAGAATTCATCACAGATCCTGAAGGACTTATACAGTCAAAGGCAAATATTTATCTTTACGGACAAGAAATCAACCCTGAAACTTATGCTATATGCAAAGCAGATATGTTAATAAAGGGCGAAGATCCAGATCATATAAAATTTGGTTCTACCTTAAGCAATGATCAACAAAACTTACAATTTGATTTCATGCTTAGCAATCCGCCTTATGGTAAGTCTTGGGAAAATGATCAAAAAATTTTAGGCGTAGAAAAGAAAGGCTCAAATTCAACTTGCAATGACCCAAGATTTAGCGTAGGTATCACAAGCAAAAGCGATGGGCAAATGATGTTTTTGCTCAATATGCTTAGCAAGATGAAAACAGATACTCCTTTAGGCTCTCGCATAGCAAGCGTGCATAATGGCTCATCACTTTTTAACTCAGATAGTGGTATGGTAGCCATAAGAAAACACATCATAGAAAAAGACTATCTTGAAGCTATAGTCGCTCTACCTACAAATATGTTTTACAATACAGGAATTCCTACCTTCATATGGATCATCACTAACAAAAAGCCAGAACATAAAAAAGGTAAAGTCCAGCTTATAAACGCTACAAGCGAAGAGTATTTTTCTAAGATGAAAAAGTCTTTAGGCTCTAAACAAAATGAAATGACAAAAGAACATATAGAAAAAATCACTAAGTTATTTTTAGAAAATGTTCCTAACAAAGACTGCAAAATTTTTGACAATGAAGACTTTGGCTATATTAAAATCACCATAGAAAAACCAAAAAGCATAGAAATTTTAAAAGATGATGAAAAATTTGCAAAATTCAAAGACAAAGATAAAATCTTAGAAAAATTACAAGAATTAGAGCAAAACCCACAAGATTTTGAAGATAGAAACGAATTCATAAGCTTTTTAGGTGTAAAACTCAAAAAAAGCGAAGAAAACCTCATCATCGATAGTGACAAAACCAACAACACCGAAAAGATTCCACTCAAAACAAACATACAAAACTACTATGACACAGAAGTAAAACCCTATGTGAAAAATTCTTGGATAGCTTGGGATAGTGCAAGTGTGGGTTATGAAATACTTTTTAACAAATACTTTTATACCTATACTCCACCAAGAAAACTAGAAGAAATAAACAGCGAATTAGAAAAGCTAGAAAAAGAAGTGCAAGATCTTTTAAGAGAGATCATGCAATGAAAAATTTCAAAGATAGCGGTATAGAATGGCTTGGGGAGATTCCGCAAGATTGGAAAGTAAAAAGATTGCGTTATATTGGATATGTTTTTGGAGGACTTGTAGGAAAGACATCTAAAGATTTTAGTGATGAATATATAAAAGGTTTTAAGCCTTATATAACTTTTAAAAATGTATGCGATAACACTATAATAAACTTTAATAAAATAGAATATGTAAATATAAATGATTTAGAAAAACAAAATAAAGTAATAAAAAATGATATTTTATTTTTACAAAGTAGTGAAACACTTGACGAAATTGGAAAAAGTGCAATTTACTTAAATGATGAAGAAATTTATCTAAATACTTTTTGCAAAGGATTTAGAATTAAAAATTCAGCATTTCCTATATTTTTAAATTATCTTTTTAATAGTTTAACTTATAAAAAATATTTTATATCTAATTGTAGCGGTTTTACAAGAATTAATTTAAGACAAGAACATCTTTTGGATATTCCTTTAATTCTTCCACCCCTAAAAGAGCAAGAACAAATCGCAAATTTTTTAGATGAAAAATGTGAAAAAATAGATTTATTGATAGAAAAAACCGAAAAACAAATAAAACTCATAAAAGAATACAAAACCACACTCATAAACCAAGCCGTTTGCGGTAGGATTGATTTATAAAAAGGAGGAAAACAATGAAAGAAAAATATCAGATATTATCCGCTTTGGTAGTTTTTGATTCTTTACAAAAACAAGGAAAAAATTTATTTGAAATATTAGATTCTTTTATTATGTTTACAATATGCGATAAAAATCTAAATAATTTTACTAGTATTGAGATATATGAATGTCTAAAGAATGAATTTGAATTTGATATACCTAAAGCTGTTATAGAGCAAAGATTAAAAGCAATGACAAAAAATCAAAAATTACAATTAGATACAAATAGTAAAAAATATTCTAATTGTATTGCTGATGATAGTACACGACATATAAAAGATGAATTAGACAAAGTAATAGATGAAGAAAGAAAATTAATAGATCAATTATATATATCTATAGATTCTAATACTATATTAAATAATAGAGAAAAAGAGGCGTTAAATAAAGAATTGATTAATTACTTTTTAGGAAATACGCTTAATAATTATGAAAATGATATTAATAAATTTGTAATTAAAAATATGCATAATCCTATATTAAATAATATATCTAATGGTATTATTTTATATAACGCATTAAGATATAAAGATACATTTGATAATAAAAAATGGGAAAAATTAAATATTTATATAAATATGGAAATTATTTTTCATTTTATGGGATACAATGGAACATTTTTTTCTTCAATAATAAATGAATTATTTGATTTAATTATAGAAATCAATAGAAATAAAAAAGTAATTTATTTATATTATACTCAAAGAGAAGAACAGCGGATAGAAAATTTTTTCAATGCTTTAATAAAAAATCAAAATATTGAAAATAAATTAGCAGCAAAAACAATAAAAAATAGTTGCGGCAATGATGTATTAAAAATTAGGGAAGAAAAAGCAAAATTATTTAAAAAACTTCAAGAAAACACTATATTAAAAAAAGAAATTGACGAGGTAGATTTTAATTTAGAAAAAAATCAACAATACAATATTGTTTCAAGTGATATAAAAGAAAAGTTACCTGAAATTGATGATGAAAAAATAGAATTTTTAAATAAACTAAATATATTAAGAAAAAATAATGGAGCAACTATAGAAAATTCCAAATATTTATTTTTAACTGATGAAAATGAATATAAGGATATTTCAAAATACATAAAAACTACTTTTAATAGCAAAATTCCTATTGCAATACAAGTAATGTTCTTGACTAATATTTTATGGTTAAAACTTGGCAAATTTTCTAAAAGTAATAATAAACCATTAATTTTTAAACCTGAAGTAAGAGCTAGAATATCTATAGCGCTAAATTTGCATAATCGTAATATTAATTTATATAATGAGCTTGACAAAAGAATAAAAGATGGCATGGATGTAGAACTAGCTAAAGAAATTTTGCCTGAAATACTATTATCAGATGTTAAACCTGAAGACATTGATGAAGACAATATAGTTTCTATTTCTAATATGAGTGGCGATTTGGATTATTTTATCCGGCAACATAGTATTAAAGAAGAAAAAATAAATACAATGAAAAATGAAATAGAAACTTTAACCAATGAAGTTAATAAAGTAAATAATGAACATAATAAACTACAAAAAGAAAATGAAGAATTAAAACAAAACAATAAAAGTAAAGATGACGAAATTAAAAACTATAAATATAATGAACTAAAATATAAACAAAAAGAAATTGAAAGAAATAAAAAAGATCTTAAAAATGCGAAAAATTTTCGCAAGTTTATGATTTTAGCATTTTTTATATTTTTATGCATATGTGGTTATCTTGCTGAAAAAAATGAAATTTTAAAACCTATATGGAATATTGTTATAAATATTATCTTACTTTTTTTAAGTAGCATATTAGGCAATAAAATATTCTTTGCAGATAAAATAAAAAAATACGAAGAAGATTTAAAACAATTAGAAGAAGAAATATAAGGAAAAAACAATGACTAACTACCAAGAGAAAGATTTAGAAGATTTCATAGAATCATATTTGTTAGAAAACCATGCCTATATCAAAAGAACAAATGAAAATTACGATAAAAATTTATGTTTAGATATAGAGCTTTTTGAGAATTTTTTACAAGCTACGCAAAGTGTAGCACTCGAAGAGCTTAAAAAGCGTTGTGGGCAAAACTATAAAAAAGAACTTTTTGATCGTATTTTCTCACAGATCAAAGCTAAAGGCATAGTCAAAGCCTTGCAAGGCTATGTGGAGATCAAAGGCATCAAAATTTACCTAGCCTTTGCTAAGCCAAATACCAATGCAAACGAAGAAAGCGTGAAAAAATACGAGCAAAACACCCTTTCTATCATACGCCAGCTTTACTATAGCACGCAAAATAAAAACTCCCTTGATATAGTGATCTTTTTAAATGGCTTGCCTCTTATCACCATAGAGCTTAAAAACCATTTCACCGGACAAAATGTCTTTCACGCCATAAAGCAGTATAAAAAAGACAGAAACCCAAAAGAAGCTATATTTAACTATACGATAGTGCATTTTGCGCTAGATCATGATCTTTGTTACATGAGTACGAAATTAGATCAAGATGCGACTACATTTTTACCTTTTAACCTTGGTTTAAACAATGGTAGTGGCAAAATAGGCCTAGCAAATGGAGCAGGTAATCCGCCAAGTGATGGTATAAAAACAGCTTATTTGTGGGAGAAAATCTTTAAAAAAGATACTTTGCTAAATTTATTTTTTAATTTTGTGCAAGTTGTAAAAAAGAAAAATGAAGAAATCATCATATTTCCTAGATACCATCAATTCGATGTAGTAGAAAAGCTACTCGCCCATGCAAAAGAAAACGGCACAGGGCAACGCTACTTGATCCAGCATAGTGCAGGAAGTGGCAAGAGTAATTCTATATCTTGGCTTGCACATAATCTCGTAAGCTTGCATAGACTTGAAAAAAATATCTTTGATTCTATCATCGTAGTAACCGATAGAAAAGTGCTTGATAGTCAAATAAGAGAAAATGTAAAATCCTTTTCGCAGACAAAAAATTTAGTAGAAGCTATCACTCATGGAAGCAAACAGCTTAAAAATGCTTTAGAAGAAGGTAAGAAAATCATCATCACAACCATACAAAAATTTCCTTTTATTTTAGATGAAATCAAAACTTTAAAAAGCAAAACTTTTGCTATCATTATCGATGAAGCTCATTCAAGTCAAAGCGGAAGCAATGCTCAAAAAATGGCAGAAGCCATAAGGGATAAAAGCGGCGATGAAAGTCAAAATTTAGATGATGAAATTTTAGAAATCATAAAAAATAAAAAACTCCAAAGTAATGCTTCTTATTTTGCATTTACCGCTACGCCTAAGTCAAAAACCTTAGAAATGTTTGGTATGCCTTGTGATGTTAATGGAGAACAAAGGTTTATCCCTTTTCATCTTTACTCGATGAAACAAGCCATAGAAGAAGGATTTATACTTGATGTACTAAAAGGTTATACAACCTATAAAAGTTATTATAAAATCATATCTTGTACAAATGATAATCCAAAATACGATAAAAAAAGAGCAAACACAAAACTAAAAGCCTATGTCCAAAACAATATCAAAACAATCGAACAAAAATCACAAATCATGTGTGAGCATTTTTTCCAAAATAGCTTTAAAAAGATAAATGGTAAAGCAAAAGCTATGATTGTAACAAGCTCAAGAGAAAATGCTGTAAAGTATTATCTTGTTTTTAGGGAATATTTAAGAAAAAATTATCCACATTTTAAAGCCATTGTAGCTTTTTCAGGTGAAGTAAATTTAGAAGGTGAAATTTATAGCGAAAGTGCTTTAAATGGTTTTGCGGAAAATGTTTTAAAAGATGAGTTTAAAAAAGATGAGTATCGTTTTTTAATCGTTGCGGAAAAATACCAAACCGGATTTGATGAGCCATTATTACATACTATGTATGTGGATAAAGCATTAAGTGGGGTAAGTGCAGTACAAACTCTATCAAGACTAAACCGAACTTGCAAAAACAAAGAAAACACTTTTGTGCTAGATTTTGTAAATACTCATGAAGATATAGCAAAATCTTTTAGTGTGTTTTATGAGCAAACTTATTTAAGTGAAGCCACAGATGATAATAGAATTTTTGATTTAAAGGCAAATCTAAATGAGTATGAAATTTATACCCAAGAAGAAATAGATGATTTTGCAAATGCTATTTTAAGAAAAGAAAAAGAAAATATCATTCATGCAAAATTGGACATAATGCTAGATAGATTTAATCAAAAAAGTGATGATGAAAAATTAGATTTTTATAATAAAGCAAAAACTTATCTTAAAGAGTATTCTTTTCTTGCACAAATATTGCCTTATGAAGACATAGAGCTTGAAAAACTCTATATATTACTTAAAAAACTTGCTAGTAAGATCATCTTGCCTAAATCAGAGGATTTAGCTAAAGTAATTTTAGATAATGTGGATTTTGATAGTTATCGCTTACAACTTGATAAAACACAAGATATCATTTTGCAAGGAAATGGAGAGCTAAAGCCTTCATTTGCAGATGGTTCGAGCAAAAGTGTTGAAGCTGAATTAGAAGAACTTTTAAACATCATCAAAGATTTTAATAACAAATACGCAAATATAGACTTTAATGAAAGCGATAGAATCGCTAAAATCTTATACGATATAAAAGATGATATAGCAAAAAATGAAAGAATACGTGAAACTTTTAGCAAATCCGATATGCAAAATTCTCGTATCGAGTTCGATGCACTTTTAAAAGATAAAATTCAAGATATCTTGGAGTTAAATTTAGAACTTTTTAAACAATTTAATCAAAATATAGAATTTAAAGACAAGATAGCAAATACCATGTTTAATATGGTTTGTAATGATTTTTAAAGTATAAAGTTGTCAAAAAAAAGGATAAATTTTTGTGAGTGTAGATTTTTTTAAAACCTTTGATATTTCTAATGCACAACGATCAAAAGCTAAAAAAGTGCAGGGTAAAAAATATGAAATTTTTCTTAATGAAAATGAGCAAAGTCTTATAACTCCTAAAGTGTCTTTTAAAGAAATTTTGAGGTATTATTATCTTTATCCAAAAAATGCCATTCCTTCTTTTAAATTACCTTTTTTTAAGCCTGATTTGAGTGATTTTAGCACCCCACATATTACTTGGCTTGGGCATTCTTCGCTTTTTATAAATTTTAAAGAATATAAAATTTTGATTGATCCTATTTTTAACACTCATGCTTCGCCTATTTCTTTTATCAACAAGGCTTTTAAAAATGCTCCTGTTTATAATGTAAATGATTTTAATGAAATTTTTGCTGTGATTATCACGCATTCGCATTTTGATCATTTAGATGCTAAGAGTATAAAAGCTTTAAAAGAAAAAGCACGATTTTTTATCACACCTTTAAAAGTGGGAAATTATCTAAAAAGCTATGGGGTGAGTGAGAAAAAAATCATAGAGCTTGATTGGTGGAGTGGCATAGAATTTGGTGATTTAAAAATCATTGCAACACCTGCACAACACAGTTCAAGTAGGGGAGATGGTAAAAACAAAACCCTTTGGGCTTCTTTTGTGATGGAATTTTTAAGTGTAGATAAGAGAGTGTTTTTTAGCGCAGATGGAGGGTATTTTACACATTTTAAAAAAATAGGTGAGTATTTTGGAGATTTTGACTTAGCTTGTCTTGAAAGCGGACAATTTAATATCGCCTGGCCATATTCACACTCTTTTCCTGAGCAAATTTTAAAAGAAGCAAAAGATCTTAATGCAAAAGCTGTCATGCCTATACATTGGGGGAGATTTTTAGCAGGAACTCATGCGTGGAATGAGGTGGTAAAATTTCTTTATGAAAATTTAGATTTACCTCTTATCACGCCAAAAATGGGTGAGGCTTATAAAATAGGGGTTAAATTCGAACAGGATTTTTGGTGGAAAGAAGGATAAATTAACACAAGTTTATAATTTATATTTTGGTTTTTGCTATAGTTTTATAAAACTAAAAAGGAGATTTTATGAAAATCATTCAATGGAATGGAGCAGAATTTATCCCAAAAGAAGTGAAAATCAATGTTTTAATTGACAATGAAAAAGGCAAAGAAATTCAAATTTTATTAGCTAAAGATAGTGTGATGAAAGAGCATAAAGCTCCTTTTGCTATACATGTTCAAGTTTTAAGCGGTAAAATTTGGTTTGAAATGGAAAAGGAAAAATTTGAATTAAATGCTTTAGATATGATAAGCCTAGAGGCAAATGTAGCACATTCTTTAGGTGGATTAGAAAATTCTATAATAAGGTTGAGTTTAAATAAATCAGATAGTGTTCAAAGGGTAAATGCTGTGCTTATTAAGCCTTAAAGTAATTTTAAGACTTAATAAGAAGCAATGAAATTTGCTATTCTTTCTAAACCTTTTTTGATAAGCTCATCGCTTGTGGCATAAGAAAGTCTGAAGTATCCATCCATTCCAAAACCTATACCTGGAACAACGGCAACTTTTTCTTGTTCAAGCAATTTTTGGCAAAATTTCATAGAATCTTTTTCTATTTTTTGTATATTTACAAAAAGATAAAAAGCACCTTCTGGTTTATAAACACTGATATTTGGGATTTGTTTAAGCATATCTAAGGCTAAGTTACGGCGTTTTTCAAAGGCTTGACGCATTTTTTCTATATCTTCATCACATTCTCCATTTAAAGCAGGAATGGCTGCATGTTGAGTGATGGAGCAAATATTCGAAGTGCTTTGTCCTTGAAGTCTTTTAACGGCTGAAATTAGGGCTTTATTTTTGCTTGCCATATAGCCAAAACGCCATCCTGGCATAGCTCCACATTTGCTAAGTCCGTTAATAGTCACAGTGCGTTTTAAAGCATCTTCGCTTACACTTGCAAAAGCTACAAAATCAAAACTATCATAGCGAAGTTTTTCATACATTTCATCACTTAAAACAGTAATTTGAGTTCCTTCTAAAACTTTAGCAATTTGAGTTAATTCTTCTTTAGAATAAATCGATCCTACAGGATTTGAAGGAGAATTTAGCATCAAAACCTTGGTTTTAGCTGTGATAGCTTTTTTTAGTTGTTCAGCGGTAATTTTAAAGCCATTTTCTTCCAAGCCTTCTATAAATACAGGTTTTCCGCCTGAAAATTTTACCATTTCAGGATAGCTTACCCAGTAAGGACTAGGGATAATGACTTCATCATCTTTTTCTACTAAACATTCTATACATTCAAAAAGAGAGTGTTTTGCGCCTACATTGGTGATAATTTCATTTGTTTCATAATCAAGATTATTATCTTTTTTAAATTTGGTTTGAATAGCTTTTAATACTTCAGGAATTCCCGCAACAGCAGTGTATTTTCCACATCCTTTTTCAATAGCATTTATGGCGGCATTTTTGATGGTTTGCGGTGTGTCAAAATCAGGTTCGCCTGCTGAAAAACTAATGATATCCTCGCCTTTAGCTTTAAGTTCATTAGCAAGTGCAGTGATGGCTAAAGTGATAGATTCTTCTAAAACTTGAGATCTTTTTGTAAGCATTTTTCAATCCTTAATAGTTTTTGTTTAATTTTAGCAGAAAATTGCATTTTTGTAATAAATTTAATTTAAAAATGAGTTATAAATTTCAGCAAATGTGAAAATTTGTATTAATTTTGTAGGAAAAATTAATACGCATAATAATATGTATAATTTTATGTATTATAAAAAATTATTATTTTTGTGATTCAGGTCGTTTTAATATAAGATTTTCAAGTTCTAAAATTTTCTTTTCTAACTTTTCTAGTTTGTCATCGCAATTTGCATCTATAGCTCTAATGTTTTTATTTTTACGCTCTTCGATAATATAAGCAGGAATTCCAACGGCAGTTAAATTTGCACCTACATCTTTAACCACTACAGCATTTGAGCCTATTTTGGCATTTTCTCCTATGGTGATATTGCCAAGTACTTTTGCACCTGAGCCTATGATCACTCCTTTTTTGATGGTTGGATGGCGTTTGATTCCTTTTTCAAGGCTTGTTCCACCTAAAGTAACGCCTTGATAAATTAAAACATCATCTTCTATGATCGCTGTTTGACCTATAACCACCCCATTGGCATGATCTATAAAAATACGTCTTCCAAGTTTTGCTCCAGGATGTAAATCTACTCCAGTTAGAAATTGCGAAATTCCACTAATCATTCTGGCAATGCGTTTAAAATTTCTTATGTAAAAAAAATGTGCAAAACGGTAATTTACCACAGCCCATACTCCAGGGTAATTAAAAAAAAGTTCTATAGAAGAATTAAAAGCTGGATCTTGTGCCTTTGGTTGAGAAAAATCTTCTTTTATAATACCCCAAAAATTCATCTAAACTCCTATACTTTTTAAATAACCATTATCATTTAAGAAGAGATAAAGTTCCCCTAAAATATGTTTTTTTTGTTTGTCATTGACAAGCTTAGAATTACTTATGCGTTCATTAAGTATATTCATGATAGCGTGTATATCATAGTCTAAATCTTCTAAGGCATCAAGTATGGATTGTGCTTCTATAATCCCCTCAACTTCATAGCCTTTTTCATTGATACTTATAATAGCTTCAGTAGGATGAGTAAAAAGATTGTGTTTCATTCCAAGTACTTCTTGATAGGCACCTACAAGGAAAAACCCTAGAAAATAATTTTCTTTTTCTACATCTACATCGTGTAAAAATAAAGGCTTATCTTTAGAGTATGAAATTTCTCCATCACTATCGCAGGTTATATCCCAAATACTTGCACTTCGAGTCGGTTCTTCATCTAAGCGATCAAGTGGCATGATGGGGAAATTCTGTTCTAAGCCCCAAAAATCAGGTATGCTTTGAAAGAGCGAAAAATTTACCAAATACCTTTCTTGTACTTCATCTTGTATGGCAAGTAAATCCGCAGGATTTTGCTTATCGCCTAAAAGCAAGATGGCTTTTTTTGTAATCAAATGAGTTAAAATTTCAGCATTGGAGCGATCTTGTAAATCCACATAGCCCAAATCAAAAAGAGTTAAAATACTCTCTAAATGATCTATGCTATCGTGCAAGTATTCTAATGCATTGGAAGGTTTTATGCTTTTATAAAGATCATAAAGCTCATCGATAAGTTTTGGATTTTGTTTTTTAAGTATGAGTTTGTTTTCTGCATATTCTTGAGAAAAAAGTTCCAATACAGGAGCGATTAAAACAGCGTGATTAGCTGCTACAAAACGTCCACTTTCTATAAAAATATCAGGTTCTAAATCTTTTTTTTGTTCAGCTATGTTTTTTAGGATAAAAACTACATCGTTAGCGTATTCTCTTAGGGTGTAATTTCTACTTTTTTCATTTTTAAATTGTGAGTATTCTACAGCCAAACCACCACCAAGATTAATAGCTTTTAGATTTTTAGCCCCCATTTTTCTAAGTTCTGTATAGATATTTCCTGCTTCATTTAGGGCTTTTTTTAAAGGATGAATTTCGGTAATTTGTGAGCCTAGATGAAAGTGAATCATGGTAAATTGTTCTAAAAGTTTGTTTTCTTTGAGTAAATTTACTGCTTCTATGAGTTCAGTGGATGTAAGTCCAAATTTAGAATTAATCCCACCGCTTTTTGCCCAAATTCCAACTCCAGCAGAATGCAAACGCACGCGTAAGCCTATATTTGGTTTAGGTTTAAAGCGTTCTTTGGCTATGTCTATGATAGCTTCAAGTTCATTAAGTCCTTCTATGGTTAAAGTGATATTATGTCCCATTTCAGCTGCGATAAAGCCTATATTGATAAGTTCTCTATCTTTAAAGCCATTTACTGTAATAGGTGCGCCTTCGTTATTATAAGCCATAGCGAGTAAAAGCTCTGCCTTAGAACCTGCTTCAAGTCCGTAGTTATAGTCTTTTCCAAGCTTTACAAGATTTTTTACAAAACCAGGGTATTGATTGACCTTTAAAGGATAAACAGCGTTAAATCCTCCTTTATAGCCAAATTCCTTTCTTGCTTTATTGAAATTTCCGTAAATATTTTCAATTTGTTTTTGAATAAGATGAGGAAATCTTAAAAGTAAAGGCCCCTTGTATCCATCGTCTCTTAATTCTTTAACTATATCAATAATAGCAGGTTTTTTCTCATGATTGATACAAACTTTACCATTTTTGATAATAAAATTTTCATTTCCCCAAATATCAATACCATAATCCATTATAAAACCTTCTTTAAGTCTGAAATTTTAATCATTTTTTCTTCTTTTTTTGCTAAATTTTTATAAAACAAACTTTCATTTTGTGCTTCATTTTCTCCCATACAAAGAAAAATTTCAGCATTATTTTTATCCGCGTTTTCGAGATGTTTAGCTAGTTTTCTTGCCTCATAGCTTAAAAACACTTTATATTCTTTTCTTAAATTTGTAGCGATATGCAAAAGTTTTTGGATATAAATTTCATCCATAGCACAAAGATAAATTCCTTCTCTTTGGACTTTTTCTTCTTTTTGTTCTAAAATAGCTATAATTCTTTCTATGCCCATGGCAAAACCTACACCATAGCCACTTTTTCCGCCTAAATATTCTATCAATCTATCGTACCGCCCGCCCCCTGCTATGGCTGCTTTTGCACCAATTTCATCGCTAATGAATTCAAAAGCCGTTTTAGAGTAGTAATCAAGCCCTCTAACAAGCTTAGGATCCACTTCAAAATCCACTCCATTTTCTTTTAAAACGTTTTGTAAAATTTCAAAGTCTTTTTGGCAAGATGAGCATAAATTTTGATTTAAAAGCGGAACATCGTTAAGTAGGCTTTGGCAATGCTCATTTTTACAGTCTAAAACACGAATGGGATTTAAGTTTTTTCTACGCAAACAATCCTCGCAAAAACCTTCTTTGCTATCTAAAAAATGTATTAAATTTTCACGATATTTTGGCATACATTCTAAACAACCTAAAGAGTTAATCAGTAGTTTAAATTTAATATCTAAGCGTGAAAAAATTTCTACTAACATTAAAATAATACTTGCATCTTCATAAACGCTTGCGTTTCCAAAACTTTCAACGCCAAATTGATGAAATTCTCTTAAGCGTCCCTTTTGGGGTCTTTCATAGCGGAACATGGAACCATGATAAAACCATCTTTTCACACTAGTGTTTTTATCGAGTTTTTTTTCTATATAGGCACGCACCACCCCAGCAGTTCCTTCAGGACGCATACAAACATGATTTTCGCCTTTATCGATAAATTCATACATTTCTTTGCCTACTATATCAGAACTTTCTCCTACGCTTCTTTTAAAAAGGGTGCAAAGTTCTAAATGCGGTGTATTGATAAAAGTAAAGCCATAGTTTTTAGCTACTTCTTCACAGGTTTTAATCACTTTTTCATAATAATATGCATCTTTATCTAATAAATCTTTCATTCCTTTTAAAGCGTTAATCATTTAAAAATTCCTTTATTTGTTGGTGTAATTTTTCTTTACTTTCTTTTGCGTCAAGTGTTAAAATTTCTACAGAAATTTTTTCTTTTAAAAAATGAAGCACTTTTTCGAGTTTATCTTGCACGCTTAAAAAATACTCAATGCCACGTTTTTCTATGCTATCTAGTTCTTTTTGACTGAGGCGTTCTTGGATAAGGTTTGCATCTCCTTTTAAAAAGATAATTTTTTGTGGAAAAAAATTTTCTAAAGCAAAACTATTTAAAGCAAAAAGCAAATCGTTTTCAAAATCTTTGGCATAAGCCATGCCTGAAATAAAACTTCTATCGCTAATAATGAGTTTGTTTTGATTGGTTTTTAAGATTTCTTCAAAATGTTGAGCACGATCAGCTAAAAAAAGCAAGAGTTCAGCTCTTTTGCTAATAGGATGAGTTTTATTAAGTAAAATTTTTCTTAAATGTTTTCCAAGTTCTGTTCCGCCAGGTTCGAGTGTAAAAATGGCGTCTTTGTAAATTTCTTTTAAAAGTGAAATTTGCGTACTTTTTCCTACGCAGTCAATACCTTCAAAAACTACATACAAGATTGATCCTTTAAAAAAGGTAGAATTTCTTTTGGAACAAGAGAACTTACATCGCCCCCATGTGCTACTATAGAGCGAACAATAGAACTTGAAATAAAAGCATGTTTTAGACTCGGCATAAGATAAATGGTTTCCATATCTTCCCAAAGTGCGTGATTTGCATAGCCAATTTGCAATTCGTATTCAAAATCACTCACCGCTCTAAGTCCACGGATTATAGTATTAACTTTTAATTCTTTGGCTAAATCTACAAGTAAATTATCAAAAGCAATGATTTTAACATTTTTTAAATTTTGTGTTGCAAGCAGGGCTAGTTCTTTGCGTTTTTCTAAATCATAGCAAGGTTTTTTATGTTCACTTTTTGCTATGGCAACGATGACTTCATCAAAAATTTTTAAAGCCCGTTTTATAACATCTAAATGCCCGTTGGTAATAGGATCAAAAGTCCCAGGATATAAACAAGTCATTTTTGCTCCAATTTTTTTTAAAAATATAACAAATTTAAACTAAAAATTTTGCCATTTTTCATATAAATTGTGTTTTATTTCTAAAAGATCTAGCCATTTACCTACGATAAAATTTTCCATTTGTTCTAGATTGTTTGCTTTAGAATAACTTGCGATAATAGGAGGTGCGATAATAACTCCCATTTGGCTAAGTTTTAACATATGTTCTAAATTTAAAGTAGAAAAAGGCATTTCACGTATGCCTAAGATGAGTTTTTTTCTTTCTTTTAAGGCCACTGCTGCAGCACGCATTAAAAGAGTGTCTGCAAAACCAGCGTGAATTTTTGCTAAACTTGAAATCGAACAAGGAGCAATGATAGTTTTTTCTATTCCAAAAGATCCACTTGCTACACTTAGACTTAAATTTTTATCATCTAAAAAATGAGTGTATTTAAAATTTTCTTGACAAATTTCTTCTAAATTTGCTTCATTTTCAGCTTTGAAACTAAGTTTTGCACCTTGAGTTAAAATACAATAAAGTTCGCATTGATTTTCTAAATTTTTTAATAATTTTAAGCCTAAATTGACACTGCTTGAACCAGAAATTCCTAATAAAACCTTCATTGTATAATCATCCTATTTTTACCCACTACGATGCCTTGCATAACTTTACCTTCTTTGTTTTTTGCACGAATCCTTTCGCCCATATTTGCACTTTGCAAAGCCACAAGTTCGATTAAAACATCAACATTTGCTTCACTTAAAACTCCGATTATAGGATCATTTCGGCGTATTAAAGCTGTGGTTTTAAACATATTTGCTCTTAAAATGGCGTTTTTGTTAATATTGCTTTTAGCTACAAGATTATCTACATCATCTAAGGTTAAGGCATTTA
The DNA here is from genome assembly GCF_004379075.1 of Campylobacter sp. US25a. NCBI lineage: Bacteria > Pseudomonadati > Campylobacterota > Epsilonproteobacteria > Campylobacterales > Campylobacteraceae > Campylobacter > Campylobacter sp. US25a. The sequence continues at coordinate 20,772 of NZ_RYYM01000004.1, forward strand.
AAGGAACTTTATCAAAATCAATCAATACGCTTTTATAGTCAAAAGCTCCAAGTTTATCTCCTCTTTTTATAGCGCGTTCGCTTTTTAAAACTTCTAAATTTGCTTGAATGAAATATCTAAAAAATACATTTTTTTGTATATTTTGCGGAGTTTTAAATTCAGCCCTTAAAAAGCCTTGTGCTTGATTAAAACGCCCATTAGCGATTCTTAGAAATTCATATTGATCAAAATCTTTAGGCAATGATGTTATTTTTAAATCAATTTGAGAAATTATAATTTTAGGAAAATTATTTCTAAATTCTTTAGCTAGTGCTGTTTTGATTTCTTCTAAACTAGTTGCTTGGATATAATTTATCACAATAAAAAAAGTTAAAAAAATAATTTTCATTTTTATCCTAAGAATTATAATGCAATAAATAGTATTTTAGCTTTTATAAGTTTAACAAAGCCTTTAGAAGGCTTTGTATAGAGTTAAAAAGTAGGGATAACAGAGCCTTTGTATTTTTCTATGATAAAATTTTTAATTTTATCGCTTGTTAAAATTTCTTTAATAACAAGACTTTTTTGACTTGTTTCTTCACCTTTTCTTGCAGCTAAAACAATAGCATATAAACTATCTTTATCTTCTATAAAAATACCATCTTTTAAAGGGTTTAAACCTGCTCCAAGAGCATAGTTTGTGGTAATAACAGCCAAATCAGTATCATTTAGGGCTCTTGGAAGTTGTGCGGCTTTAAGCTCTATAAATTTAAGTTTTTTTGGATTTTTACTTATGTCAATAGGGGTTTTAAGGGTGTTTTGACTTTTAAATTCTATTAAATTTGCTTTAGCTAGTAAATCAAGGGCTCTGCTTTCATTGGTAGCATCATTAGGTATAGCGATTTTAGCACCATTAGGAATGTCTTTTATCTTTTATGGAGTTAGAATATATAGCCATAGGAACTAAAACAATAGCACCTAAAGAACTTAAATTTGTTCCTTTGTGGGCTGTCCGTCCGTTCCGTTACTTCCCCCTGTGCTTCAAGGTCTGGTCGGATTCCCTGCAACGGCAGAACTCCGTGTAGGATAATTCCACATAGCCGCCACTTTCTCTGATATATACCTTTCTTGGTGCATATTTCACCATAAATACCTCCCATCTGAATTTTTGAAATGTAAAAAATCCAGATGGAGAGGCGGAGAACGACACCGCATATCAGAAACAGCCCTACGGCACTTTCCAACAAAAATCGACAAAAGAAAAACCGCAAAGGCTCTGTGACCTTTACGGTTATAGGAAATAGTAATTCTATTGTATGGAGATTGTACTTCTACTTTCAAGGTGAGAAGTACCGTTGCACTGGCAGAAATTTTTTTAACTGGTTTCCTGCCGTTCTCTGATATGCTATGTATTGATAAATTTTGCTTCGTATGAGCAGATAGATAACTGCCCGAAAAAAGGACATAAAAAAATCCCTCCAAATTTAAAAACAAATTCAGAGGGTAATTTAGGGTATAACAAAATAACCCACCCGAATATCGTTTTTTTTATTTGGTGAGTTTGTTCTTTCAAATACGAAACAAAAAGAGCCGATGATTCGTGAATTGTTCCACAATTTCATCGGCTCTGCGTCTTAAGCGTCTGGCTCTTTGATGACAGTTATCTTCAAGTTGTCAACTTTAATCAATCTTTCTTGTCTGCATTTTGGACAATAAAGGGGATAATTCTCCAAAACAGTGTCCTTCCTAATTTTATTACGGGTTTTGCTCCCACAAACAGGACACAATATCCATTCGCATTTCATCATAATTAGTCTCTAATCCTTTCAAATCTCATTTTATATGACTTTTGCAAGCTGTTAAGCTAACTTGTGGAACATATGCCGAACCTTATCTATACGGCTATTCGGGCGGCGGGGTTGGCAAATAAATTTACCAATAGCTGGCTGGTATCCTTTTAACTCTGTCAAGCAGACTCCCTGCCCATTTGTGAAACAAGTTAAATCGTTCCTGTATTCTTGAATACATCTAGCAGGGATTTCTCCTTTCAGAATGACCTCGTCATTCTTTATCTGAGTACTTACAATATCTGCACAATACCTTGGAGCATCATGATACGCCCGTGAGAGATATTCCTGCGGTGCATAAATTTCAAAGTGGAGATATGGCTCTAATAGTTCTGTCCCTGCTTTTTTTAAAGCCTGCTCCAATACGATAGGGGAAAGCAGCCGAAAGTCTGCGGGGGTACTTACAGGACTATAATACAATCCATATTCAAAACAGATTTTACAGTCTGTCACTTTCCATCCATACAGCCCCTGCTCGCAGCCATAAAGAACCCCCTCCATAACCGCATTTTGGAACGATTGATTTAAATATCCAAGTGAAACTCTGCTTTCATACTGCACTCCGCTTCCAATAGGGAGCGGCTCTATGGACAACCCGACAGAAGCCCAGAAAGGATTTGGCGGGACTTCTATGTGGATGGTATATTCTGCTTTTCTAAGCGGTCTTTCCATATATATAACAGTAGGCTCTTTTATTTCTGCCTCCACATGATATTTTTCCTCAAGGATGGCACAAATGACTTCCATCTGCACATTCCCCAAAAAAGAAAGTATAATCTCATGCGTTGTAGTATCCACATAATATTTTAAAAGAGGGTCGCCATCTGAAATTTCTGTAAGTGCCCCAAGCAATATTTCCCGCTGTTCAGATTTCTTTACTGCAATCGTTGTTTGGAGCATAGGGAGAGGATTTTCAATAAATTTTCTCTGCGGCAACAGTATTTCGTTCCCCAAAATACTGTTTAGCTGCAAAACATCATTTGGTAAAATTACAATATCACCAGAGCAGGCTGTATCGGATGAATATAATTCACCGTTTGTCGGAACACACATCTCTGTGATTTTTATTTTCTCTTTTTCAGATATTCTAATAACATCCCTCAAATGCAATGTTCCGCTATATATACGCACATAAACAAAACGCCGCCTTTTCTCTGAATATTCAATCTTAAAAACCTGCCCGCATAGTTCAGATTGACCTTCAGGCGTTGATGAATAAAATTTACTGGCAATTACTTCTATAAGCTGCCGAATCCCCAGATTGTTTTTAGCGCTTCCGTGATAAACGGGAAATAACGTTCCGTTTTGGAATCTCCTGTTTTCTTCCTGTTCCAGTTCTGACATTTTAAACGGTTTCCCTGACATATATTTCTCTAATAGTTCATCGTTTCCCATAATTACCGCATCCCACTGTTCCATATCGTCATTGTCCGTTACATTTATATGGGGATGCTGCCCAACCTTTTGCTTCACTATAATTTCCGAAGAAAGCTTTGCTTTCATTTCCCGATATACCATTGGCAAATCAATCCCCTCTTGGTCAATTTTATTGATGAAAAAAATTGTCGGAATCTTCATTATCTGTAGTGCATGAAACAGTATACGGGTCTGTGCCTGTATGCCATCCTTTGCAGAAACTAATAATACTGCTCCGTCTAATACGGATAAAGAACGGTATACTTCCGCCAAAAAATCCATATGGCCTGGCGTATCTATAATGTTGACTTTTACATCCTCCCACTGAAAAGATGTCACTGCTGTCTGGATAGTGATTCCCCTTTGACGCTCCAAATTCATTGTATCTGTCCTTGTTGTGCCTTCATCTACGCTCCCTAGTTCTGCAATTGCACCACTGGTATACAATAAACTTTCCGTTAATGTTGTCTTTCCTGCGTCAACGTGAGCCAGAATGCCTAAGTTAATTATTTTCATGTGATTTTCCTCCTATCAACACTCAAAAAAGGGCATAAAAATACCCAGTGATAAATACTCCTATCACTGGGTAAATAACTCCAATAGCCGTTTTCCCCTCCGGCATTATAGCCAACAAAAAAGAGTATCAAGGGTAAACGCTGCGGTCTATGACCGCCCTTGACACTCTTTTCCTTATGGCTTTGATGATAAACAAGGGGAAATGGCTTCTTGTGGCATTTCTGCCCCTGTGATATAATGAACGACGCTACCGCCCCCAGACAGGTAGAGAAAGGGGGTGAACCGCATGAGTGAACTTCTGTCATTTTTTCTCTCTGTTTTGGCAAGTGTAGTTGCCTACTACATCTGCAAATGGTTGGACGGAGAAGAATAACTGGTAGCCAGCCTTGGGATTAAGCCACCCACCCAGAACGGAATAGAAAAGCCCCGGAGTTGCGACCTCCGGGGCTTTTTGCTGTGCCACATGAGCACTTCTGTCATTTTCGCCTACTGGCATTATACCATATGCCTTTCGGCATTTCAAGTATGCCCTACTTCCACCACTTGTAAACTGTGGGCTTGCTCAATCCTGTCTCCCGTATGCAGTCTGCTTTCTTTCCGTCCGGGTGCTGACGCTGCCATTCTTCGACAATCTTCGACTTTTCTCCGCTGCCTTTTGGTCTACCATTTCCCTCTCTCCAATCCCTATCCTGTCTTTTCATACGAATATCACGAATTGCCCTTGCTTCTTCTAAGTGATCAGCCTGTTTTTGGTAATTCCTTTTATTCGCTGGCATAGGAATAGCCGATACTCTTTCCGCTTCACTTCGATTATATGTGACATAATTTTCTTGATAAAACTGCATAGCGTCCATTATATCACGCTTAGTAAAACGGTTATGCTCATCATCTGACATATCATCAAGAAACTGCAATAGGGAAAAAGCGTCCGTAAAAAGCTCATCTTCCGGAATATCGCACTTAACGGCATAGGACGCCAAAACGCAAAGGCAGCTGTATCTATGCCCTACAGAAGCTCCCTCTTTTATTTTCCGCAGCCACCAATCATATAAGTCCCTTTTGATATGCCAACGCTCACGGTATTAAAATCATCTAAAAAAGGTTTATGCTGATATAAATTTGCATCTAAATCTTTCTCATTTAAAGCGATATTAGGTATATTATAGTCATTAAATTCCTTAACTATTAACTTCCAACCTTTTTCTTGAAATAAGGGTTTAGAGAAATTTAAAATTTCAGCATAAGGCGTTGGTGTTGCACCTATGATTATGGTTTTATCTGCCCCAAAACTAAGGCTAATTGTAAATAAAACACTTAAAAATATTTTTTTAATATTCATGCTATACTCCTAAAAAGCTGGGATTAATATATCTTTATAATGTTTATTAATGATGGCTTTAAATTTATCGCTTCTTAAAATTTCATCAATTACTTTGGTTTTTTCGCTATTTTTATCTTCTGAGCGTACCGCAACATAATTTACATAAGGGCTATTTTTATCTTCCCTAAAAATAGTATCTTTACTTGGATTCAGACCGGCTCCAAGTGCGAAATTAGAATTAATTATAGCAATATCAACATCATCTAAAGCTCTTGGAAGTTGTGCGGATTTAAGTTCTATAAATTTAAGTTTTTTTGGATTTTTGTTTATGTCCAATGGGGTTTTTAGAGTATTTTTGTTAAGCTCTATTAATTTTGCTTTCTCTAAAAGCTCTAAAGCTCTGCTTTCATTGGTCGCATCATTAGGTATAGCAACTCTAGCACCTTCTTTAAGATTTTCTAAATTTTTGATTTTTTTACTATAAACTCCTACTGGAGCTATAAGTACAGGCGTTGTTGCAATTAAATTTGAACCTTTTTTTAGGTTGTATTCTTCTAAAAAAGGTTTGTGTTGATATAAATTTGCATCAAGTTCTTTTTCCTCTAATGCACGATTGGGCAAAATATAGTCTGAAAATTCTACTATTTTAAGCTCATACCCTTTGTTTTTAAAATCATCTTTCATTAGTTCTAGTAAGCTACCAAAAGGATTTGGAGTGGCTCCTATAGTAATGTTTTGTGCAAATAGACTAGATAAATTTAGAATGCAAGCGAGTATAATAATTTTAAATAAATTCATAAAAAGTCCTTTGTATTTAAAAAAAGTCCCTAGGCAAGGGACAAAATTAAAAAGCAGGTAAAACAGATCCGTTGTATTTTTCTATGATAAATTGTTTGATTTTATCACTTTGTAGAGCTTGGATTAAGGCTTTGATTTTTGGATCGTTTTCATGTCCTACTCTTACAACAAGAATGTTTGCATACGGGCTTTCTTTATCTTCGATAAATACGCTATCTTTTGCAGGATTTAGATTTGCAGAGAGAGCGTAGTTGGAATTAATTACAGCAAAATCAACATCATCTAAAGCTCTTGGAAGTTGTGCGGGCTTTAATTCTACAAATTTAATTTTTTTAGGATTGTCTATAATATCAAGAGGTGTTTTTAAAGCCTTATCTTTAAATTTTACCAAACCTTTTTTTGCAATAATATCTAAAGCTCTACTTTCATTGGTTGGATCATTTGGAATGGCGATTTTAACCCCTTCTTTAATATCATCTAGACTTTTATATTTCTTGGAGTAAACAGCCATAGGTTCTATGTGTATGGCAGCTACTTTGATAAGTTTGGTGCCTTTGTTTTTATTAAATTCTTCCAAATAAGGAGTATGTTGGAAAAAATTTGCATCGGCTTCTCCATTATCAACAGCTAGATTAGGTAAAACATAATCTGTAAATTCTTTGATTTCAAGTTTATAGCCTTGTTTTTCTAGATCAGGTTTTGTTTGTTCTAGGATTTCAGCATGAGGGACAGGGGTTGCTGCAACTGTGATGGTTTCTAATGCATTTGCATTAAGACTTAATGTTAAAATACTTGCTATAAATAAAGATTTGATTTTCATTTTTTTCCTTTTTAGTCATTTTGTGCTTGCTTTAATCTTAATAAATTCACTCTGACTATCAGGAAGAAGCATATAAAAACTTGTTGATAGTCAGATTAACGCATCTGATACATCATTTTAATTCCTTTAATTTTTTGTTTAAATTTTACTTAAAAAAACTTATATTTATCTTAAAAGGAGATATGATCTCCTTATTTTTTGAAACCTTTATAAAGCAAACTTCCTAAAAATAAGATAAAAACAATTACTTGCCAAAAGAAATTTTCATCATTGTTTATATTGATAACTATGCTAACTCCAAGTAAAATCAATAGAGTGGCAATGATATATGTAGTTTTACTATTTTTAGCCCAAGTATAAAATAAATTACCTAGAATTTGAACTAACTGAACTAATATAAGTAAAATAACTACAGTTTGAATCATAACTTCTTTGTTAAATCTTTCATAACCATAGCGAATAGCGACATCTCCCAAACCTCCACCACCGACAGTTCCAGCAAGAGCAGAAAAACCAATGGTAAAGATCAAAGTTAGGGTAATTCCACTAATTATAGCAGGAAGAGCTTCACTAAAGATAACCTTGAATATAATTTGAATATTGCTAGCACCATAACTTTTTGCTGCTTCTATGATTCCTTTGTCTATTTCTTTAAAAGCGCTTTCAAGCATCTTTGCCAAATAAGGAGCTATTCCGATAGCTAAAGGAACTATGGCAGCATTTGTGCCTATGCTTGTGCCTACTATGATTTTAGAAAGCGGTAAAAGAACAACTATAAGAATTAAAAATGGAAAGGCACGCAGTATATTTGTAATAAAATCTAAAATACTATAAGCGATTTTATTTTCTTTAATTCCGTTTTTATCCCAAATAGCAAGTAAAATTCCAGGAATGATAGCCAGTAAAAATCCGAATAGTACAGCCATTAAACTCATATAAATTGTTTCATTAAGCGCAGGTTTTAAAATGTTTTCATAATTTTCACTGAAACTTGTAATAGAACTTAAACTCACTTCTTTAATATCCTGCCAAGAAAATTCATTAAAAAATTGAGAAATTCTACTAAAAAAAGCACTGATGATAGAGATGTTTTCTTCATTCATGATGCCACCTCCCATAATACTCCACTTTTTTCTATGTAATCAAGAACCTTGTCTTTATCCTTTTCATTTATATTTATAACTAAATTTCCTAAGGCTTTTCCATTCAGTTTTTCTATTTTGCCCCAAACTATGTTAAAGTCTATATTTAGAGTTCTTGCCATATGAGTGATGACGCTATTTTGGGCAACTTCTTTTGGAAAGTAAAGTTTGATATTAAGTCCGTGTTCAGGTAAGAAATCACTTTCTCCTAAAAATTCTTTCATTTTGTCATTAGGTCTTAAAAAAAGCTCATCAATTGCTCCGCTTCCTATGATTTGTCCATGTTCAAGCAATAAAGCTTTTTGAGCTATGTCTTTTACCACATCCATTTCGTGAGTTACTAAAACAACAGTAATTCCAAATTCAGTATTGATTTTAGATATAAGCTCTAAAATATTTTTTGTAGTGTTTGGATCAAGAGCCGAAGTAGCTTCATCGCTAAGTAAAATTTTTGGGTTTAAAGCTAAGGCTCTAGCAATAGCAACGCGTTGTTTTTGCCCCCCACTTAGTTCTCTTGGGTAGGATTTGTTTTTATGATCAAGTCCTACGATTTCAAGCAAAGAATTGACTTTTTGGGCAATTTCTTTTTCGCTCATGTATTCTTTATTAAAAAGCTTGGCATGAAATTTACACTGAGTATAGTGTGTTCTTAAAGGCATAGCAACATTTTCAAATACATTTTTGCGCTCCATTAGGGCAAAATTTTGAAAAATCATCCCTATATCTTTTCTAAGCACTCTCAGCTCTTTTGATTTTTTTTGACTTAAATCTTTAATTTCTTGATCAAAGACTTTTAAGCTTCCTTCTTGATAATTCTCAAGTCCATTAATACATCTTAAAAGAGTGGATTTTCCAGCTCCACTATGACCTACTATGGCGTAAATTTCACCCTTTTTAATCTCCAAAGAAACATCGTTTATCACGAGTTCTTTGCCATAATATTTTTTTAAATTTTTTATTTTTATCAAATTTTCAACCTCTTAGATTTTGAAGTTCAACTGATATTTTTTCAAGTTGAATTTTTAAATTTTCTAGAGCTTCTTTATTTTGCTCAACCACCTCTTTAGGTGCGTTAGCGATGAATTTTTCATTTGAAAGCATGGAGTTAAGCTTGAAACTTTCTTTTTCAAGCTTATTTTTTTGATTTTCAAGTCTTGTTAAAATACCACTTAAATCAACATTTTCAAGCGTAATAAAAATTTCTAAATTCTCGCTAACATCACATATTGCCTTTGGTAATTTTTCTTCACTAAATTCTATTTGCTCGCACTTTGCGAGCATCATGATAAAATTCATATAAGCTTTGATTTCATTTTTGATTTTTCTATCGTTAAATTTGATATAAGCTTTTTCTATTTTAGAATTTCCAAGATCGATTAAACTTTTAGCACGGCGGATACCAACTATGCTTTCTATAAGTAAAGAAAAGATTTTTTCTATATTTTTATCTTGTTCTTTAAATTTTGGATATTTGCTTATCATAATAGAAGGGCTTGTTTTAAGTTCTGTATCGCTTAGTTTATGATATAAATATTCACTGATAAAAGGCATAAAAGGATTTAAGAGCTTTAAAGCTTCTTTGAAAATACTACCAAGTTCTTTAACACTCGATTTTTCTGCTTTGCTAAGCTCTATACCCCAATCGCAAAAATCATCCCAAAAGAATTTATATAGAGTATTGGCTGCATCATTAAAGCGATAATTGTCTAAATTTTCTCTTACATCCTTAACACAAGTTTGAAATTTGGCATAGATATATTTTGCTAATTCTGAATGAAGTGTGATATTTTCCAAATCTTCAAATTTACTTTCATTTAAAAGCAGATAATTTGTAGCATTATAAATTTTATTTGTAAAATTTCTAACTTGTAAAAGTTTATCATTACTAAGTTTAATATCGCGTCCTTGTATAGCAAGAAGCGCTAAAGTAAAGCGTAAAATATCGGCACTATATTCTTTAATACTTTCATTTGGGTCGATAACATTTCCAAGGCTTTTGCTCATTTTTCTACCTTGCTCGTCTTTCACAAGAGCGTGTAAATAAATATCTTTAAAAGGAAGTTTATGTAAGGCATTAGTGCTTTGAAACATCATTCTAGCTACCCAGAAAAATAAAATATCAAAACCTGTAATGAGTAAAGAATTGGGATAAAAATCTTTTAAATCCTTTTCAGACCAAATTTTATCTTTACCCCAGTTTTCATTTCCCCAGCCTAGAGTACTCATAGCCCAAAGCCCCGAAGAAAACCAAGTATCAAGCACATCTTCATCTTGTTTGAAATTTTGACTTTGGCATTTCGGACAAGTTTTAGGCGTATGTTGGCTTGCCCATTCATGAGAGCATTCGCAATAATACACAGGAATTTGATGTCCCCACCAAAGTTGTCTTGAAATACACCAATCTCTTAAATCTTTCATCCAGGCATTAAAGCTATTTATCCAGTGATTTGGGTAAAATTTACTTTCTCCAAGCGCAACTTTTTCTATACTTTCTTGGGCGATTTCTTTTTTTACAAACCATTGTTTGGAGATATAAGGTTCAACTATATTGTTACAACGATAACAATATCCTATTTGATTGTTATGCTCTTCTATTTTTTCTATAAAACCAAGACTTTCAAGTTTAGCTACGATTCTTTCTCTTGCTTCTAAGCGTTCTAAACCTTGAAACTCTAAACAATGCTCGTTTAAAATTCCTTTTTCATCAAAAACACTTATAAAATCTAAATTATGTCTAAGTCCTACTTCATAATCATTCATGTCATGAGCGGGAGTAACTTTTACAACTCCTGTTCCAAATTCTTTTTCTACATGTTCATCAGCTATAATTTTAATGGCTTTTTTGCTTATAGGCAAAATCACTTCTTTGCCCACAAATTTAGTATAGCGTTCATCATCAGGATGCACCATAACTGCAGTATCGCCAAAAAAAGTTTCAGGACGCGTTGTGGCTACTACTAAAAATTCATCGCTATCTTTTAAAAAGTATTTAATATGATAAAGTTTTCCTTTATTTTCTTTGTATTCAACTTCTATATCACTTAAAGCGCCATCGTGAGTACACCAATTGATCATATAGTTTCCACGTACAATAAGTCTTTTATCATAAAGTTCTACAAAGGCTTTTTTTACGGCATTAACCAAACCTTCATCCATAGTAAAACGCAAGCGACTCCATGCAGGAGTGATGCCTAGTGTTCTCATTTGGTCTAAAATTTTTCCACCGCTTTGCTCTTTCCACTCCCAGACTTTTTCTATAAATTTTTCTCTACCTAGTTCTTCTTTTTTAATGCCTTGAGCAAGGAGTTGTTTTTCTACAACATTTTGAGTAGCAATACCTGCGTGATCAAGCCCTGGTTGATAAAGAACCTTATAGCCATCCATTCTTTTGTAACGCGTCATAATGTCTTGTAGAGTAAAGGTTAAAGCATGTCCTATGTGTAAAACTCCAGTGACATTAGGAGGAGGCATCATAATGCAGAAATTTTTATCTTTTTCTTGTATGGTTTTATTGCCATCGATCTCAAAATATCCGCGTTCTTCGCAAATTTGATAATACTCTTTTTCTAAATTTTTATCATACATTATTTGCCTTTATTGTTTTAGCTTATTTAATAGAGCTAATTTCTATAATTTCACAAAACGGGAAGAAATATTGTGCTGTATTAAGTCCAGTTTTCAAACTTTTGATATGTTTAGAAAAATCACTTCCTTTGCCATCTTTTTTAATTTGAAGTTTAAGTCTTTCTAAAATTTCTTCACGTGCTACATGTTCATTTAATTCTTTTGGATTGTTTAAATATGGGCTTAATCTATCTAAGCTAATATATTTATAAGCTTTTTTCATATCTGAAAAGATAATTTCTTTGTTATAGATAGTTAATTTCATTTCCCCTTTTGGTAGCATTTTAACAAAAATACTTAGATAATAATCTTTTGCATTATCTTGTATAACGCTTAGCATATCTTTTAACAGATTGATTCTATATTGGCTTAAAAATTTTCCATCTAAAATATAAACTTTCATATTTTCTGTACTAAGTTCAGGTTCTAAACGACTGTTTTTTCCTATGCTTAGATACTCTCTAGCGGTATTTAGATATTTATTTTTGTTTGACTTGTTTGATTGAAGTTCTTTTTTTACGGCTCTCTCTCTTTCTAAGATCTTTTGTTGTTTGCTGATTTCTTTTTTAAGAGCTTCTATTTTGGCTTGTTTATTTTCTTGTTTTAATTTTTCTTTATCTGTATCTAAAATTTGTTTATTTTCATTTGTATTGATATTATTGCTTATGTTGGTGTCATTATTTAAGCTTTGATTGTTTTCACTTATTGGTGTATTAAATGTATTGTTACTTAAGCTTTGATTTTCATCTAATGGGTTTGTTTCTTGCTTTTGGATGGTATTGTTATTAATATTTATATCTGATGAACTATTGTTGGTTTGGATCGAGGGCGAATAGGAATTATCGTAGTTATTGGTATACGATTTTTGCTCGGTGTAAGTGTTGGTGTTTAAGGTGTAATTCTTTGGTTTTGAATATTCGAAAAGATAATAATAGGTTCCACCTAATATCACAATAACAGCAATTAATATGCCAACAATAATAGAAAAAATTTTCAAATTCATTTGCTATCCCTTAAAAACAGAAAGTTAAATAATTTTAGCATTGTACTATAATCTAATATAAAGTAATTTTAAATTTTTATATTTTTAAGTAATTTTTTTTTATAATTTTAACTTTTATAAGGAAAATAATGCCACTTTCAAAATTAAATAATGAACAATATCTTGCTGCTACTGCTGATTTTGGACACAATCTTGTTATTGCAAGTGCAGGGACGGGAAAAACTTCTACTATTGTTGCAAGAATTTCTTATCTTTTAAGCAAGGGAGTGGCACCTCAAAAAATCATGCTTTTAACTTTCACAAATAAAGCCAGTAAAGAAATGATAGGGCGTTTAGGGAAATTTTTTGATAAAAATATTACCAGTAAAATACTTGCAGGAACTTTTCATAGTACGGCTTATACCTTACTTAGAAATGCGGATAAAAATATAATTTTAAAGCAAGCAAGCGAGTTAAAAACTCTACTTAAAAGTGTCTATGAAAAAAGAACTTTTAGGCATTTAAGTGATATAAAACCTTATCAATCAAGTTATTTATATGATCTTTATTCTTTGTTTCAAAACAAAGCACACAATCAAGATTTTTATACTTGGTTTTGCCAAAACTACGAAGATCAAAGTATTTATGCTGAAATTTATGAAGATATTTTAAAAGAATATGATAATGAAAAAAAGCGTTTTAATTATGTAGATTTTAATGACTTACTTATCAATCTAAAAGAGCTTTTAAAAGAAGAAAAATATGAATTTGATGAAATTTTAGTAGATGAATATCAAGACACAAACACTTTGCAAAGTTCCTTAATAGAGGCTTTTCATAGTAAAAGTTTGTTTTGCGTAGGGGATTATGATCAAAGTATTTATGCTTTTAATGGAGCGGATATTAATATCATAGGTGGGTTTAAAGATCGTTTTAAAGATGCAAAAATTTTTTCTTTAAATAAAAACTACCGTTCATCAAGAAGTATTTTAGCTTTGGCTAATAAAGTGATTTTAAATAACGAAAGATTATATCCAAAAGAACTTATTGTTACAAGAAATGATGAGTTTAAAGCCCCATCTTTGCTTACTTTTGAAGAATTATTTGATCAGTATCAAAATATAGCCAAAATGATACTTACAAGCGGAGTAAGTTTGGAAGAAATTGCCGTGATTTTTCGCAACAACTCAAGTGCTGATGGGGTTGAAGTAGCATTAAGGGAGCAGGGCATTGCAAGTGTGAGAAAGGGAAGTGGAAGTTTTTTTGAAAGTTTGGAAGTTAAAGCTTTTAGCTCCATGCTTGCGCTTGTGGTAAATCCTAAAGATATCATGGCTTTTATTCATTTGGTTCAATATACCAAAGGTGTGGGTGGAGTTTTAGCAAAAGAAATTTTTGACGCACTTTTAAAATTAGGGCATGGAAATTTAATAAAAGGTTTTTTAGATCCTGATAAAAATGTAAATTTGCAAAATCATCAAAAAAGAAATTATCAACTTGGGCTTTTTGCAGATTTGGAAGAATTAGCCAGCGAAACTCGTTTTAAATTTGAGAGTGAATTTGATGCACATCCTATTTTAAGACTTTCAAAAATCAATGATTTGTGCGCTAGAAATTTGGAAAAAATCTATCTTTTTTTAAAAAAAGCTATGGAAATAAAACATTCTTTGACTTTAGTCAATTTAATTTGTGAAAATTCTTTTTATAGAGAAATTTGCGAAGAACTTGCAACCAAAAGAGCGACAAATAAAGCAGGGCAGGTGGATTTATTAAGAAAGAGTGAAAATTTAGAAAAAATAGAAACAAAATTCAATGTTTTAAAAGAGCTTACAAAAAATTATAGCGATATTTACAAGTATTATAATTTTCTAACTTTAGGTGCAAGCGAAATGAGTAGTGGCAAAGGAGTTAATTTGCTTAGCGTGCATGCAAGTAAGGGCTTGGAATTTGATCTTGTTTTTGTGATTGATCTTGCGCAAGGTCGCTTTCCTAATCAAAAGCTTATGGGAATGGGTGGAAGCTTAGAAGAAGAAAGAAGACTTTTTTATGTTGCGGTAACTAGGGCAAAAAATATACTTTATTTAAGCTATGCTAAATATGATAAAAACAAAAAAACTTCTTTTACTCCTTCTCGTTTTCTTATAGAAGCAGGGCTTTGCAAGGGAGAGTTAACTATAGATTGATAGATTTTTCTTTCAAGTAAGTTATATTATAAAGAAAGGTTTATTTTATGAAAAAAATATTAATTTTAAGTTTAGTAGCAGCAAGTTTTTTAAATGCTGAAATTTTAGTTTATGGTCCAGGTGGTCCTGCTTCTGTGCTAAAAGAGCTTGCTTTAAAATTTGAGGAAAAAACAAAAGAAAAGGTGATTGTAACCGCAGGTCCAACTCCAGCTTGGATAGATAAAGCAAAAGAAAATGCAGATTTGATTTTTTCAGGCAATACTTCAATGATGGATGATTTTGCTAAAAAAATTCCAAGTTTAAGTTTGGAAAATTTAAGCGTTTTAAATGTGCGTCCATCAGGTATTATCGTGCGTCCAAATAATCCAAAAAATATTAAAAATTTTGAAGACATTTTAAAAGATGGCGTAAATGTTATGGTGGTTGATGGTGCAGGACAAGTTGGACTTTATGAAGATATGGCTTTAAAAAGTGCAAAAAGAGAAAATTTGGTAAAATTACGTAAAAATATAAAAATTTATGCTAAAAATTCCAAAGTTGCTGTAGATGAGTGGAATAACAATCCAAATATTGATGCTTTAATCATTTGGTCTCATTGGGCAAAGGCTTTAGGCGATGATAAAGCTTTATTTATCAAAGATAAAAATGCAGTGATTTATCGTGCAGCTGAAATAGCTCCTACAAAAAAAGGTTTAGAAAATAAAAAAGCTTTAGAATTTGTAGATTTTATTAAGAGTAAGGAAGCTCAAAAAGTGTGGAAAAAATATACTTGGAAAGAAGTAAAATAATTTTCAGTGAAATTAAAAATAATTAATGTTTATAGGATATAATCACTCCTAAAACATTAATTGTAATAATGTTTAAAATATCAAAAAAGGAAATTAAATGAGTACAGTAAATTTTAAAGGAAATCCTGTAAAACTTAAAGGAAATTCAGTAGAAGTTGGAGCAGATTCTCCTAAGGTAAATCTTAAAGCTAAAGATTTAAGCGTGATTGAAATCGGTGCAGCGGGTAAAACTCAAATCATTTTAAGTGTTCCAAGCTTAGATACACCAGTTTGTGCTACAGAGGCTAGAGAATTTAATAAAAAAGTAGCCAGTTACAATGGTGCTGAAGTGATTGTAGTAAGTATGGATTTACCTTTTGCTATGGGAAGATTTTGCAGTACAGAAGGTATTGAAAATTTAAGTGTTGCAAGTGATTTTGTGGCAAAAGAATTTGGTGAAAAATATGGTGTTTTGATAAATGAAGGTGCTTTAGAAGGGCTTTTAGCTCGTGCCGTATTTGTGATTAAAGAGGGTAAAGTGGCATATAAAGAACTTGTAAATGAAATCACAGAAATGCCAGATATTGCAAAACTTGATGCATTTTTTGGTGGTTCTAGCTGCTGCGGTGGTTGTGGTTGCCATTAATTTTGATTAAGCCCATTCTTAGGGCTTAATTTTTACATCTTCATTTTTTTATTATTTTAAGTTGATTATTTTTAATATTTATTTTGTGTAAGAATAATATAAAAAGGACAATAAAACTCCTATAAAATAGAGCTTTAAAATTATTATTTTTATTAAAATTTCAAGAGATTTTTATACTCCATTTTTTATAATAAGATGATTTTTTTATTTTGGAGGAATAAGGATGAATAGAAGGGATTTTATTAAAAATACCGCTATTGCAAGTGCTGCTAGTGTTGCAGGACTTAGTGTTCCAAGCTCTATGCTTGGCGCGCAAGAAGAAGATTGGAAATGGGATAAGGCTGTTTGTAGATTTTGTGGAACTGGCTGTGGAATTATGATAGCCAGAAAAGATGGCAAAATCGTAGCAACAAAAGGCGATCCTGCAGCACCCGTAAATCGCGGACTTAATTGCATCAAAGGTTATTTTAATGCTAAAATCATGTATGGTGAAGATCGCCTTGTTATGCCTTTGCTTCGCATGAATGAAAAAGGCGAATTTGATAAAAAAGGCAAATTTCAACAGGTTTCTTGGCAAAGAGCTTTTGATGAAATGGAAAAACAATTTAAAAAAGCCTACAATGAACTCGGCGTTACAGGTATAGGGATTTTTGGTAGTGGGCAATACACTATCCAAGAAGGTTATGCTGCTTTAAAACTTGCAAAAGCGGGTTTTAGAACAAACAATATCGATCCAAATGCAAGACATTGTATGGCCTCTGCAGTGGTTGGTTTTATGCAAACTTTTGGTGTAGATGAGCCATCAGGCTGTTATGATGATATAGAACTTACAGATACTATCATCACTTGGGGAGCTAATATGGCTGAAATGCACCCAATCCTTTGGTCAAGAGTAAGTGATAGAAAACTAAGTAATCTTGATAAGGTCAAAGTTGTTAATCTAAGCACTTTTTCTAACCGTACTTCAAATATTGCTGATATTGAAATTATTTTTAAACCAAATACAGATTTGGCTATTTGGAACTACATAGCAAGAGAGATTGTTTATAATCATCCAGAGGCTATGGATATGAAATTTATCAAAGATCACTGTGTATTTGCAACTGGTTATGCTGATATTGGTTATGGTATGAGAAATAATCCAAATCATCCAAAATTTAAAGAAAGTGAAAAAGATACAGTTGAAAAAGAAAATGTAATCACTTTAGACGATGAAGAGGCTACTTCTTTATCTTATCTTGGCGTTAAAGCGGGTGATAAATTCGAAATGAAACATCAAGGTGTGGCTGATAAAAACTGGGAAATTTCTTTTGAAGAATTTAAAAAAGGTTTAGCCCCTTATACTTTGGAATACACTGCAAAGGTAGCCAAAGGTGATGATAATGAGTCTTTGGAAGATTTTAAGAAAAAACTTCAAGAATTAGCTAATCTTTACATAGAGAAAAATCGCAAAGTCGTAAGTTTTTGGACTATGGGCTTTAATCAACATACAAGAGGTTCTTGGGTAAATGAACAAGCTTATATGGTGCATTTTTTACTAGGAAAGCAAGCTAAACCAGGTAGTGGAGCCTTTTCTTTAACAGGGCAGCCAAGTGCTTGCGGAACGGCTAGGGAAGTAGGGACTTTCTCGCATCGTTTGCCTGCAGATATGGTTGTGGCAAATCCAAAACACAGAGAAATTTCTGAAAAAATTTGGAAAGTTCCTGCAAAGACCATCAACCCAAAACCAGGTTCTCCTTATCTTAATATCATGAGAGATTTAGAAGATGGAAAAATTAAATTTGCATGGGTGCAAGTGAATAATCCATGGCAAAACACTGCAAATGCAAATCACTGGATCGCAGCAGCAAGAGAAATGGATAATTTTATTGTTGTAAGTGATTGTTATCCTGGAATTTCAGCAAAAGTAGCTGATCTTATTTTACCAAGTGCTATGATTTATGAAAAATGGGGTGCTTATGGTAATGCTGAAAGAAGAACTCAACATTGGAAACAACAAGTTTTACCTGTAGGTGCTGCCATGAGTGATACTTGGCAAATTTTAGAATTCGCAAAACGCTTTAAGCTTAAAGAGGTTTGGAAAGAACAAAAAGTAGATGATAAACTTACCTTGCCAAGCGTTTTAGAAGAGGCAAAAGCTATGGGTTATAGCGAAGATGATACACTTTTTGATGTGCTATTTGCCAATAAAGAAGCAAAAAGCTTTAATCCAAACGATGCTATCGCAAAAGGCTTTGATAATACTGATGTTAAAGGCGATGAGAGAAAAATTCAAGGCAGTGACGGAAAAGAATTTGCAGGCTATGGCTTTTTCGTTCAAAAATACCTTTGGGAAGAATATCGTAAATTTGGCTTAGGACACGGCCATGATTTAGCGGATTTTGATACCTATCATAAAGTAAGGGGTTTAAGATGGCCTGTGGTTAATGGCAAGGAAACACAGTGGAGATTTAATACTAAATTTGATTATTATGCTAAAAAAGCGGCTCCAAATTCAGATTTTGCTTTTTATGGTGATTTTAACAAAATGCTTACAAATGGAGATTTAATAGCTCCTAAAGATGAAAAAGAGCACAGTATTAAAAATAAGGCTAAAATTTTCTTTAGGCCATTTATGAAAGCACCTGAAAGACCAAGTAAAGAGTATCCATTCTGGCTTGCAACAGGAAGGGTTTTAGAGCATTGGCATAGTGGAACTATGACTATGCGTGTGCCTGAGCTTTACCGTGCTGTCCCTGAAGCGCTTTGCTATATGAGTGAGAAAGATGGAGAGAAATTAGGCTTAAATCAAGGTGATTTGGTTTGGGTGGAATCTCGTCGTGGTAAAGTAAAAGCAAGAGTAGATATGCGTGGAAGAAACAAACCGCCTGTAGGACTTGTGTATGTGCCGTGGTTTGATGAGAATGTATATATCAATAAAGTTACTTTGGATGCGACTTGTCCGCTTTCAAAACAAACTGACTTTAAAAAATGTGCTGTAAAAATTTATAAGGCTTAATTTAGGGTTTTGATTAAATGAAAGGTAGAAGAGAATTTTTCGTTAGCGCCTTTAAGGCTGCATGTTTATGTACAGGAGGTGGATTTTTGGTTAATTTGACTTTAAAAGCCGATGATAATTATGCCTTGCGTCCTCCTGGGGCTGAAGATGAAGCTAGATTTTTAAGCAAATGTATTCGTTGTGGGCTTTGTGTAAAAGCCTGTCCTTATAATACTTTAAAGCTCGCTAGCTTGTTAGATAGTCCAAAAAATGGCACGCCTTTTTTTAGAGCAAGAGAAATTCCTTGTTATCTTTGTAAGGATATTCCTTGCATTAGAGAATGTCCAACTGATGCTTTAGATAAAAAGCATTTAGAGCAGGGTATAGAATCCTTGAAAATGGGTATTGCTATTGTTGATAGTGCTTCTTGTGTGGCACACTGGGGAATTCAATGTGATGCTTGTTATAGAGCTTGTCCTTTGATAGATAAGGCTTTAAAACTTGAGCTTAAACGCAATGAACGCACCGCCAAACATGCTTTTTTACTACCTAGTGTGGATCATGAAGTGTGTGTAGGTTGTGGGCTTTGTGAACTTGCTTGTATTACTGAAAAACCGGCCATTCGTGTTTTACCAAGGGAGTATGTATTGGGAAAAGCAGGATCTCATTATGTAAAAGGCTGGGATGAAAAAGATGAAGGTCGTATAAAAAATGCAGATACTTCAAAACATTTTAATGCTAAAAAAGCAACCAATTATTTAAATGATGGAGAACTGTGATGAAGTATTTAATTGCTAGACGCATCGTTCAGCTTGGAATTTTAGCGCTTTTTAGTTTTAAAGCTACAGATTTTATCTTACAGGGAAATTTAAGTTCTTCTAGACTTTTTAATACCATACCTTTAAGCGATCCTTTTGCGGTTTTGCAAATTATTTTAGCAAGCTGGAGTATAGATTTAATGGCTTTAATAGGAGCTTTGATTATATTTTTTATCTATGGTTTGCTTTTAGGAAGGGTTTTTTGCTCTTGGGTTTGTCCTGTTAATTTAATCACAGATTTTGCTGCTTTTGTGCGAAATAAATTAACCCTTAATAATAAATTTTTAATTTTGCCTAAAAATTTACGCTATTTTGTATTAGTCTTGGTTTTAATCCTTTCTTTTGTATTTTCATTGCCTGTGTTTGAAAGTTTTTCTTATATAGGAATGATACATAGAGGGATTATTTTTGCTACAAGTTCTTGGATTTTTGTAGCCTTTATACTTTTTTGTATCGATACTTTTTTAAGCCCTAGAGCAATTTGTTCACATTTTTGTCCACTAGGAGCTTTTTATGCTTTTATTTCTCGTTTTGCTTTGCTTAAAATAAAGCATGATAGTGATAAATGCACTAAATGTTATGAATGTATCCGTATTTGTCCTGAAAAACAGGTTTTGTGGATGGTTGGAAAAGAAAGTGCTAGCGTGAAATCAGGAGAGTGTATAAGGTGTGCAAGATGTATAGAAGTTTGCAATGATGATGCTTTGAATTTTAATATTTTTGATTTAAGGAATAAATAATGAAGAAGAAATTGGTTTTATTAGGAAGTGCTGCAGTGGTATTTTTTGCCGCTTGCGCAATGAATAGTGGGGTAAGTTCAGAACAAATTGGACTTAGAAAAGCAAGTTTAGAAAATGAAAATAAAGTAAATTTAGTGGAGGCAAATTTCACAACTTTACAGCCTGGGGAATCTACTCGTTTTGAGCGTTCTTATGAAAATGCACCACCATTAATTCCGCATGCTATTGAAGATTTGTTACCTATAACTAAAGATAACAATATGTGCTTAAGCTGCCATGATAAGGCTATAGCAGCAGATGCTGGTGCAACTCCACTTCCTGCTAGTCATTATTATGATTTTAGACACAACAAAACCACAGGAGATATGATTAGCGATAGTCGTTTTAATTGTACTCAGTGTCATGTTCCACAAAGCGATGCAAAACCTTTAGTGGGAAATAGCTTTAAACCTGAATTTAAAAATGAACAATTAAAAAGTCGTTCAAATTTAATTGATGTGATTAATGAGGGTGTAAAGTAAATAAATGAAAAAATTTCTTTTTATTTTGAGTCTTTTTTGTGTTTTATCTTATGCTTATGAGCTGAAATTAAATGCCAATATAACAGCTTTAAAACTAGATAAGCAAAACTTATATATAGGCACTGATAAAGGTGAAATTTTACAATATAACATTAAAGATAAAAGTTTAAAAGAACTTTTATCTTTGCCAAAGATTAAAAATTATTATGGTGATGATTTTGCTAAAATTTACAACATTGATATTTTTAAACATACACTTTTAATACTTAGCGAGGGTGATTTTGGTGCTAAAAATTTAAGTTTTTATAAGGAAAATTTACAAATCAAAAAGCTCGAAGAAAATAGCATAATAAAAGCATTTTTTATCAATGAAAACACTTATCTTTTGATTTCTATTGGTTCTGAAATAGAATTGATTGATAAAAGTTTAAAAAATATAAAAAAATTTAATTTTTCTCATTCTAGTCTTAATGATGCAGTTTTAAATGAAGATAAGAGTATGCTGGTTGCAGGTTTTGAGAGTGGTGAAGTGGAGCTTTTTGATTTGAAAAATTGGAAGATGTTAAAAAACTATGATAAAATGCATAAAGATAATATCTATCAAGTAGATTTTAAAAATAATGTTATTTTAAGTTGTGGAACGGATAGGCGTATAGGAGTTGTAAAAAATGAAGAGCAAAATTTTTTGCAAAAAGATTTTTTGATATATACTTGCGCTTTAAGTCCTAATGGAGAATTGGCTGTTTATAGCGATAATGAAGCTGGAGTTAGTGAAGTTTTTAGCACAAGTGATTTTAAGCCTGTTAAAACTTTTAATAATGAAAATTTGATGAGTGAGTTTATTATTTTTTTAAACAATAAAGATTTTATCGTTTCAGGCTTTGGTGATAGTATAATGTTTAGGAGTATTGATGAATAATCTTTCTAGTGTTTTGATTTTAGCAAAAGAAGAATATATAAATGATTTAAAAAAGGCTATATCTGAAATTCCTTTTTGTTCTGTAGAACTTTGTGAAAATGAAAAGATTATAGTTGTGATTGAAAGTGAAAATTTAGAAGATGAATTAAACTCTTATAAAATGCTTGAGAAATTGCCAAATATTATCAGTATTAATATGGTTTTTTCTTATCAAGATTTAAATGATGATATCCAAAAAGCAATCAATAGTGGTGCAATAGAAACAATAGAAAAAAATGAAAATGCTGAGAATATTCGCTACTATGGTAGTGTATTTAATCAATTTTCTTAAAGTGTAAAGTATATGGTATTTTTAATCCCATTGCTTATTGTAATTGGTGTTATTTTTGGAATTGATTATGTGTATTTTAAAAATCAAGATTTAAAAGTGCAAGTTAAAAAAGAACAAAAAGAATTAAATTCTAGCTTAGAGAAAGAAAAAAAAGAATATATAGAAAAATTGTTTAAAACAAAATAGACATTAAAAATCATATTATTTTCTTAAAGATAAATTAAAAAGCTTTTTGCTAGAATTAAAGAAAAATTTTAGGAAACAGTGATGAAAAATACAGTCACTGAAGCTTCTATCTATGAGGCTCAAGGGTTAAAAGACGAAGCTTTAGAAATTTATAAAAATATCTTAAAAGAAGATCCAGATAACCAAAACGCTATCGATGCGGTTCGTCGTCTTAGTGGTTTTAGATCCAAGCATAAAGATTTAAACACTCAAATGTTGGATTTTTTTATTAATATGAAAAGCGATGAAGAAATTAATGAATTTAAAAGGTGGTTGATAAAAATATGAATTTGGAAGATTTAGCTAAAAAAACCATTAGCGAAGTTAGCTCTATCATGGAAGAGCAAAGAAGACAAAATGAAATTTTAAAAGAACAAGAATTAAGCAGAAAAACTGAAATAAAAGATGAATTACCACCTATGGAGTTTGTATGCGAAGAACTTGATACTCCGCAAGACTTAGAAGATAAAATTTCTATGGCAAAATTTGAAGAAGAGCAAAAAATACAAAATAATATTGAAATTTCTACTCAGGAAAATAAAGAGTTTAAAAAAGAAGAGCCTTTTTTACAAAGTGAAATTTTAAATCCCAGTGTTATGACAGAGGTTCAAACGCTTAATGAGGATATTTTTTTAAAACATCTTAGAGAGAGAATTTTAGTTCTTTTTGAAGGTTTAAATAGCATAAAAAAAGATGATCTTGAAAATAGGTTAAACTTGACCATAAATTTTTTAGAGTTTTTACTTGCAAATATCGAAGATAAGCTTAAAAAATAATCCCGATTTACAGTTTATTGCTGAGTTTTTAAAGCCTTATACTAAACGAGTGTATTTGGTTGGAGGCAGCGTTAGGGATTTGTTTTTAGGCTTAAAAATTTGTGACTATGATATAGAGCTTTATGATATAAAACCTAAAGATTTTGAAAAGATTATGCAAAAATTGGGCGCACAAGGCTTTGGAAAAAGTTTTTTTGTGTATAAGTTTAAAAATTATGATTTAGCTCTTGCTAGAACCGAAAACAAAATAAGCCATGGACATAAAGGTTTTAAAGTTCAAATTTGCAATGATGAAAAACTTGGCGCCAAAAGACGCGATTTTACCATAAATTCTATGATGATTAATCTTTTTAACGATGAGTTTTTAGATTTTTATGGAGGATTAAAAGATCTAGGAGCAGGCTTTTTAAGGCATATTGACAAACAAAGCTTTCAAGAGGATAGTTTAAGAGTATTAAGAGCGGTAGTATTTGCTTCAAGGTTTAACTTTAAGATAACTAGTGAAAGCTTGAAATTGATTCAAAGTATGGATATAACTGATCTTAGCAAAGATAGGATCAATGCGGAGCTTTATAAATTCTTTAAAAGCCCTAGACTTGATGTTGGCTATAGATATTTGCAAGAACTTGACTTAGAGAAACAGGTTTTCGGCTTTGAGAGTGTTTTTAAGAGTTTGGAATTTCAAAATTTACTCAGACAAAGTAGAGAATTTGTAAAAAGCGATGCTTTATTCTTGTATTTGTATTTGAATTTTTTTAATTTAGAAAAAGATATATTTTTTAAAAGAACCAAACTTAAAAAAGAATACCTAAAATACGCAAATCAAGCTTTTTATCTTGATGATATAAGTGATTTTGAACTAGCAAAAATTGCTTTTGAAATGCCTTTGAAGGAATGGCTTGGACTTTGGAGTAAAAAGCGTATTGAGCAAGCTAAAAGATTAAGGCTTTATGAGAATAAGTTTGAAAGTAAAATTTTAGCAAAAGATTTCATAAATGCTGGATTTTGTGGTAAAATTCTTGGTCTAAAGCTTCAAGAAGCAAGAGAGAATGAATTAAAAGAATATATAAAAGGTTTAGCTAAATGATTTCTGTATTAAAAATTTGTACCAAAGATCAAAAAGGTTTAATCTATAGAATTTCTGATGTTATTTTTAAATATCATATCAATATAGTAAAAAACGATGAATTTGTAGGCGAAGGAATGTTTTTTTTTCGTGCTCTTTTAGAAGGTGAATTTGATAAAGAAGCTTTTATAGGAACACTTGAGGCTATGCTTGGACAAGAAGCCTTGATAGAGCTTTGCGAGAAGAGAAAAAAAGATATTGTTGTTTTTGCTACTAAAGAAAGTCATTGTTTGGGAGATTTGCTAATAAAGCATTATAGTAATGAACTTGAAGCAAATATCAAAGCTGTGATTTCAAATCACAACTCTTTAAAGGATTTAGTTGAGAAATTTGAAATTCCTTATCATTTTATCAGTGCTGAAAATTTAGATCGTAAAGAGCAAGAAAATCAGATTTTAAAATGTCTTGAACAATATAAATTTGATTATTTGGTTTTGGCAAAATATATGAGAATTTTATCTCCTGATTTTGTTGAGCATTTTGAAGGTAAGATTATAAATATTCACCATTCTTTCTTACCTGCATTTATAGGAGCAAATCCTTATAAACAAGCCTTTGAAAGAGGGGTTAAAATAATTGGAGCTACGGCACATTTTGTAAATAATAATCTTGATGAAGGTCCTATTATCACTCAAGCTGTTTTACCTGTAAACCATGAATTTACTTGGCAAGATATGCAGCAAGCAGGTAGAAATATAGAAAAAGATGTTCTTTCAAAAGCACTTGATTTGGCTTTTGAAGATAGAATTTTTATACATAATAATAAAACTATAATATTTTAATGCGATAATTTTACTATAGTTTTATTTAAAGCATTAAAAAAATAATCAATATCCTCTTTTTCATGCGTATAATGCAAGCTTATTCTTAACCAACCTGGTTTTGTTTTAAGTTTTTGATTATCTTTTAAGCCTAGCAAATCATGACCATAAGGCCCAGCACAAGCACATCCAGCGCGTGTTTCTATGTGGTATTTTTTACTAAGTTCGTAAGCGATATCAAAAGGAGAAATTCCTTTGATATTGAAAGCAAAAATAGGCAATCGGGTTTTTAAATTCTTTGCGTATAAAATTAAATTAGGTATAGTTTTTAGTTTTTCAAAAAAATAATCTTTTAAAATTTCTTCTTTTTTTTCTATATTTTTAACCCCTATAGAATCTTTGATTTTAAAAGCTAAGCTAGCGCGAATGAGTTGTAAAATTCCAGGTGTTCCTCCTTCCTCTAAAGCTTCTTCATTACAAAGGTAGCATTGTGAAGTGCGAGAAACATAGCCCACAGTTCCACCTGCTGCAAAGCTAGGCTTGTTTCCACAAAGATCTTTTTTGATGGCCAAAAGTCCAGAACCGCCAATACCACCGATTAATTTATGAGAACTTATAAACAACGCATCATAGTATTGACAAGATATGTTTTTATAGGGAATAAAACTAGATGCATCAAAAGCAACTATCCCTTTAAATTTACGAACCATTTCAGAAATGCGTTTGTAATCACTTAGTATCCCAGTAACATTTGAAGCTAAAGAAAAGCTAGCGATTATTTTTCTTTTTTTGTTTTTTTGTAAAGTTTTTTCTAGAAAATCAAAATCAATTTCCCCATTTTTATCCAAGGGAATTCTAATACATTCGCACAAGCCTTCTCGAAATGAAAGTTCATTAGAATGATGCTCATAAGGCCCTACGATAACTAAAGGTAAGGTATTTTTATCAATTTGCGTAAAATATCTTTCTTTTACAAGAGGGGGAATGTAAATGCCGATCAATTCTTGAAATTTTTTAATAGCACTGCTTGATCCTGTTCCGCAAGCTATAAGGGCAAAATTTTCATCTAATGATAAACTTTTTTTTATATCTTTTCTTGCTTGTTCGTAAATTTGTTGAGTTTTAAAAGAATTCAAAGAGCTATCAGAATGTGTGTTTGCATAGGTTGGGAGAATTTTTGAAATTTCTTTTTCTACACATTTTAGAGCTAAAGCACTTGCTGTGAAGTCAAAATGCAAAATACCTTTTTTTAAGATCAATTCTTTTTTTAAATCTGAAATTTGCAAATACAATCCTTATAAAAATTTGCTAAAATTATACTATAAAAATGCTTTATAAAAGGAAAAATATAAAATTTAAGAACTTTGTAGATTTGCATAAGAATTTGTCTTTAAGTAAGCTTTTTGATTTTTATAGTGTGTTTGAAGGTTTTGAAAAATTAAACATTTTAAATTTTGAAGACGATGTATTTACAAATATAGAGCGAATTTTGCTTGATGATTATCTAAAAATCAAAAGTTATTTCGCCTTGGATGAAACAAGTTCTTACGCTCTTACTTTACTAGCTAAAAACAATCGCAAGCGTTTTTCTATCAATAGAAAAATTCAGCATTTTAAAGCTTTATCTACACTTAAATATCTTTTAGAAACAGGTATAATAAAACTTGAGTATAGTAAGGAAGCTAAAAAAATAAAAGATAAAAGACAAAAAATCAAAAAAGAACTAAGATCTTATGTTGTCCAAGATAAGATTATATTTAGCAACCATTTTACTCGTTTCTTTTTTTATTTTTTAAAGCCCAATGAAAAGCTTATTTTGCAAAATCGTTATAAAGAAGTTTTAGAATGCATTAAAGAAAAATTTGAACTTTATCAAAGTTTTTGTTTTGAACAGCTTTCTAGAGAATTGCTTGAGAAAAAATTCAATATCAATGGAGTGCAAAGTTACTGGGATAAGAATTTAGAACTTGATCTTTATTATCAAGATGAAAATTTGTGTTTTGTCGGAGAAGTTAAATTTAAAAATAAAAAAATTTGTAAAAATATTTTAAATCTTTTAAAATCAAAAGCAAAGTCTTTAAATTTGGCTCCAAATTATTATATTATAATCTCAAAAAATGGTTTTAGCAAGGAATTTGATAAAATATGCGAACAGAATTTGCTTTTATTTGATTTGAATGATTTTAAGATTTTATTAGAGGAATGATAAATGAATGAAAGTATTTTAAAAAGTTTAGACTCAAATGAAAAAGAAACCCTACAAAAAGGCTTAGAAAGTCTTATAGAACAAACTTATGTAATAGAAAATGAATACAAAACTTTAAATGAAAACTATAATTCCTTACGTGCAATGGTTGATGAGATTATAGAGGTATTGCCTAGTGCGCTTTGGATTTTAGATAAAGAAAAAAATATTATTTTACAAAATCAAGAAGCCTTGAAAAATCCAAAATTACTTAGTATCATTAGTCTTGATAAAATTCGTGATGAGCTTGAATTTGAAGGTAGGTTTTATGCGGTAAAAATCATAGCACATAATGAAAAAACTATAGTTTCAGCTACAGATATTAGCGATGAAAAACGCAATGAAAGGCTTGCAAGCATGGGTAGTGTAGCGGCTCATTTGGCACATGAGATAAGAAATCCTATTGGATCTATATCTTTACTTGCTTCAACCCTTTTTGCTCGTAGTGAGCTTAAAAATAAGCATATAGTTCTTGAAATCCAAAAGGCTATTGCCAGAGTAGAGCGTATCGTAAATTCAACTTTACTTTTTACTAAGGGTGTGCACATCAATGCTTTAAATTTTAATCTTTTAGAGTTAAAAGAAGAGTGTGAAAGTGCCATTAACTCTTATAATTTTACTTCTCAAATAGACTTTGAAATATCTTTTTTGGATAAGCAGATTTGTGCTGATAAAGCTCTTCTTGGTTTGGTTTTACAAAATTTGATTTATAATGCTATTGATGCGATAGAAGAAAGCGAATGTGAAAAACCTATGATTAAAATTTTAGCAAGTTGTGATAATGAAAAAATATGCATCAGAGTGTATGATAATGGTTGTGAAATAAAAGATGAGAAATTGGTTTTTGAAGCTTTTAAAACAACAAAACTTAAAGGAAATGGGCTTGGCTTGTCTCTTTCTAAAGAAATCATAAACGCTCATAAGGGAGAGTTAAGTTTTCAAAGCGATCCTAAGAATTTTTATTTTACCTTGCCTTTGGTGTGATAAATATTTTCTTTTCACCCCAAAACGGAACAGATCTTGCTTATATTATTTTAATATATTTAGGTTGAAGGCAGAAAAATCTAAATCAAGGAATTAATATGAGTATCTTTAGCATCAATGATAACTCAAACTATAATTCTATACTTTCACAAGCAAAAGCTAATAAAGAAAGTAAAGAAAATTCTAAAATAAGTTTTGCTAATGCTTTTTTAAAACAAAATGCTAGTAAATTAAATGAAATTCAAAATGCAAATTCACAAACTCTAGCAAGAAGTGAAGTATTAAATTCTACTAATACAACAAATACTAGCAATAACACTAATTTTAGTATAAGTAGTAAAACAAATTCTCCTAACTATGATATATCAAGTGAATTTAAAAACTCTATTTATACTCTAAAATACAAACAAGCAGATATAAGCACTTCTACCAATACAGCCTATGGTTACAGTGTAGATAAAGATGGTTATATGGGAAGTGATTTTAACAAAGCTGCGGGACTTCCTGAAGATTTTAAGATACATAAATCTACTTTGGATGAGATTAAAAAAGCTGCCGAAAATGATCCTGTTGCTTCAAGTATAAAAGAATACTTAGGCGTAAGCGAGTATTATACTAATATCGATATGGCTGAAACCATAAAACAATACTACAATCTTTTTTCTAATGCTTTAAGCCAAAGCTTTCCAAGTGATAAAACAAGTTTTAGCCAAGCAGATATAAATTCTATGCCTAGTGGTTATGGTGTAAGTGGAACGCAATGGATGGACTTTAATGATCCAAGCAATAGAATGAATATTACAGGTTTAAGAGATTTTTCAAATTCTTTAATTTCAAATGTTTATAAAACCCCTGAACAAGCAAAAGAAGCTGATGATCTTTGGGTTGATTCAGGATATATGATTGATGGATTATTGCCTAAAACTTTAGGTTTATCCTTAGAAGAAATCAAAAATGTTTCTAAAGGTGAAGATTGGCAGTTTAATCCTGATATGTCAGTTTATCCACAAAATGAAGATGGAAGTTATTCTAAAGAAGCTTTGTTTATGAGTTTTTTAAAAGCTCAAAATGGACAACCTGTTGAGAGTCCAAAAACCACACTTAATCCAACAATAGAAGCTTACAATAGAGCTATGGCTAAAGAGAGTTTTTCAACTACTAGTGTAGATATAGGTGATATTATGACAGGCAAAGTAGATTTTGCAAGTCTATTTAAATATCTAGCTAGTAAAAATGGAAAATTAGAAGGGCAACTTTATATGTATGAAAATAACATTCCTAAAGAATCTGCTATGGGTAATTGGGCTTTAGACGCTGAAATTAAACAAGCTCTTGCTAATGGTTGGAAAGCAAGTAGTGAAAGTATAAATTCTTATGTTGGATCTATAATGGATAGATTAAATAATCTTATAGGACAAACTAGGGTTTAAAGAAGTATTTGCACGAAGTCAAATTAAAAATGATGACATTTGCAAATACTTATGCAAATCACATAAAGCTAGGCGCATCGTTTGAAAAGAGTATTAAATCTCCGTTTTTTGTTTCTTTAGCCAGAGTTTGAACTAGCTGACTCTTTTCTTTAAGTATAATGGTTTTTATTTTTAACTCTTTTTTGAAAATTTCAGCATTGATTTGTGCGCTAATGATAACAAGATCAAAACACTCATTGATGATTTTAGCAAGTTTTATATTTTCTTCTTCGCTTACTTCCACTATACCAGGACTTACTAAAACTTTTCGTCCTTTATAGCTTTTACAAAGTTTATAGCTTGTGCTCATACCTTTAAAATTTCCATTAAAACCATCATCTATGATAAATTTAGGCTCTCTTGAAAGCACTTGCAAGCGATGTTCTACGGAGTTTATATTTAAAACTTGCTTTTGAATTTTTTCTAGCTTTATGCCAAGATAATGAGCACAAAGTATACAAACACAAAGATTTTGCGCGTTAAAATTCCCTAAAATTTGACTTTTAAAATCATAGGATTTATTTTCTATATTTACCCTAAATTCTAAACCTTCAAGACTTGAATGAATAAGACTTAATTTATCATCATAAAGGCTAATGAGTTTATCTTCTTCTTTTTGGGCGCTAGAGTGTAAAAAAGCCTTTTCTAGTCTTTTGGAATTTAAGGCTTCAAGTTTGGTTGAGCGGATATTTTCAACACTTTTAAAATACTCTAAATGTGCATTGCCTATCTCTCCTACTATGCTGATGTGAGGTTGTAAAAAACGCGTGATTTCATCGATATCGCCTTTAAGTCTAGCGCCTGCTTCAGCTATGTAAATTTGAGTATCTTGGCTTAAATTGGTATTGATATCAGCAACTATACCTAGCAAGGTATTGACAGAGCGTGGTGTTTTGTAGCTTTTAAAGTCATCTTTTAAAAGTTCGTATAGAAAATTTTTAATACTTGTTTTTCCAAAACTTGCGGTAATGAGTATGATTTTTAAATTTTCATTGGCTCTTAGTTTGGTTTTGGCTTGTTTTTTATAATATAAATTTGTAAAAAACTCATAAATTTTAAGACTCAATAAAGCAAAAGGAAGGCTAAAAAGATTAAAAAGAAAAGAAAAACGCAAAGCAAGTATAGTAAAAATAGCATTATAAACAAAAACAAAAACAAAAAACCATTTAACCTTGCTTGTAAAAACAAGCTTTTTATCTATACCTTTGTTCCAAAAATACAAAATTGGAGCATGGATCAATGCAAAATATGCCAAAGAGTATAAAGGAAAAGCTAAGAATAAAAAATAAGGAATAAATAAAAAATACAAATGCCACAAAGGTTTATGATAATGAAAAAACATGCGTTTAAATTTATAAGAATACCATTGTAAAGCACTCATAAGATAAAAAGCTATACAAAAATTAAAAAATAAAGAATTAATAAAATAAAGAGTATTGATAAGCATTTAAATTTCCTTAATTTTTTGAGCTATGAAAGCAGAATGTTTTAAAAAGAAAAAATGATCCCCCTCTAAAGGATAAAAAGTGCTATTTTTTAAAAATTGATGCATTTTCTCGCCACAATATAAAGGCGTAGCTTCATCGCTTTTTCCCCAAAAAATCAAACTTTTAGCCTTTTGCTTGGCAAAAATTTCACTAAAATCCTCATCAACAACCTTTTTAAAGGTTTCATACATCATAGGACTAAGATTTGCTCCATCTTTACTAGCAAAATAGCGATAAAATTTTCCCAAACCAAAGAGTTTTAAAATTTTAAAAATACGGATTTTAAAACGCACTTTTAGGGATTTTTTAGCCAAAATTCCCGCACTTGAAAGTAAGATTAGGATGTCTTTTTCTTTTGCGAGTAGGGTACTTACTTTTCCGCCAAAAGAATGCCCCATGAAAAAACAGATATTGAGTTTTTTTTGTTTTAAAAAAAGTTCTGTGATATTGGCATAATCTTGAGTGTTTAAAATTTCTTCCACACTTGAATTTCCAAAACCTGCTAAATCCATATAAATTTGACAAAAATCTTTTAAAAAAGGACAAAAACTTTGCTTCATAAGTTCTTTATTGGCTCCCCAGCCGTGTAAGATAAGTATTTGCGGTAAGGAAAGATCGCCTAAAATTTCATAAGAAATTTGATAAGTTTTGTTTTTATAAGAAAGTTGAGTTTGAGCCATTTTAAGCCTTTTGATTTTTGTAGATATTTTCTAAAAGTTGCATGGCATTTTGTAAGCGTTCAAATTCCTTCATACTAAGCATTACAGCTTCAAATTTGTTATTTTTTAAAATAACTATTTTTCCACTTTCACTTTTTTTGAGTTTTTCCATAATGGGGCTAAAATTTCTTACTACCTCGGTGGCAGTGTAAATTTCATCTTGCTTAAAAGAGAGCATTTTTCTTCCTAAAATACGCTAAATTTTATGTATAATTTAGCGTATTTTGACTTAAAAGCTTATAATTTTCCTTTTTGTCCGTTAATGGAGTGAAGAAAATTGTAGTTGATTTTTATCATTTTTTCAAGTGAAATTTGATCAGCTAAAGCGTTTAAAGTGGTATTAAAATCTTTAAAAAGATAATTAGCCAAAGAACCAGGATTTGGGTTGATTTCATTTAAATACACTTCATTATCCAGTATAAAAAAATCGCAGCGTATTAAAGCGCCTTTAAACAAAGGATTGTAGATCTTTTTAAAACTGTCTTTGAGTTTTTCTTTTAATTCTTCGCTTAAATCTGCTTCTATAAGCTCATTGTGTCCTGAAAAGCTAAGATATTTTTGTTCAAAGTCTAAAAATTCTTTTTTCTTTGGCTCTTCTATGATGGAAAAAACAAACTCATCATTGATCATACATCCTGCAAGATTGTATTCTTTGATATTGTTTTTAAATTCTTCTACTACAAGATCATTATCAAATTCAAAACCTACATCTTTGGCGTATTCTAAATCTTTTTCATCTTTTACTATGCTAATACCTATACTACTTCCAAGTCTTGCAGGTTTGATAATGCAAGGAAAACTAAGCTTTTCTTTAGGGTTTTGCCCTTTTTTTAGCATGGTATAATCAAGTGTTTTTACTCCAACGCTTTTGGCGTAAAGTTTGGTAAGTTCTTTGTTAAAAGATAATACACTAGCTTCAAGTCTAGGTCCTATAAATTTAATAGAATAAAACTCAAATAAAGCTGCAATTTTTCCATCTTCTCCATCTCTACCATGGATAAGATTGATCACGCATTCGCACTCTAGTTTATTTTCTTTTAAAAAACCTTTGCTAAAAAAACCTCCTTGTTTGATGAAGAGTTCTTTTTCATTTTTATAAGTTTTGGTGCTAAAAGTTTTAGAATTCATTTTTTCACTTGGGATATGATAAAATCTTCTTTCTTCATCGCAAAAAATAAATTCTAAATTTTGATTGATAACTTTTTTAAGTACTACAGCACTTACTATACTGATCTCATGTTCATAAGAATTTCCGCCAAAAAGTATTGCAAATTTCATTTTATTCCTTTATCCTAGTTTTTTAAGAGCTTCTTTGATGAGTTCGCTTGTGCTTGTTGCTTGAGCACTTGCTAAAACACTTATGATTTTTTCTTGTTTAAAGCCTAGAGTAAGAAGTGCGGCTAAGGCTTCGCTTTTATCATCGCTTACATTTTCAAGTTTGGTTTTTGTGTCAGAAAGTTCTACTATAATGCGTTTTGCACTTTTTGGACCTATGCCAGGTACTTTTTTAAGCACACTTTCATCGCCTAAACTTAATGCTCTGTAAAAAGAATTTACATCAAGACTAGAGCATAGCGTCATAGCAGTATTTGCACCCACTCCATTGACTTTTAAAAGCATTTCAAACATTTTTTGCTCGTCCTTATCCAAGAAGCCATAAAATTTATTAGAATCTTCTTTGATGATTTGAGTAATAAAAAACTCATGCTTTTCTTGAGTTTGAATTTTAGCAGAACAAAAAAGCGAAATAAATATCCCATAGCTTAAACCACTAGCGCATTTAACAATGATAAAAGTAGGTTCTTTTTTTGTGATTATTCCTTCGATGCCGACAACCATGCTATATCCTTTTCTTCATAATCTAATTTTTTATGTATTTCTATACTTTCTTGGTTGTTTTGTATGACTTTTTTAATACCTATAAATTTAGCACTTTCATTAACAAATGAAGAGTAAAAAATATCTTCTTTAGGCTCTAGAAGTGAAAATTTGATCTCATTCATATCAGTCCATTTGCCACTTTTATTTATAAAAGTTGCTTCAAAAAGCATTTTTTGTAAATTGATTAATTCTAATTGTAAAGATTTTTTGCGTTCAAGAAGTTCTTTTTCTTCATTTTGTAGTTTATTTAATTCAAGATTTTGTAAAGAGAAATCTTTTAGAGCTTTTTCGTATTGTACAGGAACATTTTGACCTTGATTTTTAAGTTCTGCTATCTTTTTTTCAACGCTTAAAATTCCATTTTTGCTTGATAAAATGTATTGTCTTATTTTATTTATTTTATGATTTAACTTAGAAATTTGCTCTCCTAAAATCGCAAATTCTTCATCATAATTTTTATCAAGAGTTTTAATTTTGGCATGAAATTTATTGTTATCCCCGTTGATGCGTTCTATTGTAGTGTTTTCAAAAAACACACAAGAATTATTACTTTCTAAATTTTCTATATAGATTTTATCAGCTTGTATATTTCCACCTAAACTTTTTTTAATTCTCACTTCTTTGGCTTTGATTGTTCCCCCTTCGAGCAAATCTATATTTAAAATTTCGGCTTCTGCAAATCCTCTATGAGTTTTTATATAGGCTTGTTTGGCTTGAATTTTGGCTTTAGAGTGTGTAGTGCCTTCAATTTTCATTTTAGTGGCATTAAGTTGAGTGTTGCTTCCTATGCTTCCGACTACATTTAATTCTTCACATTCTATCCCAACGCCAGAATTTACAGCATCTTTTACTTCTGAAAGAAATTTTATATTGATTTTGACATTTTTGTCTAGTCCAGCTCTTATAATCCCTATATTTTTAAAATCTACCCCATTAAAATCTAGTTCATTGGCGATATCAAATTTTTCACCATCTTGTACTACATAACCTTTTTTTAAAGCTATATATTCTGTGTATTCATCTTGCTCTACTTGTTTAAAAGCCGAAGAACAAGAAAAATTAACTTTATTTTCATTTGCGGCTAAAACTTTTAAGGTGTGTAAATTTAAGTCTTTTCCTTCTTTACCTTGTTTAAATTTGGTGTGTTTTAAAACAACTTCATTTTCATCAACAGCAATAATACCTGAGCGTTTTTCATCGATAGTGTAGTTTTTGGTTTTTTCTTTATAAGTTAAGATCAGAGATTCGTCTTGACTTTCTATAGGATCAATACCTTGTGCAACGGTGATTTGTATAGTTTTATTTAAAGGGGTATTTTTATGTTGGTTGCAAAAAGACATTAAATTTTTCTTAAAATCAAAAATGCGGATACCTATCAAAAATTTAAGTTTCAACATCTTTTTATAAATATTTTGCAAAAGTTCTAGTGCTAGTTTTTCATGAAAGTCTAAATTTGCAAAATCAATTTGAGCAACTATTTTGGTTAAATTTTTATTCGCAACTAGTTTGACTGCTTGAGATGCTTTGCTTTGGTTTATACCATGGAAAATTTCTATTTTGTATTCTTGCTTGATTTGAAGATCATTTTTTAAAAAAATTTCATCTTTATCAAAAAGAGTTAATTCTTTTTCAGAGATTTTTTCCCATTCTAAATCTCCAAAACGATATTGTGTAGAAAATGCCAATAAATTAAAATCAAGCTCATTTAAGTTAAGGTTTGTTCGTGAAGCTACGCTTAAAAGCTCTCGAGCTGGATTTTCTGTATAGGCAATAATTTTTTCATCCAAAGCCAAAACTTTCCCCTTGTAAAAAATTAAGAATGTAATTATAGTCAATTTTTAATCAATTTTAGTTAAAATAGTTCTCTTTATATTTTGAAATTTATGAAAAAATTTAATGAAGAGTTTAGTATTTAAAAATTTTATTATCAATGCTTTAGGAATTTTATTTTCAAGAATTTTAGGGCTTGCTAGAGATGTTTTAATAGCGCTTTTTTTAGGAGCAGGGCTTTATAGTGATATTTTTTTTGTGGCTTTAAAAATGCCTGCTTTTTTTAGAAGAATTTTTGCAGAAGGGGCTTTTGGACAAAGCTTTTTGCCTAATTTTGTAAAAGCGAAAAAAAAGGGAGCTTTTTGCGTTAGTGTAATGATGCAATTTAGCCTTATAGTTTTTTTATTTTGTCTTTTGGTAAGTTTTTTTTCCTCTTTTTTTACTAAGCTTTTTGCTTTTGGGTTTAGCGCAGATACTATAGCTTTAGCGGCTCCTTTGGTGGCGATTAATTTTTGGTATTTGTTTTTTATTTTTTTAGTTACTTTTTTAGGAGCTATTTTAAATTATAGACAAAAATTTTTCATTACCTCTTTTTCTGCGGCATTATTTAACTTAAGTATTGTTATAGCTGCTTTTTTTGTGGATAAAAATGCACCGCAAAATACACTTTATTATTTTTCTTATGCAACGGTTTTAAGTGGGGTGGCACAGCTTATTTTACATTTGCTTGTTTTAAAAAACAATCCTGTAATCCGTGCTATGGCTTTAAGTATAAAATTTAAAAAAGCCAAGGCGAAATTACAAGGTTTTTATGGCAATTTTTTTCATGGAGTTTTAGGTTCTTCTGCGACTCAATTTAGCTCATTGCTTGATACAACCATAGCTAGTTTTTTAATGAGCGGGAGTATTTCTTATCTTTATTATGCAAATCGTGTATTCCAACTCCCCCTTGCACTTTTTGCTATCGCTTTAACTCAAGTTTCTTTTCCAAAAATTTTAAAACATTTAAAAAGTGGTCAAGAAAATTTAGCCTTAAAATTTATGCAAAGAGCATTAGCGCTTTTAAGCATTTTGCTTATTGCTTCTAGTATTGTAGGTTCTGTGTTTGCTTTGGAAATTTCAAAGCTTTTATTTGAAAGAGGAAATTTCACTCACGAAGATAGTGTGATTACGGCTTATGTTTTGATTGCTTATCTTATAGGGCTTTTACCTTTTGGTTTGCAAAAGCTTTTTTCTTTGTGGCTTTATGCAAAATTTAAACAAAAAACAGCAGCTTGGATCGCGGTAAAATCTTTAATTATCAGTGCTTTATGTTCTATGGCTTTTATATTTTTGATTAAAGATGAAAGTTTAAAGGTTATTGCAGTAGCACTTTCAAGCTCTATTAGTGCTTTTTATTTGCTTGGAGCTAATATCAAAGAATTTGGTTTTAAGAAATTTTTTGCTTTAATATCTATTAAAATTTGCTTATTAGTTATAGTTGCTTTGATTGTTTTTACGATCTTGCTTATTTTGATTAAACCTTATATTTTAAGTTTTTTTATAGGAATTTTTACAAGTTTTAAAGGAGTTTTTTAATGAGATTATTAGACAGTGTAACAAAAGAGAAAATAAAACTTGATAAAAAAGATATTAGTATTTACTTATGCGGGCCTACGGTTTATGATGATGCACATTTAGGACATGCAAGAAGTAGTGTTTGTTTTGATCTTTTGCGTAGGGTTTTACTTGCTCAGGGCAATAGGGTAAAATTTGCTAGAAATTATACAGATATTGATGATAAGATTTTGAAAAAAATGGCTCAAAGTGGTCAAACTTTAGAGGAAATTACGGAATTTTATATCAAAAGTTATGAAGAGGATATGAGGGTTTTAAATGTATTAGATCCTGATTTTAAACCTCGTGCAACGCATTATATAACAGCTATGCTTGATTTGATTAAAAAGCTTGCTAAGGATGGGTTTGTTTATACTCTAGAAGATGGAATTTATTTTGATACAAGTAAAGATGAAAAATATTTAAGCCTATCAAATCGCAATTTAGAAGAAAACATCTCTCGTCTAAGTAATGAAGTGCAAAAAAGAAATGAAAGCGATTTTGTGCTTTGGAAATTTGATGAAAATTTTTACGAAAGTGAATTTGGCAAAGGGCGTCCAGGTTGGCATACTGAATGTGTTGCTATGATTGATTCTATTTTTGAAAATACTCTTGATATACATGCTGGAGGGATAGATTTGCTTTTTCCTCATCATGAAAATGAAGCTGCGCAATGTCGTTGTGGATGTAAGAGAAAATTAGCAAATGTTTGGCTTCACAATGGTTTTGTAAAAATTGATGGCGAAAAAATGAGTAAAAGTTTAAATAATAGTTTTTTTATAAAAGATGCTTTAAAAGAATTTATGGGCGAGGCTTTAAGATTTTATCTTTTGAGTTCTCATTATAGATCTCATTTTAATTATTCTTTATCGGATTTAGAAAATGCTAAAAAACGTTTAGATAAATTTTATCGCCTTAAAAAAAGATTAGATTTAGGTGAAATTTCTGATTTTGATGTTTTAAATGATATTGAAATAAAAAGTGAAATTGCTAAGCAAATTTTAGAGATTTTAAATGATGATTTAAATATTTCTAAAGCCTTAGCTCTTTTGGATGATTTTATAAGTAATGCAAATTTAGAGTTGGATAAAGAAAGCAAAAATAAAATTTTAAAACAAAATATCAAAGAAGCTTTAAGTGAGCTAGCTAAAATTTTTGGCTTTGGTTTTATGGATACAACTTTATATTTTCAATGGGGTGTAAGCAAAGAAGAACGAGAAGAAATTGAAAAGTTAATTTTAGAAAGAATTGAGGCTAAGAAAAACAAAGATTTTAACACAGCTGATGCAATAAGGGAACAATTAAGTAGTAAAAAAATCACTCTTTTAGATACTCCAAATGGAACAATTTGGGAGAAAATAAATGCATAATGAGATGAATTTAAAAGAGGTTTTAATACGCTTTAAACCCTTTTATAAAAGATATTGGAAACAATTTGCTATAGCTATTTTTGGTATGATTTTGGCAAGCGGAGGAACTGCTGGAAGTTTTTATGCTTTAGAGCCTATTTTAAATTATATTTTCGTTGAAAAAAATGAAGCTTTACTTTATACAGTGCCTTTTTTGCTAGTATTGATGTATTTTTTTAAAAATCTTGGAACTTATTTGCAAAGTTTTTATGTTTCTTTTATAGGAACAGATATGTTAAGAGTATTGCGTGCTAGGGTCTTAAAAAATATTTTACGCTTGGATATGGATTTTTTTAAACGCTATAGAAGTGGAGAGCTTGTAAGTCGTTGTACTAATGATATTAATGCGCTTCAAAGCATAGTATCAAACATTATTCCTGATTTTTTTAGAGAGCTTTTAACTGCTATAGGACTGCTTTCGGTAGTCTTGTATCAAAGTCCTACTTTGGCTTTTTTTGCTTTAGTGATTTTGCCTTTAGCTATTTTCCCTTTGGTGTGGTTTGCTAAAAAACTTAAAAAATATGCAAGAAATATACAAGAGACAAATTCGGATTTACTTTCTTATTTGGGTGAAATTTTTTCAAATATTGAATTGATCAAAGCTAATGATAATGAAAAAAAAGAAAGTGATAAATTTGCCAAGCATAATGATACTTTATGTAAATTAAACCTAAAATCCGCACGTATTGATGCACTTACAAGTCCTTTAATGGATATGATGGGTTCTGTTGGGGTTGCTGTGGTGATTATTGTAGGGGGTAGAGAGGTTATCAATGGTTCTATGAGTGTGGGAAGTTTTATCAGTTTTATTTCAGCACTTTTTGCGATATATACTCCTTTAAAGCGTCTTTCGTCTTTATATGGAAAGCTTCAAGGTGCTGTTGCGGCAAGTGAAAGAACTTTTTATTTATTGGATTTAGAACCTCAAATTAAAGGTGGAAGCAAAGAATTAAAAAACATTGAAAAAATTAGCTTTGAAAATGTTGAATTTGCTTATGAAAACCCGCATAAAAGTGTTTTAAAAGGCGTAAATTTTGATTTTGTTAAAGGGCAAATGCTTGCTCTTGTAGGGACAAGTGGGGGTGGTAAATCTTCTATTATTAATCTTTTGATGTATTTTTATGAAAAGCAAAAAGGTAAAATTTTACTCAATCAAGAAGATATCAGTACTTTTACCATAGAAAGCTTACATGCTAAAATAGGACTTGTAACGCAAAATATTTATCTTTTTAATGATAGCTTTGCTGCAAATATTGCTTATAGCGAAGAGTTAGAAGAAGAAAAAGTCGTCCAAGCTTTAAAATTGGCCAATGCCTATGAATTTGTTAAAGAAATGGGCGGGATTTGGGCTGAAGTGAAAGAACATGGTAAGAACTTAAGTGGAGGGCAAAAACAAAGAATAGCAATCGCTAGAGCTTTATATAAAAATCCTGATGTGCTTATTTTTGATGAAGCAACTTCAGCTTTGGATAATGAAAGTGAAAAAGCCATAGTTAAAACTATAGAAAATTTAAAACAAGACAGATTGATTTTAGTGGTTGCACATCGTTTAAGCACTATAGAAAATGCAGATAAAATAGTAGTATTGGATAAGGGTAAAGTATTGGCAATAGGTAAAGATGAAGAGCTTTTACAAACTTGTTCTTTGTATCAAAAATTTAAAAGCAAAGAAAAAACAAAGCCTAGCTTTAGTTAATTTTAGTTAGAATTTCAAAAAGGATTAAAAATGGCTTATGAAATGATAAAACCTTTACTTTTTAAGTTAAACCCTGAGCATGCACACGCTTTGGTTGAATATAGCTTAAGGACTTTAAGTGTTAGTTTTCCAGGAGCTTTAAGTTTTTTAGCGCATAAATATATAGTTGATGATGAGAGTTTAAGGCAAAATTTACTTGGACTTGATTTTAATAATCCTGTGGGTTTAGCAGGAGGCTTTGATAAAAATGCGACTATGATAAGACCTTTGAGTGCTTTAGGATTTGGCTTTTTGGAAGTGGGAACTTTTACTCCAAAACCTCAAGAAGGCAATGAAAAACCACGCCTATTTAGACTTGTAAAACAAGAAAGTATACAAAATGCTATGGGTTTTAACAACGAAGGTGCTGAAAAGATTGCTTTAAGGCTTGCAAAAACCTATCCTTTTGTTTTGCCTTTAGGGGTAAATATAGGGAAAAATAAAATCACTCCAAATGACAAAGCCTTGGAGGATTATTTTACTTTGTTTAGAGATTTTAAGGATTTGTGTGATTATTTTATCGTTAATATCTCATCTCCTAATACTAAAAATTTAAGAGAGTTGCAAAATGATGATTTTTTAAATACCTTGCTTGAAGAAGCCAAGAAAATCACTTCTAAGCCTATTTTGATAAAAATTGCTCCTGATATGAAAATAGATGATGCTTTAAATTTATGTGAAAATGCCATTAAAAAAGGTGCAGATGGGTTTATATTAGCCAATACTAGTGTTGATTATAGCTTGTTAGATAATAATCGTACTTTTGGTGGTATTAGCGGAAGGCTGATTACGGAAAAAAGTGGTATTTTTTTCAAAGAAGTAGCTAAAATTCTTTTTGGCAAAACCTTGCTTATTGCAAGTGGAGGGATTGATAGTGCTGATATTGCTTATGAGCGTATTAAAAATGGGGCTAATTTGGTGCAAGTTTATACAGCTTTGATTTTTAAAGGCCCTTCTTTGGTAAAAAATATCAATCAAAATCTTATAGAGCTTTTAAGAAAAGATGGTTTTTTACACATTAGCGAAGCTGTTGGGGTAAATTTAAAATGATTGCTTATGAAAAAATTCAATTAAAAAACAAGCTTGAAATTTATGCTTTGCCTGTAAATAAAAATAGCAATGTGATTAGCGTTGATATTTTTTATAAAGTGGGTTCAAGAAATGAGATTATGGGAAAAAGTGGCATAGCTCATATGTTAGAACATTTAAATTTTAAAAGTACTAAAAATTTAAAAGCTGGTGAATTTGATGAGATTGTTAAGGGTTTTGGTGGTGTGGATAATGCAAGCACAGGTTTTGACTATACTCATTATTATATTAAATGTGCGAAGAAAAATTTAGATAAAGCTTTAGAGCTTTTTGCAGAACTTATGGCGAATTTAAATTTAAAAGATGAAGAGTTTCAGCCTGAAAGAGCAGTGGTTTTAGAAGAGCGTAGATGGAGAACAGATAATAACCCTTTGGGATATCTTTATTTTAGACTTTTTAATCACGCATTTATGTATCATCCTTATCATTGGACTCCTATAGGTTTTTTTAAAGATATAGAAAATTGGAGTATTGAAGATATTAAAGAATTTCACAGCATTTACTATCAACCTAAAAATGCGATTTTGCTTGTAAGTGGCGATATAGAAAGTAAAGAAGTTTTTGAGCTTTCAAAAAAACATTTTGAGAAGATTAAAAATACTAAGACTATACCTAAAATTCACACAAAAGAGCCTAAGCAAGATGGAGCAAAAAGAATATATTTGCATAAAAACTCAGATACTGAACTATTAGCCCTTGCTTATAAAATTCCAAATTTCAAACACAAAGATATACCTGCTTTAAATGCTTTATCTGAGCTTTTAGGAAGTGGGAAAAGTTCTTTAATGAGTGAAATTTTGATTGATAAATTAAATTTAATCAATGATTATTATGCTTATGTTAATGATTGTATAGATGAAAATTTATTTATTTTTATTTGTAATTGTAACCCCAATGTTAATGCAGAAAAAGTAGAAAAAGAGCTTTTAAAAATCATTGATAAACTTAAAATGGGTAAAA
This sequence comes from Campylobacter sp. US25a, assembly GCF_004379075.1. Lineage (NCBI taxonomy): Bacteria > Pseudomonadati > Campylobacterota > Epsilonproteobacteria > Campylobacterales > Campylobacteraceae > Campylobacter > Campylobacter sp. US25a. Next base: position 63,348 of record NZ_RYYM01000004.1, read on the forward strand.
TTTCTCAAAAAGATTTGCAAAGAGTAAAAAATAATGTTAAAAGTGATTTTATTTTCTCACTTAACAATGCTAGTGCAGTGGCAAATATTTATGGTTCATATCTAGCAAGAGGAGATATCAATCCTTTGTTAAATTATGAGAAAGATATACAAAATTTGGAATTAAAAGATTTGATTTCTTGTGCTAAAAAATATTTTATTCAAGAAAATTCAACTACGGTAATTCTAAGAAAGGATTCAAATGGATAAAAATATTATCATTGGGGCGATGACTGCTCTTATTACACCGTTTAAAAATGGAAAAGTTGATGAGCAAAGTTATGCAAGATTGATTAAAAGACAAATAGAAAATGGCATCGATGCAGTAGTTCCAGTAGGAACAACAGGAGAAAGTGCAACTTTAACTCATGAAGAACATAGAACTTGCATAGAAATAGCCGTTGAGACTTGCAAAGGAACTAAAGTTAAGGTTTTAGCAGGTGCGGGAAGTAATGCAACTCATGAGGCAGTGGATTTAGCTAAATTTGCTAAAGAGCATGGTGCTGATGGGATTTTAAGCGTGGCGCCGTATTATAATAAACCTACGCAACAAGGACTTTATGAGCATTATAAGGCTATTGCACAAAGTGTAGATATTCCTGTGCTTTTATATAATGTTCCAGGAAGAACAGGTTGTGAAATTTCAACGGATGCTATTATCAAGCTTTTTAGAGATTGTGAAAATATTTATGGAGTAAAAGAAGCGAGTGGAAATATCGATAAGTGCGTGGATTTGCTCGCGCACGAACCTAGAATGATGCTTATTTCGGGAGAAGATGCGATCAATTATCCTATACTTTCAAATGGTGGAAAGGGAGTGATTTCAGTAACTTCAAATTTATTACCCGATATGATTAGCGCTTTAACTCAATTTGCTTTAGATGAAAATTATAAAGAAGCTAAAAAAATCAATGATGAGCTTTATAATATTAATAAAATTTTATTTTGCGAAAGTAACCCTATTCCTATTAAAACGGCTATGTATATAGCTGGATTGATAGAAAGTTTGGAGTTTAGACTTCCTCTTTGTCCTCCAAGTAAGGAAAATTTTGCTAAAATTGAAGAAGTGATGAAAAAATATAAGATCAAAGGATTTTAATGAATACAGAATTTCAAGGAAAAACTTTAGTAATCAGCGGTGGAACTCGTGGGATAGGTAAGGCTATAGTTTATGAATTTGCTAAAGTGGGTGCAAATATAGCTTTTACTTATAATTCTAATGCACAAATTGCTGATGAAATGGTGCAAGATTTGGAGAAAAATTATAAAATCAAAGCTAGAGCTTATGAATTTAATATTTTAGAACCTGAAACTTATAAAGAACTTTTTGAAAAAATTGATGCGGATTTTGATAGAGTGGATTATTTTATCTCAAATGCTATCATTTCAGGACGTGCTGTTGTAGGTGGTTATACTAAATTTATGAAGTTAAAACCAAAGGGAATTAATAACATCTTTACAGCTACTGTAAATGCTTTTGTTGTGGGTGCACAAGAAGCAGCTAAAAGGATGGAAAAAGTAGGGGGTGGAAGTATTATTTCTATTTCATCTACAGGAAATTTAGTGTATATAGAAAATTATTCAGGTCATGGTACAGCAAAAGCTGCTGTAGAAGCTATGGCAAGATATGCAGCTACTGAACTTGGAGAAAAAAATATCCGTGTAAATGTCGTAAGTGGTGGGCCTATTGAAACTGATGCTTTAAGAGCTTTTACAAATTATGAAGAAGTAAAACAGGCTACTATAAATTTGAGCCCTTTAAATCGCATGGGGCAGCCTGAAGATTTAGCCGGAGCATGTCTTTTTCTTTGTTCAAGTAAGGCAAGTTGGGTGACAGGACATACTTTCATCGTTGATGGTGGTACAACTTTTAAATAAAAATTAAGAAAAATCAATGGATTTTTCTTAAAAATATTTTTTAATCAAGTTTTAATTTCCACCCTAAAAAAACGCTTAATAATGCAAGTAAAAAAATAAAATTTAAGGTCCAATTACCAAAACCTATAAAACCTATAGACAATACACTATAAAAAAATCCCCCCACAGCTGAATAAATACAAATCGTACTTAAAGATCCATTTTCTGCCATTTTTTTACATGGGCAGATTTTGTAAAATTTTTTATCGTTAAATTGATTTTTCTTTTTATTTCCCAAAAATAAACCAAAAAGGGCAAAAAGATTTAAAAAAATAAAAGCATATAATAAAATTTGATCTAATTCCATTTTAAATATACCTTAAAAGTATCTAAGCCAAGAGGGTAAATGGACTTGTTCTTCTTTTAAAGTAGTCTCTTGTCCATGTCCTGGCAAAAGTTTAAAATCTTCTTTGTAAGTCATAACTTTTTCTAAGCTTTGTTTCATTAAATTTGCATCTGAATAAGGAAAATCCCATCTTCCTATGCTTCTATAAAATAAAAAATCTCCACTAAACATGATATTTTTACCTACAATTTCTATCATGGTGCAACCTGGTGTATGTCCTGGTAAAAAGTGAAATTTAAAATCAAGTCCGCCTATAGAAATGATATTTTCATCATCAATCAAATAATCCGCTTTGCTAGGCATAAAACCTTGATTAAAAGGATCTTCAAGCATAAAAGCATCATTTTTATGAATATAAATGGGGATTTGATAGGCTTGTTTTACTTTTTCATTATCCCAAACATGATCGTAATGTCCGTGAGTGTTTAAAATTGCTAAAGGATTTTTTACATGTTTTTTGATGAAATTTAGTGCATCAAAACCAGGATCGATGATAATTTCTCCATGCTCATCAAATAAAATATAACAATTTGTCTCATAAGCTCCACAAGCTTGTTCGATAATTTGCATTTTTTACCTCTTTAATAAAAAATTTGCCTTAAATAAATATAATTATACATTAAATTTTTAAAAGGCAAGCTTTATGGATTGGCAAAAGATAACAGAAAAAATGTGTGATTTTATACAAGAAAAAGTGAAAAATTCTCAAAGTCAAGGTGTTGTTTTGGGGCTTAGTGGCGGGATTGATTCTGCTTTAGTAGCAACGCTTTGCAAAAGAGCTTTAAAAGAGAATGTTTTTGCTCTTTTAATGCCAACTCAAATTTCAAATAAAGCCAATCTCGAAGATGCTTTAAGGCTTTGTGCGGATTTAAATCTTGAATACAAAATCATAGAAATTCAAAGTATTTTAGATGCTTTTATAAAACAAAGTGAAAATACTACTCTAGTATCTTTGGGAAATTTTGCAGCGCGTATTAGAATGAGTTTGCTTTATGATTATTCTGCCTTGAAAAATTCTTTAGTCGTAGGTACTTCTAATAAAAGTGAATTGCTTTTAGGTTATGGTACGATTTATGGGGATTTAGCTTGTGCTTTTAACCCTATAGGATCGCTTTATAAAAGTGAAATTTATGCCTTAGCAAAATACCTTAATTTGCATGAAAATTTCATCAAAAAAGCTCCAAGTGCGGATCTTTGGGAAAATCAAAGTGATGAGGCGGATTTAGGTTTTTCTTATGTAAAAATCGATGAAGGTTTAAAAGCCTTAGAAACTAATGACGAAAAACTTTTAAGAACGCTTGATCCTTCTTTGATTGCCATGCTAAAAAATCGCATGCAAAAAAATGCTTTTAAGGGAAAAATGCCTGAAATTTTGGAAATTTAAACAATGAGTGAAGAAAAAAATTATGAACTTTGGCTTGATAATTATTTTTTTAAGCCTAATTTTTGGCAAAAATGCCTTGCTTTTATACTTTTTCCTTTAAGTGTGTTTTATGCTTTTTTTGCGATTTTAAATACTTTTTTTCGTAAAAAAATAGTTTTTAAAAAACCTGTTATTAGCGTTGGTAATTTAAGTTTTGGAGGTAATGGAAAAACCCCGCTTTGTAAAGCTATAGCAAGGGAATTTGATGGCGTTTTTATAGTGCTTAGGGGCTATAAAAGAAAATCTAAAGGTTTGTTTGTTGTTAAAAATCAAAATGAAATTTTATGCACCTTAGCACAAAGTGGCGATGAAGCTATGGAGTATGCTTTTGAAGAAAATATCAAAGGTGTGATTGTAAGTGAAGATAGGGTAAAAGGTATTGAAAAAGCTTTTGAGTTGGGAGCTAAAATCGTTGTACTTGATGATGCTTTTTCTAAATTTCATATTAAAAAATTTGATATTTTACTTGAAAGTAAAATCAAACCTTATTTTAATTTTACTTTGCCAAGTGGAGCTTATCGTTTGCCAAAATTTTATGAAAAAAGGGCTGATTTTATTGCATTAGAAGGTAGGGATTTTGTGCGTTATTCTTTTGTAAAAGAAAATCCAAAGGCTGTTTTGGTAACTGCTATTGCTAAACCTTTTAGATTGCATGAGCATTTTATCAAAGCAAGGGCTTGTTATTTTTTTAAAGATCATTATGAATTTAAAAAAGAAGAATTAGAAAATTTGCTAAAAAAACATAATTGCGATACACTAATGCTTACTTTTAAGGATTTTGTTAAAGTTAAAGATTTTGGTTTTAAATGTCAAATTATAGAATTAAATATAGAATTAAAAGATTCATTAAGAGAAAAAATAAAAACTTATATCAAGGAGTTTGAATAGTGAAATTGGTCGAGAGTAGAAATGTAAATAATATATCAAGTTTTAAGGAAGCTTTGATTAACCCAAACGCCCCAGAAGGAGGGCTTTACTCACCTTTAAATTTGCCTATTTTTGAAGGAGAAAAATATGCCAATTTGTCTTATAAAGATTTTGCTTTAAAGCTTATAGAAAGTTTTGGTTTTGGTGAAGAAGAGCTTTTCAAAAAGGCTTTGAAAAGTTACGAAAGCTTTGATGATAAAAATACACCTATTTCTTTGCAAAAAATCTCTGAAAAAACCTATATTAACGAGCTTTGGCATGGGCCTACAAGAGCTTTTAAAGATATGGCTTTACAGCCTTTTGGCGTGCTTTTAAGCGAATTTTCAAAGGATAAAAATATTTTAATTATTTGTGCTACAAGTGGTGATACAGGACCTGCAACTTTAAAAAGTTTTGAAAATGCAAAAAATGTTAAAGTAGCTTGTATGTATCCAAAAGGTGGTACAAGTGGAGTTCAAGAGTTGCAAATGCGAGCTTTAGATAAGGATAATTTGAAAGTTTTTGCTATAGATGAGGATTTTGACGCAGCGCAACGCACTTTAAAAGAATTGCTTTTTTCAAAAGATTTTCAAAATGAAATTAAAGCTTTAAATTATGAGCTTTGTGCAGCAAATTCTGTAAATTTTGGACGTATTTTATTTCAGATTATTTATCATTATTATGCGAGTTTAAAACTTTTTAATGAGTTTTTAGAAGAAGTGCAAATCATCGTTCCAAGTGGAAATTTTGGCAATGCTTTAGGAGCTTTTTATGCTAAAAAAATGGGAGCTAAAATTTCAAAAATCAAAATTGCTTCAAATGCGAATAATATTTTGAGCGAATTTTTTAATCAGGGCATTTATGATTTGCGTGAAAAAAGTCTTAAGAAGACTATTTCTCCAGCTATGGATATACTTATTTCATCTAATATCGAAAGACTTTTGTTTGCGAAATTTAAAGATAAAAGAACTAAAGAACTGATGAATTTGTTAAAAAATGAGAGATATTTTAAACTTGAAAAAGAAGAATTACAAAGTTTGCAAGAAGATTTTGAAGCAGATTTTTGCACCGATGAAGAATGTATGCAATTTATCAAACAAAGCAAGATTTTAATCGATCCGCACACTGCAACTTGTTTTAAAATGCTAGATCCTTTAAAACCTAGCATTATCACTTCTACAGCAGAATGGACAAAATTTACTCCAAGTATGATAAAAGCTTTATATGATAGGGATTCTAAGAATGAAAAAGAAGATTTAAAATTTATAGCTAAAGAGTTTAATGTCCAAGTTAAAGATGAAATTTTGGCTTTATTTGATTTGAAAAATAGCGATGAAAAGGTATTTGAAGCCAGAAATATAAAAAAAGAAATTTTAGATTGGATGCAAAAATGATTATTATTCCTGCAAGATTAAAATCAAGTCGTTTTCATGAGAAAATTTTATGTGATATAGGTGGAGTGCCTATGTTTGTGGCTACTGCAAGAAGAGTAAGTAGCGTGGATGAAGTTTGTATAGCTTTAGACGATGAAAAGGTTTTAAGTATCGCTAAAGAATATGGTCTAAATGCGGTTTTAACAAGCAAAGATCATGAAAGCGGTACGGATAGGATTAATGAAGCTTGTAAGAAACTAGCTTTAAAAGATGATGAGATTATTATCAATGTCCAAGCTGATGAGCCTTTTATAGAATGTGAAAATTTATTAAAATTTAAAGAATTTGCAAGTTCTTGCTTGGATAAAAAAGCTTTTATGGCGAGTTGTTATAAAAAAATCACTCAAGAAGAAGCTATGGATCCTAATCTGGTTAAAGTGCTTTGCGATAAAGAAGGGTATGCCTTGTATTTTTCAAGAGCTAAAATCCCTTATGAAAGAGAAAATTACGAGGAAAGTTTTAAAGGACATTTAGGCATTTATGCTTATAGTGTCAAAGCTTTAAGGGAATTTTGTTCTTTATCAAGTTCTGCACTTGAAAGAGCGGAAAAATTAGAGCAATTAAGAGCTATAGAAAATGGTAAAAAAATCAAAATGCTTGAAATTTCAACAACAAGCATGGGGATTGATACTAAAGAAGACTATGAAAGGGCTTTAAAAATTTATTTAGAAAAATAACTCCACCCCAAAACGGAACAGATCTTGCTTATATTATTTTAATATATTTAGGTTGAAGGCAGAAAAATCTAAATCAAGGAATTAATATGAGTATCTTTAGCATCAATGATAACTCAAACTATAATTCTATACTTTCACAAGCAAAAGCTAATAAAGAAAGTAAAGAAAATTCTAAAATAAGTTTTGCTAATGCTTTTTTAAAACAAAATGCTAGTAAATTAAATGAAATTCAAAATGCAAATTCACAAACTCTAGCAAGAAGTGAAGTATTAAATTCTACTAATACAACAAATACTAGCAATAACACTAATTTTAGTATAAGTAGTAAAACAAATTCTCCTAACTATGATATATCAAGTGAATTTAAAAACTCTATTTATACTCTAAAATACAAACAAGCAGATATAAGCACTTCTACCAATACAGCCTATGGTTACAGTGTAGATAAAGATGGTTATATGGGAAGTGATTTTAACAAAGCTGCGGGACTTCCTGAAGATTTTAAGATACATAAATCTACTTTGGATGAGATTAAAAAAGCTGCCGAAAATGATCCTGTTGCTTCAAGTATAAAAGAATACTTAGGCGTAAGCGAGTATTATACTAATATCGATATGGCTGAAACCATAAAACAATACTACAATCTTTTTTCTAATGCTTTAAGCCAAAGCTTTCCAAGTGATAAAACAAGTTTTAGCCAAGCAGATATAAATTCTATGCCTAGTGGTTATGGTGTAAGTGGAACGCAATGGATGGACTTTAATGATCCAAGCAATAGAATGAATATCACTCACCTAAGAGATTTTTCAAATTCTTCTATTACAAATATTTATCAAACCCCTGAACAAATGAAAGAAGCTGAAAGTTTATATATACAATCAGGATCTTTAATAGATGGCATAAATGGACATAGTTTTGGTTTATCTTTGGAAGAAATCAAAAATGTTTCTAAAGGTGAAGATTGGCAATTTAATCCTGATATGTCAGTTTATCCACAAAATGAAGATGGAAGCTATTCTAAAGAAGCTTTATTTATAAGCTTTTTAAAATCATATGGTAGCGGACAACCCGTTGAGAGTCCAAAAACTACACTTAATCCAAAAGTAGAAGCTTATAATAGGGCTATGGCTAAAGAAAGTTTTAATGGTGATAGCGTTGCTTTAAATGACATTATGACAGGCAAAGTTGATTTTGCAAGTTTATTAAAAGGCTATGCACAAGATGGCTGGCTTGATGCAGATATATATGCAATGGAAAAAGGAGTTGCTTGGCAAAATGCAATCATAGGTTATGGTGGAGCTTTGTTTGATAATCAGTTTAATCAAGCAAAAGCTAATGGCTGGAAAGCAAGCAGTGAAAGTATCAATTCTTATGTTGGATCTATAATGGATAGATTAAATAATCTTATAGGACAAACTAGGGTTTAGAAGTTTTAATTTTTTAAGTTTGAAACAAATTGCTAATAACAAAATAAGATAAAATTAGTATAATTTTTTTACAAAAAATTTTGAAAGGAAATTATGAAAAAAATTATTTTGATTTTTATCTCTTTTTTTGCTTTAAATTTGAGTGCAAAAGATTTGGTTGTAGGAATGGAGCTTGGATATCCGCCTTTTGAAATGAGCGATAAAACAGGCAAAGCAAGTGGAATTAGTGTGGATTTTTTAGAAGCTTTTGCAAAGAAAAACGGCTATAAACTTGTAGTAAAAAATATCGCTTGGGATGGTTTGATACCTGCTTTAAAAACAGCCAAGATAGATCTTATCATATCTTCTATGACAATTACCGATGAGAGAAAGAAAGTGGTGGATTTTAGCATTCCTTATGCTAAGGCAAATTTGGCTATTTTAACTCCTTTGAACTCTGATATTACAAATATCAAAGATTTAGATAAAAAGGGCAAAGTTTTGGCTTTAAAGCGTGGTTCTACAGGGCATTTATATGCGGTTAAAAATTTAAAAAATGCAACTATTAATTTATTTGATAAAGAAAATGCTGCTATTTTGGAAGTGATTCAAGGTAAGGCTGATGGATTTTTTTATGATCAACTTACGATTTATCGCACTTGGCAAAAACATCAAGATACAACTAGAGCCATTTTGGCACCTTTTCAAGAAAATCCTGAATTTTGGGGTATAGCAGTGCAAAAAGGTAATGCAGAACTTAAAAAAGAGCTTGATGAATTTATTGCAGAAAGCAAAAAAGATGGGCTTTTTGATTCTTTAGGAGAAAAATATCTTAAAGATGTTAAAGATACTTTTAAAAAGAATAATTTAGAATTCTTTTTCTAAGAAGGATTTTCCTTCTTAGGTTACAAAGCTTTCCACAAGCCTTTGCACTAGCAAATTCCATCCATCCACTAATACAAAAATTAAGAGTTTAAAAGGTAAAGAGATCATAGTAGGAGGTAGCATCATCATACCCATAGCCATTAAAACTGAGCTTACAACCATATCTATGACTAAAAAGGGTAGGTAGATTAAAAACCCTATTTCAAAAGCGGTTTTAAGCTCTGAAATCATAAAAGCAGGAACTAAAACTGTAAGGGGAACATCATCTATGGTTTTGGGATTGGGTAGATTGCGTATGCGATAAAAAAGAGCTAAATCTTTTTCGCGAGTATTTTTAAGCATAAAATCTTTAAAAGGCTTTGCTCCTTTTATAAAAGCCTCTTCATAGCCTATTTTTTCTTCTAAATAAGGTTTTATACCTTCATTATAGGATTTTGTAGCTACAGGTTCCATGATAAAAAAAGTTAAAATTAAAGCCAAGGTTACTAAAATGGTATTAGGTGGCATACTTTGCGTCCCCATAGCTTGTCGCAAAAATGAAAATACCACAATAAGACGCAAGAAAGAAGTCATAACAAAAACAATACTTGGAGCGAGCGCAAGTATGGTTAAAACAATCACTATATTTAAAGTAGTAACAAGCTGATTAGGTGTATTGGGTGCACTTAAGCTTAAATTTACTGTAGGGATAGTTGCTTCAGCAGCAAATAAGCTCATGCTTAAAAGTAAAAATAATAATATTTTTTTCAAAATTTAAAAACCTTTTTTTGTTTTTTACTAAAGAAATTTAAATTTTATCTTTTGATGACTAAAAACTAGTTTAAGGGTATTAGGATTTTAACTTTAAACTGCTAAAATAGTCTTTTAGACTTCTTAATAACAAAGGTAAAAAATGAAAACTTCTATTTTGATTTTAGCGGCAGGATTAGGCACTAGAATGAAATCACAAAAGCCAAAGGTTTTGCAAGAGCTTTGTCAAAAAAGTATGATTTTACACATTTTAAAAAAGGCTTTTGCTTTAAGTGATGATGTAAGTGTAGTTTTATCGCATCAAAAAGAACGCGTTGAAAAAGAAATTTTAGAACACTTTCCAAAAACACAAATTTTAGAGCAAGACTTGCAAAATTATCCAGGAACTGCGGGAGCTTTAAGGGGGTTTGAGCCTAAAAATGAAAGAGTGTTGATACTTTGTGGCGATATGCCTTTGGTTGAGCAAACAAGTTTGGAAGCTTTGTTGGGTAATAATGCAAAATTAAATTTAGCAGTTTTTAAAGCAAGAGATCCTAAAAGTTATGGCAGAGTGGTGATAAAAAACGATAGCGTTGAAAAAATTGTTGAATTTAAAGATGCAAATACGCAAGAAAAAGAGATAAATACTTGCAATGCTGGGGTTTATGTGATTGACTCGAGGCTTTTAAAAGAGCTTTTACCTTTGATTGATAATAATAATGCGGCAAAAGAGTATTATTTAACCGACATTGTAAAACTAGCAAAAGAAAAAGATGTGATGATTAAAGCGGTTTTTGTAGATGAATATGAATTTATGGGGATTAATGATAAATTTGAACTCAGTATAGCTGAAAATTTCATGCAAGAAAAAATTAAAAAACACTGGATGCAACAGGGTGTGATTTTTCATTTACCGCAAAGCACTTTTATAGGTGCAGATGTTGAATTTGTAGGTGAATGCGAAGTATATGAAAATGTAAGGATAGAGGGTAAAAGTAAGATTATAAACTCTATCATTAAAAGTTCAAGCGTGATAGAAAATTCCATCGTAGAAAATAGCGATGTAGGGCCTTTGGCACATTTGCGTCCAAATTGTGAGTTAAAAAACACTCATATAGGAAATTTTGTAGAATGCAAAAATGCAAAGTTAAATACCGTAAAAGCAGGGCATTTGAGCTATTTGGGAGATTGTGAGATAGATAGTGGAACCAATATAGGCTGTGGGACTATCACTTGTAATTATGATGGGGTAAAAAAGCATAAAACCATCATAGGAAAAAATGTTTTTGTGGGTTCTGATACGCAATTTATCGCACCTGTAAAAATCGAAGATGAAGTGATCATAGCAGCAGGAAGCACAGTAAGTGTCAATGTAGAAAAAGGTGCTTTATTTATCAATAGAGCAGGGCATAAGATGGTAAAAGATTATTATTACAAGAAATTTCAAAAATGAAAACCATACTTTTGGCTATTAGTGGCAGTATAGCTTTTTATAAATCTTACGAGCTTATTTCTTTGTTTAAAAAAGAAGGCTTTAGGGTAAAAGTTTTGCTTTCTAATGGTTTGTTAAAATTTGCTAGCAAAATGAGTTTTGAAGCCTTGGCTGATGAGATTTTATGCGAGGAAAATGAAAGTTGGCAAAACTCAAACAATCACATAGCTTTTAGCAAGGATGTAGACCTTGTTTTGTTTGCCCCTGCAAGTGTTAATTCTATCAATAAACTTGCTTTTGGTATAGCGGATAATCTTTTTATCCAAACCTTAATCGCAGCAAATAAACCTCTTATCATAGCTCCTGCGGCAAATACAAATATGTTTCATCATTTTAGCACGCAAAATTCTTTAAAGATGCTTAAAGAAAATAAAGCTTTGATTATAGAGCCTATTTGTAAAGTTTTAGCTTGTAAAGATGAAGGCGTAGGAGCCTTAGCTGAAGTTAAGGATATTTTTAATATCACCAAAAGAGAACTTTTAAAAGAAAAGTTTTGGTGCGATAAAAGCGTAGTTATCACAGGTGGTGGAACAAAAGAAAAGATCGATGATGTGCGTTGTGTGAGTAATTTTTCAAGTGGAAAAATGGCAAAAGCTATAGCTGACGCTTTTTATTTTTTAGGAGCTAGGGTAAAACTTTTAAGCTCTGTGGAATTTGATACTCCTTATGAGCTTTGCAAATTTGAAAGTTCTAAGGATCTAAAAGAGCTTTTGGATAAAAATTTAAATCATGACTTTTTGATTATGACGGCTGCAGTGAGTGATTTTATCCCTCAAAGTGTAAAAGGAAAAATTAAAAAAAATGAGCATTTACAGGGTTTAAATTTACACCTATCTTTAAATGAAGATTTGCTTAAAACTTGCAAATTTCAAGGTAAAAAGATAGGTTTTAAGATGGAATTTGATTCTCAAAATGCCTTAGAAAATGCGAAAAAATCTTTAAAAGATAAGCAACTTGATATGGTTTGCCTTAATATCATTGATCAAAAAAATTATTTTGGAAGTGATCAAAATGAGCTTTATTTTATCACTTTAAACAATGAAAATAAAAGCACTTTGCAAAGCAAAGAAAAATTGGCATTTGAATTAGTAAAATGGTGTGAAAAATTATGAGTATGATTAATTCTACCCTGCCTATACAAATGAAAGTTTTGGCTAAATCAGGCTATGGACATTATACGCTTTTGTTAAATCACAAAAAGATTCAAACTAAAAGCATGATAGAGCTTGAAATTGGTGCTGAATATTTAGCTGAACTTTATATGCAAAATGGTGGAGTTATACAATTTAAACATCTTTCAAAGCGTCCTAATTTCAAACCTTTTGAAGAGGGATTGGCTTTGATAATCGCTATTTTAGAGAATAAAATTTCTTATAAAAAATTCATCATACAAAATCTTTTAGATTGTAAAGATATAGAGCGTTATCAGATATTAAAAGAAATGCTTTTTGCAAGTTTTGAAAATATTTATCATATTCCTTTTATCTTTGAAAATAAATCTTGTTTGTTTCAAATGCGTAAAAGAGCAAAATATTTAGAAATTTACTTATATTTTAGTGTTTTTGGAGCTTTGAAAATTTTGATAGATTCACAAGGTGTTAGCGTTTTTACACCTTTTGCCAAGGTACAAAAATTTTTAAACGAACATTTAGATTTTAATGTATCGCAAGAAAACAAGATTGAACCTTTGTTTGTTTTCAAAAGGCTTTTTGATTTTAAAGGATGAAAAATGAATGAATTAAAACACCTTGCTGTTGTTATGGATGGTAATAGGCGCTGGGCTAGGGCTAAGGGTTTTTTGGCAAAACTTGGATATTCCCAAGGAGTCAAAACTATGCAAAAATTGATGGAAGTTTGCATGGAAGAAAATATTTCAAATTTAAGCCTTTTTGCTTTTAGTACGGAAAATTGGAAGCGTCCTAAAGATGAAATTGATTTTATTTTTGAACTTTTAGATCGTTGTTTAGATGAAGCTTTAGAAAAATTTGAAAAAAATAATGTGCGTTTAAGAGCTATAGGTGATTTATCGCGTTTGGAATATAAAGTAAGAGAAAAAATTACCTTAGTTGAAGAAAAAACAAAGCATTGTGACGCACTTTGTGTTAATTTGGCTATAAGTTATGGTGCAAGAGATGAAATTATAAGAGCTGCTAAGCGTGTGATCGAAAAAAAACTTGAGCTAAATGAAGAAAATTTAACGCAAAATTTAGATTTACCTTTAGATGTGGATTTGATGCTTCGCGTTGGAAATGCTAAAAGACTTTCAAATTTCTTACTTTGGCAGTGTTCATATGCTGAAATTTATTTTAGTGAAACTTTATTTCCATCTCTTACCAAGAGAGAATTTAAAAGGATTATTAAAGAATTTAGAAATAGAGAAAGAACTTTTGGAAAATGATACTTTTCATAATAATTCTAGGGGCTTGTTTGGGTTCTTTTTGCGCAAGTTTGGCAAGTAGGATAATTGAAAAAAAACCTTTTTTTATCTCGCGCTCTTTTTGTTTTTCTTGCGATACAAAATTAAAATACTATGAAATTATTCCTATTTTTTCTTATGTTTTTTTAAAGGCAAAATGTCAAACTTGCAAATGTCATTTGCCTATTTCTTTATTAATCAATGAAATTTTAGGCATAATTTTGCTTATTTTGGTTTATTCTTTAAGTCAAAATTTTTATGATTTTTTATTTTTATCTCTATTTTTATTTAATCTTTTCTTACTTTCTTTAATTGATATTAAACTCAAAGCCGTACCACAAATTTTACTTTGGAGCGCTTTTTTATTTGCTTTTTTTTACGCCTTTAGGGAAAGTGAAATTTTACATTTTTTGATTTTTAAAGAGTTTAGCGGAGGTTTTTTACTAAATGCTTTTAGTTTTGGAGGATTTGTTTTTTTATTAAAAAGTTTGGTTTTTTTTCTAATGAATTTCCGAAAAAAAGATGAAATTTTAGAAAATTTGGGTGATGCTGATATTATCATTATGTCTTGTATAGGTGGAATTTTAGGTTTTGAGTATGGATTTTTAGTATTACTTATAGCTTCTATTTTAACTTTGCCTTTTTTTATTTTTTTTAAAATTAAAGCAATAAAAGAGCAAGAACTTGCTATGATACCCTTTTTAAATATCGCTTTTGTGGCAGTTTTATTTTATAAAAACTTAGGATTATTCTAATGAAGCTTAGTTTAAGATATGTTTTAAATCAATTTTTAAGTACGAATTTGTCTATATTTTTCGTACTTTTTGCTATTGTATCTATGGTGTTTTTTATTCAACTTGCAAAACTTACTTCAAGCATAGAGATTAGTTTTTTGGATCTTTTAAAGCTTTATGGGTTTATGTTGCCTAGAATTTTAATTTTTACCTTGCCTATATCTTTTTTTATTTCTTTAACTTTGGCTTTGTTTAGGCTTTCTAAGGAAAATGAAAGCATAGTACTTTTTACTTTGGGATTTTCACCAATGATTTTGGCAAAATTTTTCCTTAAAATTGCAAGCTTGATTAGTGCTTTTATGCTTGTTGTGGCTTTGGTAATGATACCTATAGTATTTGAACTTCAGGATAACTTTGTAAACTATAAAAGCACTCAAGTGAAATTTAACTACAAAACAGGAGAATTTGGACAAAAATTTTTAGACTGGATGATTTTTATAGAAAAACAAGATAGTGATAAGTATGAAAACATAATTATGTATCGCCCTAAACATAAAACAGATGATAAAGAACAACTTATCATAGCCAAAGAAGCGCATGTGCAAAGAAAAGATGATAGCTTTGCTTTTAGCTTAAATCAAGGCAAAATGTATAATTTTGAGCAAGGTCAAAGTATTTTTAGTGGAGAATTTGACACTTTAGTAGTAAATACTCAGTTTAATACAGACAATCTTCAAACAAAGAAATTTTATGAATACTGGAATGATTTAAACGAAAATCCACAAAGAGCAAGAGAATTTGTGATTTATACAACTATAGCCTTGTTTCCACTTGCTAGTACGCTTTTTGCGCTTTGTTTTGGTTTGGTTACTTATCGTTATGAAAAAGGCTATGTGTATTTAGGTATGTTTGGAGTGATTGCTATATATTTTGGACTTTTAAGTTCTTTTTCTCAACCTCCAATTTTGGCTTGCCTTGGAATTTTTTCTTTAAGTTTATTTGTTTCGGCTTATTGTTTTAAGAAAATGATTTTGAGTCGTTATTGATGAAAATAAAAATTATATTTTCTTATGATGGCTCTGCTTTTTTAGGTTCTGCTACTCAGCCTCATAAAAAAGGTGTTCAAGATGCTTTAAGTGGTGCCTTATCGCATTTGGGTATTGTTTCACCTCTTTTGATGGCTTCTCGTACAGATAAAGGAGTACATGCAAGCTATGCTGTAGCTAGTGTAGAATGCGGAGATTATTTTACAAATTTAGAATATCTTCAAAAACAGCTTAATAAATTTTCCCATCCTTTTATCCATATCAAAAAAATTGAAAAAGCAAAAGATGATTTTGAAGTAAGATTTGATGTAAAAAGTAGAGAATACCGCTATATATTTTCTCACTCTTCTTATAGTCCTTTTATGGCTTCTTATGTACATTTTTATCCTAAATTTGACTTAGATAAGGCTAATGAGCTTTTGGGTTTTTTTGTGGGAAAAAAGGATTTAAAGTTTTTTTGCAAAAGTGGAGGAGATAATAAAACGACTTTAAGAGAAATTTTTATTGCTAGAGCTTATGCTTATAAAGATTTTAGCATTTTTCATTTTAAAGCTAATGGTTTTTTAAGAGGGCAAATTAGATTAAGCGTAGCAAGTGTTTTAAAGGTTTTAGAAGGAAAAATGAGTGAAAAAGAACTCAAAGAACAGATTGATGCTAAAAAGCAATACAATCACTTTTTAGCACCGCCAAATGGGCTTTATTTAAGCCGTATATGTTATTAAAAACTTTCATAGAAATTAAACGCCTTTTGGGTTAAAATTTTTCTTATTTCTTCTTGATGTTCTTTGCCTTTGGTTTCTAGGGTAATTGAAATCATCGCATCGCCATAATCAAGCTTGGTGGAAAATCTATCATAGTCGATTTTTACTATATTTGCATTGGCTATTTTTAAGCTGTCTGTAAGGTGTAATAATGCCCCAGGTTTATCTACTAAAGTAACATGAATTTGCATTTTTCTGTAAGATTTAAATAAACCTTTTTCTATGATGATATTTAGCATTTGTGCATCGATATTGCCTCCGCTTAAAACTACGCCAATTTTTTTATGATTTTGTGTATTTATTTTTTGATGAAGTAGGGTGGCTACACTCGCAGCTCCTGCGCCTTCAACTATGATTTTATGTTTTTCAAGTAAAAACAATACCGCATTAGCGATTTCTTCATCATCAACTTGGATAAAATCATCTACGCATTCTAAAATAATATTAAAATTAATAGGATTTGCATCACGCACAGCAATACCATCGGCTATAGTGCGTACGCTTTTTGCATTTTTGATTTTTTTAGCATGAAAACTTTCATACATTGCAGGAGCTCCTTTGGCTCCAACGCCGATGATTTTAATGTTTGGATTGATTTGTTTAGCTGCACTTGCGATACCACTTATAAGTCCTCCACCTCCAACAGGTGCGATAATCATATCAAGATCACTTATTTCATCAAGCATTTCAAGCATCAAAGTTCCTTGTCCTGCCATTACAAATTCATCTTCAAAAGGATGGATAAAACTAAGATTATTTTCTTTAGCATAAGAGATTGCAAAAGTATAGGATTCATCAAAATTATCCCCTTTGAGTATCACCTCTGCTCCTAAGGCTTTTGTAGCAGAAACTTTTAAGAGCGGAGTGGATTCTGGCATTACAATAACCGCTTTAATGCCAAATTTTTTTGCACTAATGGCCACGCCTTGAGCATGGTTTCCCGCACTTGCGGCAATGACTCCATGTTGTTTTTGTTCAGCGCTAAGATTGGCTATTTTATTATAAGCTCCACGAATTTTATAAGCACCTGTAATTTGTAAATTTTCATTTTTAAGATAAATTTCACTTTGACAAATATCACTTAAAAAAGAAGAGTATATGAAAGGAGTTTTGTTTACAAACCCTGAAATTTGTTGTTTTGCTTTGTAAATTTTATTAAGCTCTAACACTATTTTTCCTTTGTTTTAAAATACGGATATTCTAGCATAATGCAACGATTTTGTATAAAATTTATATCTAATTTTTTACATTCTTTTTTGGCTGTTTCATTACTAATACCAAGTTGAAGCCATAGGTTTTTAATATTTTTTTCAACAAGCTTAGGAAGAATTTCTACTGCCACTTCGCCTTTTCTAAAAAGTATAAGTGTATCGATTTTTTCTTCTATTTGATCTAAATTTCTATAAACTTTTTCATTTAAAATAAACTCTTCTTTAGGATAAATAGGAAAAATTTTATAATTTTTTCTTTGTAAAAATTCTGCTACCCTATAAGAAGCTTTTGTCTTATCTGGACTTAAAGCAAATATGGTAATATTTTTACTTGTATTTATAATATAAGAGATAGTTTCTTTTTCATTCATTATTAACCTTTGTTTTGGTATTTTATCTTAAACGATTAAAAAATTAACTAAAGTGAATTCAAAAAATGAAAAAAGTGTTATAATATAGCAAATTCCGAAGTTTAATAAGGAGGGAAAAATGGAAGAATTTTATCCATATACTTTAACAATCCATCTTCTTTGTGCTATTTTGTTTATAGGTTATTTGTTTGTTGATGTATTTGTTTTGGGTGTAGTTAAAAAGAAAAATCCTAATTTTGACAAAAGTCTTTTTAGTGCTACTGGGGTTAAAATAATGCCTTTTGTGGTTCTTTTGCTTTTTTTAAGCGGAGGTGCTTTGGCAGGTTTTCATTTTAAACCTTTAAATTTACTTTTTGCTATAAAAATTATTTTGGCTTTTGGAATTTTATCTTTAGTTGTTTTTTCTTTATTTTGTCATTTTATATTAAAGAAGAAAAACCCGCTTGGTGCTTTTATCCATCCTTTTGTATTTGTGCTTTGTATCGCGATAGTAATACTGGCTAAATTAATGAATTATTTTTTTATACCTTGCTAAGAAATACTCCACATTCAAGATGTGGAGTATTGGCAAATTGATCAAAAAGAGCAAACTCTTCCACTCTATGTGTTAGGCTTAATTCCTTTAAATTTTCTTTTAAAGTGATAGGATTGCAAGAAATATAAATAATATTTTCATATTTTTTTATTAAGTCAATTACGCTTTTATCAAGTCCTACACGGGGTGGATCAACTAAAACATGAGAGAAATTAAAATCATCTAATCGAATATCTTTTAAACGAAAAAATTCTCTTTCTTTTTTGATAGCAAGACTTAATTCTTCGCTTGAAAGTCTTGCAAAGCGGATATTTGTTGCACTGTTAAGCTCGCAATTTTTTAAAGCAAAATTAATATTGCTTTTTGAAATTTCAGTGGCTAAAACTTTAAAAAAGAATGGTGCTAAAGCTAAAGTAAAATTTCCATACCCACAGTAAAGCTCAAGTAAATCCATTCTTTTTTTTTGAGTGCTTAAAATTTCACATACCCAAGTAATCATTTTTTCATTTATAGTAGTGTTAGGCTGAATAAAACAATCATTGTTAAATTCATAAAATATTTTTCTATCTTGAATATTTAAAGTTTGTCTTAGATTTTCTGTTTTAAAAATAAGTTTTTTGCCTTTACTTCTTGCTATAAGGTTGATATGAAGAATATTGCTTAAATTTTCTAAATTTGACTTTATATCTTCTATATTTTTATGATAGAGTAAAGTTACGCTAAGTTCTTGCTTTGTGGTTAAAAACTCCACGCCAAAGAGTTTCTCTTTTAATTTATTATCTTGACGCAAGTATTCTAGAAGTTTTGGCATAAAAGCACAAATTTTTTCATCAGCAAAATCTAAATATTCTATAATGTACTTTTTTTTGCTTTTTGGATCAAACATTGCATAAAAAAGCGTATCATTTTCATGATAAAATGAAAGTTCAGCTCTTGTACGATAATGTTTATCTTTTGAGGCAAAAAGTTTAAATTCCTTTGTATAAAATTCTTTAAAATATTTTTTTATGAAAGAATGTTTTTCATCTAAAGTAAGAAAATTTCCAAAATTTTCAAGACTCATGGAACTTTCTTTCCGATGAGTCTTAGTAAAAGCGCAATAAGTATGAAATTCAAAGGCAAGACAAACCAAACACTAAGTCCTAAAGATACAGGAATATATCCAGTGATTAAAGAAATACCACAGATAAATAAAGCATAAGGAATTTGTGTTCTTACATGCTCCATATGATCGCATTTTGCACTCATAGATGAAAGGATTACATTATCTGAAATTGGTGAGCAATGGTTTCCAAAAATCGCACCTGTTAAAACGCAGCTTATATTAATAACCATATAATGATGCATAGCATTTGCATCCATACCATTGATTTTGGCGATTTCATGAGCTAAAGGCACAGCCAAAGGCATTAAAATCCCCATAGTTCCATAGCTTGTTCCTATGGCAAAAGAAATGGCTGAAGCAAAAGCAAAAATAGTAGCAGGTAAAATAAACTCAGGCAATTTATCTGCAAGCAAACTAGTGATAAATAAAGAAGTTCCTAGATCTTTTACTATACTTGAAAGCGACCAAGCAAATAAAAGCAATACTATAGTAAAAATCATGGTTTTCCAGCCATATATCCAAGTTTCTACTGCTTCTTTAAGATTGAAAATTTTACGACGCACCCCGATAAAAATCGCTACAATAGCAGCAAACAAAGCAGCTTGGAATAACACCACAGAAGAATCAGCATTTCCAAAAGCAGCCCTAAAAGTTTCAAAAGACAAAGGATTGGCAGTTGCTTTTGCAAGTTCTTCACCTTCTAAAGTGCTAAGTCCATTAAAATAAAATCCTAATATAGCTAAAATGATTAAAGTAAAAATAGGAACAATAGCATCAAAAGCACGAATTTTAATACCTTCTTTTGGTGCTAAAAACTGATCTTCTAATTCAGCAGTATCTAGTGTGCCTGATTTAGGTAGAGGAGCAATTTGCCCTGTGGTTCTTGCACGCACTTCAGCCTTGTACATAGAACCAAACTCACGTCCCATGATTGCAGTCATGACTACAAAAAAAAGCATGAAGATATTATAAAAACGATAAGGTATGGTTTCGACAAAAATTCCAAAAGCACTAATATCGCTAATGCCTATGTGTTCATAAGCGGTTTTAATTAAGGAAACTTCTAAGCCTATCCAAGTGGAAATTACAGCTATTCCTGCCACAGGAGCTGCGGTAGAGTCGATAATAAAGGCAAATTTTTCACGAGAAATTTTAAATTTATCCGCCAAAGGACGCATAATTGGACCTACGATCAGTAAATTAGCATAATCATCAAAAAATATTAAAAGCCCTAAAAACCAAGTATTAACTTGAGCTGATACAGCTGATTTGGCTCTTTTGGCAAATTTTAATGCTACAGCTTTTGCACCACCCATTTTTGTGATAAGCGCCACAAGACCACCTATACAAAGAATTTGTAAAATGATTCCCGCATTTACTGGATCAGAAGTTGAACCTAAGATATAAGAAATAATCTTTGAAAAAGATTCTACTGCAGTATTATAAAAATTTACAAAAGCTAAATGTTGTGCTTTGAAAATATTTGCAGAAAGGCTAAGTAGAAAAGTTCCACTTAAAACTCCAGCAAAGAGTGACAAAATAACATCTTTTGTGATAAAAGCTAAAGCAATAGCAACTAAAGGTGGTATAAGCGTAAAAACTCCAAATAAATTAGCATTTGCAGCTGCTTCTGAGGAGTTTGCAAATGCAACTAAAGGTAAAAACAATAAAACTAAAAATTTATTCATTCATCTCTTTCTATATAAAATCCATTCCAAGTTTGTGTGACAGGCATAAGTTCGATTTCATTAACATTAATATGGCTTGGTAGGTTAATGATAGACATTACCACTTTGGCAATATCATTAGCGCTGATAAATTGCGTATTTTCATACACTGCATCAGCTTTTTGAATATCTCCTTTAAAACGTACTTCACTAAATTCAGTTTTGCAAAGTCCTGGAGCAATATTTGTTACTTTGATATTGCTTCCTCTAAGATCATTTCTTAAGGCCAATGAAAATTGTCCTACAAAGGCTTTGGTTCCGCAATACACATTGCCTCCAAAATAAGGATTGCGTCCCGCAACTGAACCTAAGTTAAAAATATAAGCATTTTTTTGTTTGCGAAGTATAGGAATAACAGCTTTTGCAATATATAAAAACCCTTTGATGTTTGTATCTACCATAGTGTTAATATCTTCAAGGTTTAATTTATCAAATTCATCTACCCCTAAAGCTAAACCTGCATTATTAAAAAGCACATCAATTTCTTGAAATTCTTTGGGTAAATTTTCAATAGCCTCAAAGATTTCTTTTTGATTTCTTACATCTATGCAAAGCGTGTAAATCTTATCTTTGTGAGCATTTTTTAACTCTTCTAGACGCTCTTTGCGTCTAGCAAGGGCGATTACTTTGTAGTCTTCTTGTATAAAAGCTTCAACGCAAGCTCTACCAAAACCTGAACTAGCTCCTGTAATAAATGCGGTTTTCATTCTAAACTACCTCCGTAAAATAGATTTTCGTTTGCTTTTAAACCCAAGCTTTTTAGATAATCAGCATTTTCTTTTTTACCTGCTGCTAGCGCAAAGTCAAGTGCATTAAAACCAAGATCATCAACAGCATTAAAATTTGCTCCTTTTGAAATAAGAAGTTTTAAAATTTCAACATTTCCATAGGCTGCAGCATGCATTAAAACATTTTTTGAAGTGTGCTCTAGAGCACAAAATGTAATAAAATAAGGCGTATTTGAACCTATGTTCGCACTTAATGCTAATTTTTCATTGTTATTAATATATTTTTGATTAACATTTGCTCCATTATCAAGAAGTAGTTTTATGATATCAAGACGATTAAACTCTATGGCATAAAAAAGTGGGGTTTTACCAAAGGCATTGGCTTGATTAACATTCGCTCCATTTTGGATTAAAAAATTTGTATTTTCATAATTTTCCAATGCATAAAAAATAGCACTTTCATAACCTTCGTCAATCCTAGCACCAAAACGAATCAAAAGTTCTAAAATTTCTTTTTCTCTTTGATTTAGAAGCGCTGCTTGCAAGGCTATAGTAAGATCATCTTGGCTTGGATTATTTGAAAAAATAAAATCTTGTATATAAGATACTGAATAATTTTTATTTGACATGATTTTTGCTAAAGGACTAATGTCTTTGTAAATTTTTGTTTCACCAACAGCCCAATTTAAAAATTCGTTTAAGGCATTGCTAGTATAGTAAATATTACTACCTTTGTCAAAATTAAAATTACTTTCAAAATACTTTTCCAAAGGTTCTATAGCATTATTGTATTCTTGCCAAAAAGCTTTGTAAAGTCTAAAATTTCCTATGCTTTGATATGCCCAATATCTAAAATAAGATTTTAAAATATCATATTTTTTTTCTAAATTTTCGGGTGTATCTAAAGTTTTTTGATAAGCGATGGGATCGATAGCTATTTTTAATAATAAAAAATCAAATTGTTGTAATTTTGGCAAATAAGCCACACCATTACAAGAGCTATTGCTTCCGCGAATTTCATTGGAAATTGCATAGAGTTTTTTTGTAAAATCTTGATTTTTTAAAGATTCTTTACAGCTTGAAGCTATATTTAAATAATTTAAATTTGAACTTTGATTTAGCAATGTTTTATTATTTTTAATGTTGTCGCAGTTAATGGCATCGCTAGCCATTAAACTTGCAAAACAACAAAAGGAAGTGAATAATAACTTCAATATTTTTCCTTTGAAAATTTTAATTTTGTTATTTAATCCAAATAAGTATTAAATTTGAATTAATTTTCAAGTTTGAAATTTTCAATCTCATTAAAATTTAAATATCTATAGATATTTGCCTTATGCTCATCACTTAGTTTTTCGCTGACAATTTGTAAGTATTCTTCCTTGCTTGGAATTTTACCCAAAATCGCACAAACTGCCGCAAGTTCTGCACTGCCTAAATATACTTTAGCACCCATTCCCATACGGTTGTCAAAATTTCTTGTAGAAGTTGAGAAAACTACAGCTCCATCATTTACTCTAGCTTGATTACCCATACATAAAGAACAACCAGGAACTTCTATTCTAGCACCTGCTGCGCCAAAGATGCTGTAATAACCTTCATTGGTAAGTTGTGCTTTATCCATTTTTGTTGGAGGCACTACCCAAAGTCTGGTTTTAAGTATGCCTTTATCTTTTAAAATTTCTCCTAAAGCTCTATAATGTCCTATGTTTGTCATACAAGAACCTACAAAAACTTCATCTATATTTTTTGGACGCTTATCATCGGCTAAAATTTCGCTTAAGGTTGCCACATCATCAGGGTCATTTGGACAAGCTAGGATTGGCTCTTTAATGTCATTAAGATTAATATCTATAATATAAGCGTATTTTGCATCTTTATCTGCTCTTAAAAGAGTAGGGTTTTTAAGCCATTCTCTCATTTTTTCAGCCCTTCTAGCAAGGGTAGCTTTATTCTCATATCCTGCTTCTATCATAGCTTCAATTAAAGAAATATTGGATTTGATATATTCGCTTACACTTTCTATGCTTAAATCCACACTGCAAGCAGCTGCAGATCTTTCAGCACTTGCATCACTAAGTTCAAAAGCTTGTTCGACTTTTAAGTTTGGTAAGCCTTCTATTTCTAAAATTTTTCCTGCAAAAATATTTTTCTTATTTTTCTTTTCAACGGTAAGTTGTCCTTGTTTGATTGCATAATAAGGTATAGCATTAACCAAATCTCTTAAGGTAACTCCAGCTTGTAATTCCCCGCTAAAACGCACTAAAACACTTTCAGGGACATTTAAAGGCATAGAACCAGTAACCGCAGCAAAAGCCACAAGTCCACTTCCTGCAGGGAAAGAAATTCCTATAGGAAAGCGTGTGTGAGAATCCCCACCTGTTCCTACGGTATCTGGCAATACAAAACGATTAAGCCAAGAGTGGATAACCCCATCACCTGGTTTTAAACTCACCCCACCACGACTTGTCATGAAATTGGGCAAAGTTTTATGTAAATTTGAATCGCTTACTTTTGGATAAGCAGCTGTATGGCAAAAGCTTTGCATAACAAAGTCTGCATTAAAACCTAGGCTTGCAAGTTCTTTAATTTCATCTCTAGTCATAGGACCTGTGGTATCTTGAGAGCCTACAGTTAAAGTCATAGGTTCTATATACATACCTGGACGCACACCTTCAACTCCACAGGCATGACCTAGCATTTTTTGAGCTAAGGTATAACCACCGCTTGAAGATTTAGGTTGTTCAGGTTTGGTAAAGATATTTTCGCTTTCCATGCCTAAAAATTCTCTAGCCTTAGCACAAAGCCCACGACCTATGATAAGTGGGATTCTTCCTCCTGCTCTAACTTCATCTAAGAGAGTGTTTGGACTGAGTGTAAATTCTGCGATTGTAGAGCCATTTTTTATGATTTTTCCCTCATAAGGATGAATTTCAAACTCATCGCCCATTTCTAAGTTTGTTACATCGCAGATGATAGGTAAAGCTCCGCTATCTTGAGCAGTGTTAAAGAAAATCGGTGCTATGGTTGAACCCATTACTATACCACCGCTGTGCTTGTTTGGTACCCCTTCTATTTCTTTTCCTAAGTGCCATTGTATAGAATTTATTGCTGATTTTCTACTCGAACCTGTTCCTACAACATCACCTACATAAACTACTTCACGACCGCTTTTTTTAAGCTCTTTGATTTTCTCTAAGGATCCTGCTTGTCTTACCTTTAGCATGGCATTTGCATGCAAAGGAATATCGCTTCTTGTAAAAGCATCTCCTGCAGGACTTAGATCGTCGGTATTTGTTTCGCCTGCTACTTTGAAAACTATACATTTAATCACTTGAGGTAATTTTTCTTTTTTGTTAAACCAGTCCGCATTTGCCCAGCTTTGTAAAACTTCTTTAGCGTGTGGATTGTTTTTACTAAGTTCAGCTATGGTATGAAAATTATCATGTACAAAAATAATATTTTTCAACACTTCTGCAGAATCTTTGGCTATGTTTTCATCTTTTAAGGCATCGATTAAAACTTTAACATTATATCCGCCTAGCATAGTTCCAAGCATTCTTAAGGCTCTTTTTTTGTCTATATTTGGAGCACTGATTTTGCCTTTAAGTATAGAATCTAAAAATTCACATTTTACTAAAGCTGCATCATCAACACCAGGATTTACTCTATTTTCTAAAAGATTTGCAAGCTCTTCATTATTTTCATTTTCAAGTAGTTTACAAAGTTCTTTAGTTTGATTTGCATTTAAAGGAAGGGGTGGTATACCCAAAGCGGCTCTTTCTTCAACAAGTTTATTGTATTCTTGCATAAAAGACATTTTCTACTCCTTAAATATTTTTTATTATAATTGTAGCTCTTTGAAGGATAAAAAATGTTTAAAGTTTATTATAAAATGCCTTTATGTTACCTATCTTTACATAGTGATGGAAAATTTTTAACTAGAGTCGATTTTTGTGATAATAAAAGATCAGAAAAAAATTGTAGTTTGCTTGACTTAGCAAAATATGAACTTGATTTATATTTTACTCATAAGCTTAGAAAATTTAGCATTCCTGTTTTGATACAAGGTACAGATTTTGAATCAAAGGTTTATAAGGCTTTAATGAAAATTCCTTATGGTAAAATAGCTACTTATAAAGATATAGCAGAAAAAATTAATCATCCAAAAGCTTTTAGAGCTGTTGGAAATGCAAATTCTAAAAATCAAATTCCTATTTTTATACCTTGTCATAGAGTTATTGCAAGCAATGGCATAGGAGGATATAATGGAGGGCTTGAAATAAAAAGATTTTTGCTTGAAAATGAAGGAGTGAATTTAAAATAAGCTTGGGGTTTGATTTTTTTTGTTTTCAAATTCTTGTTCAAAAATATCATAATTTTCAAGAATTAAACAATATTTAAAATTTTTTAATTTTCTTAAATCTGAAAGCTGATTATAGGAAAAATCGCAAAATAAAGAATTTTTAGAAGCAATTTTAAAGTCTTTTATGTTTTTAAATTTTTCTTTCCAGAATTCAAAGGTATTTTGGTTGTTACTTACAATAAACGCTTGAGAGCTTGAACCAAAAGGAGTGATTTCAAATTTATCGTCAATAAAATAAATTTTAAAATCATCAATCTTATTAAAATCAAATATTATTTTTTGATTTTTTTCTTTTAAAAAAGAAATAATTTTTGCAAAACTATTTGCGTAAAAAAAAGGCAAATTAAGATTTTTAAAATATAAATTTTCACAAATCAAAGTTGTAAAAAAAAAGCTAGATCGCGATAATAAAGTAAAATTAGCATCTTTTAGACTATGAGAATAGGCGCAAAGTTTATTTAAGTAATTTTCTTCACAGCAGCAAAAAATTTCACCCTTTTTTGCTTTGATTAGTTTTTCAAAATCAGCAAAAATATTTCCTTTTAAAATGTTAAAATAAAAAGCCTTGCAAAGACTTAGTTCGTAAGATTTAAAAAGCAAAAATTCACATTCTTTATCTTCACAAAAAAAGCGTAAAAATCTTACAAGAGCTTGTTCTAGATTTTCTACTCTAAAGTAAAAAATGTCTTTATCTTCAATAGTAATGTCATTTTCTGTAATTATAGCATAAGCGCCTTTTTTTACAGCTTGGGTAATTTCTTTTTTATCGTTATTAAAGAAGGCAAAGCCTGCTTTAAGTTCGTTTAAATTTATGGCAAAACCCTCCACGCTTAAAACGCTACCTTCATGAATGAGTGTTGCGTTTAAAAGTTCTCCTAAATTGCTAATTTGCATATTTTAGCCTACTAAAGAACCGTTTTGTACAAGTTGTTCAGGGGTGATTAAAACAAGTTTATCTCCGCTTTTTGCAGAAAGTATCATACCATCGCTTTCATGTCCAAAAATTTTAGCTTTTTTAAGATTACTTATAACACATACTTGTTTACCGATTAAATCACTGGCTTTATAGTATTTTGCTATGCCTGAGAGTACTTGACAGATTTCTTTATTGTCAAGTTCGAGTTGAAATTTTAAAAGTTTTTCACTCCCTTCTATATTTTGACAATCAAGTACCTTAGCAACTTTGATTTCAATTTTTGCAAAATCATCGATTTTTATTTTAGGACTTTCTTCTTTTTTAGGTTCTTCTTTAATTTCTTGTTTTAAAAGAGCTTTTTCTACTTTTGGAAATAAAGCTTCGCAAGGATTTGCTTTAAAATCTAAAAGTTCATTATCAAGTATCATTTTTGCATAATTTGTAGATGAAATTTCAAAATTTAAAGCTAAGGCCACCTTTTGACAAGACTTTGGTAGAGTAGGGCTTAGTAAAAGACTTGTTTTAGCTAAAATATTTGCACAAAGTGCTACTAAAGCATTAGCTTGTTCGCGTTTGTTTTCTTTGATTAAATTCCAAGGTTCGTATTTGCTAATGGCTAAATTTGCCACACTTAAGGCTTTAAAAAGTTCTTCTAAATAACGATTACACTGTAAGTTTTCTAAAAATTCTACCGCTAAATTTAAGTGTTCTTTTGCTTGATTTAGTTCGGCATTGTAAAATTTTAAAACACCTTCTTTTGAAATATTTCCTTGATCATATTTTGTACTCATACCTATAATGCGATTAAGTAAATTTCCAAATTCATTGCTGAGTTCAGCATTGATACGATTTATCAGCATATTTTCGCTAAAATCCCCATCATTACCAAAAGGCACTTCTCTAAGCAAGAAATATCTAAAAGCTTCGCTTCCATAAGCATCAACTATTTCTTTAGGTTTTACAACATTGCCTTTAGATTTGCTCATTTTTTCACCTTCTTTAGTCCACCAGCCATGTGCACCTATAAATTTTGGCAAAGGTAAATCCACGCTCATTAAAAAAGCTGGCCAATAAATGGCATGAAAACGCAAGATATCTTTTCCTACTAAATGCACATGCGCAGGCCAAAATTTAGCATTTTCTCCCTTGCTTTGAAAATCAAGAGAACTTATATAGATAAAAAGTGCATCAAGCCATACATAAATAATATGTTTATCATCATTAATTTCTTGAGGCAGTTTAATCCCCCAATCAAAACTTGTTCTTGTAATGGAAAGATCTTTAAGGCCGCTTTGGACAAAATTTATAAGTTCGTTTTTTTTGTTTTTTGGTAGGATGGGATCTTTTTCTTCATACCATTGTAAAATTTTATCTTGATATTTTGAAAGTTTGAAAAAATAGCTTTCCTCTTTTAAAATTCTAGTTTGTTTGCCACAATCTGGACAAGAACAATCATTGATAAGCTGACTTTGAGTAAAAAAGCTTTCACAAGAAATACAATAGTGTCCTTCGTATTCATCTTTATAAATATCACCTTTTTGCCACATTTTTAAAAACATAGCTTTAACGAATTCAATATGCCTTGTATCAGTTGTTCTTGCGTAAATATCATAGGTGATTTCAAATTCATCCCATAATTTTTTAAATTCAAAACTGATTTTATCAGCATATTCTTGAGGGGTGGAATTTCTTAGTTTGGCAGCTTCTTCGATTTTTTGTCCATGCTCATCTGTTCCTGTTAGAAATCTTGTTTCATGTCCTTGCAAACGATAAAATCTTGCTAAAGTATCGGCTATGATGGTAGTATAAGCATGACCTAAATGAGGCACATCATTTACATAATAAATTGGTGTTGTAATATAACGCATTTTTTTCCTTTAAAAGTCAAATCCGCCTTCGGTTTTACCCTTAGACATACTGTTATAGACTGCATCAACATAATTTTTTCTAGTTTGGCAGTTAAAAATTTCATCGCAATTATAACAAGAGTTTAGATTTTTTGAGTTTTGACATGAAAGTAAAATTTCTTTTTTTTTATCCATATCAAGTTCAAATTCATCTCTAGTTTCATTCATTGTAAGCCTTTAAAAGTTTTGAAATTTCATATTCTGAGCCAAAAAAACAAGGAGTTGTAGCATGGATTTTATCAAATTCAAGTTCAAGTAAGGAGTGATTTTTTCCATTTGTAGTTTTTCCGCCTGCTTTTTCTATAATAAAGGCTAAAGGAAAGACTTCAAAAAAAGCACGAAGTTTGCCATTAGGCGCATCTTGTGTTGCAGGATAACTAAAAATCCCACCCCCTTTTAATAAAATTTGATTGATATCGCTTACCATGGCTCCAGAATATCTTAAGCGGTATCCTTCATCAAAAAGACTTTTGATAAAATTAGCGTGTTTTTCTTCCCAAAATTTTTGCGTTCCGCCTGTAGCATTAATTTTGCCTTTTTCATTCATTTTAAGATCTTTTATAAAAATAAATTCATTATTTGCATTTAAGCGATAAAGTTTTGGCTGATCTTTGCAAATCACAAGTTCTAAGCGCGCTCCATACATACTATAAAGTGCAGCTCTTAAATTTTTAGCACTTGCTTTTTCTTCATAGATGGCAAAAATAGAACCTATGGCAAAATTAACATCCATTAAGCTAGAACCATCTAAAGGATCATAAGCTACGATAAAATTTGCCCTCTCGTTAAGCATTAAAATTTCGTCTTTTTCTTCACTTATAATGGCTTTAATGCTTGAACATTGACTTAGGGTTTTTGTGATGATTTCATCGCTTAAAACATCAAATTTAAGTTGGGTATCGCCTGTAAAATTTTGATTTTGACTGTAGCTTGTATCGGGAAATTTTAAAGCGTTAGAAATTTCTAAAACCGCTTTTTGTATATAAGAAATCACTTCTTGCATTTTATAATTCTCCTTGTAAATTTTTAGCATTTTTAAGTATGTATCGACAAATAGCTTGTATATCGTTTAAATCAAGCCAAGTAAGATAAGGGTGAGAAATTTTTTCATAGCTTGCAATGGCGTTTGAGAAAGTAAAATAACTTTCATCAATTTCTTTGCAAAATACACTAATGCGTGGTAAATCAAGAGTTTTCAATCCTTCAACCAAACAAATGTCAAAATCAGGGCTTAATTTTAAAGCTTTTAAAATATCTCTATTTTCATGAGAAAAAAAAGTTGTTCTTGTAGGACTTAAAACCATGACTTCAGCTCCACTTTGAAAAAATTTAAAACTATCTTTACCGTTAAAATCAAATTGAGCTTTATCGGCAGGATCATGTTTAATGATTAAAACTTTTAAATTTTGTTGCAAAAAATTATCAGCTATTTTGGTGATGAGTGTAGTTTTTCCTGAATTTGAAGGCCCGCTAAAAGCTATGATAAGTTGTTTCATAAAATATACTCTTAATTTTTTTTATAAAATTATATCTTTTTAAACCAAAAAATAGGGTTAAAAGGCTACAATAATACTAAAAAATATGGAAAAAGAATGAAAATTTATAGTGTAATTTTAGGTGCTTTTTTGCTTGGAGCTTGTTCTTTAAAAGATCAGGCGATTGTGGATATAAATTTAAAATCTCAAACTTTAATGTTTACTCAAAAATACAAAATCACAC
This sequence comes from Campylobacter sp. US25a, assembly GCF_004379075.1. Classification (NCBI taxonomy): domain Bacteria; kingdom Pseudomonadati; phylum Campylobacterota; class Epsilonproteobacteria; order Campylobacterales; family Campylobacteraceae; genus Campylobacter; species Campylobacter sp. US25a. The sequence goes on from NZ_RYYM01000004.1 coordinate 94,142, forward strand.
AAGATAAGATTAATGCCATTGTAACCATGTCTTATTTAAACCCAATTCTAGACAAGATAAGTAAAGATGATGTATTGGCCTTGTCTTTTACTCCAAATACATTAAAAATTCAAAATTTAGAAGTTTTTATCAATAATAAAAAAGCCAATATTGAAAAACTGGATGATGAGTATTTAAAATATATAATACAAAACAACTATACTGATTATTTTAAAGTATCTCTTCCTAGTGTCAAGGAAGAGACTAGGCTTATAGCTAAGATTTGTTTAGATCATTTGCCTTGTTTTGAATTAAATTTTCAAAAATATCCGAAATCTTTATACTATCGTTCAGAAGATGTCGATACACAATATAATTAGCTAGAACTTTTTTTCCGTAAATTCGGCTTTCTTGATAAGGAACTAGCTCCATAGACAAGAAAGGTTCAAATTTGCCCGTCTTAAACATATCATTTCTTGCAAGCATACGGTTAGTAAATCCTATACCACCATTATAAGCATAAGCGACAAAAAGTGGAGATTTTAAACGTGATTCAAGGTAATTTAGATGATAATTTCCAAAGTAATATGCTATTTCAGGTTTAAACATAAAATCTTGATCGAAATTTGGAATTTTTAATTCTTTTTCCCCTATGTGATTGGCTAAAAATGGCATAAATTGCATCATGCCTAAAGCATAAGAAACTGAAATAGCAGTTGGAATAAAACGACTTTCTTGTCTGGCAATAGCCAAAATTAAAGCTTGTCTTGTTTTATTATAGTCTTTTATATTGTCATAATAAGGCATTATAAAATAATGTTTTTTAAAATTATTTTTGCGTTCTAATATGTAAGCATAAATAGGCAAGGTTTCTTGTGTGTCAAATTCTTTTGCCAAGACATCTAGTTGACTTGCGTTAGCATCGCGAATTTGTTTGTTTATTTTTTGCCAAGCAAAAGGATCTTGCATATTAAAATTATTTTTTTTCTTGCTTGGATTAAGGCTTTCTATCTTTGGAAAAGGTGTGTTAGTAAGTTCTTTTGCGTAAAGACTATAAATATTTAAAGAAGAACTTTGCGATAAAATTTTTAAATCTTCTTCATTGTTTTTAATCAACCACATCCAAAATATAGCATTGTCTTTGTTACTTTGCGATTTAAAACTTTGAGCCGCCTTTTTAAAAAAGTCATAAGCAAGTTCTGTTTTATCATAGGTTAAGGCATTGACTCCTAAATAGAAAGCAGAATCTTCACTTACATTTTCAGGATTTATTTCTAGCATAGAATGTCTAAATTTTGGATTTTCTTTTTTAATAATAATATTTTGTGCAAAATCTTTAAAACCAATGTGGTATGGTAGTTTATTGACTAAACTTGTATTTAAATCTAAGTCGTATTTTTTAGAATAATTATAAAGTTTAAAAAAGCCATTAATATCTTCTTTTTGTACCATATAGCTCATAGGATCAGAAGTATTAAAAGCTAGCAATAAATTTGTCAAATCAGGTCTTTGATTTTTAAAGGTTTGAGCTAAAGTAGTTCGGTCTTTGGAATTTAAACTCGCTATAAAAACTAATGAATTTAAGCGCACGCTTTGACAAGTTAAATTTGCATCTAAGATAGTATTTGCTGTATAGGTATAGCATTTAGCATATTTTGGGTTGATATAAGGCTTTAAAGGGATGATTTTTTCAAGTTCGGATTTAATTTTTCCTATATAGCGAAAAATATGAGAATTTAAATCCTGTGCATCTTTTTTACTGATTTTATTTTTTTCTAAAAGCCTATAAATATAATAATCCTTAGCAAGTGAATTTTCTTCTTTTTTGAGTTTTTCTATGCTATATTGTGTAGCATTTAAACTTGAAAAAATAAATAAAAAAACGAGTATTTTTTTTATCACAATATACTCCTTAAGATATTCCCAAGAAAAATGCCAAGAAACTGCAATGCTAAGACTATAATCAAAGGTGCAAGATCAATATTGCCAATGCGTGTTGGAATTTTTCTAACTAAGGCGTAAGCAGGATAGCTTAATTTATATAAAATTTGCACTATGGGATTATAAGGATCAGGGTTTACCCAGCTTAAAAGTGCTGTGATGATAATAATCCAAGTATAAATGTTAATGACAATTTGTAGTACTTGAAAAATAGAAATAATAAAAGAGTCTATAACCATAGTTAAATCCTTGCTAATTCGTGAATAAAATTTTTAATATAAGGATAAAGATCGCTAAGTTCAGGTCCGTGGATACTTCCTGTTAAAATTATCCTTAAAGGCATGAAAAATTTTTTACCTTTTAAGTTGCTTTTGCTTAAAAGTTCATTTTTAAAATCTTCATAGTTTTCAAAAAGTTCAATATCTTTTAAGAGTTCTTTTAAAATTTTACATTCTGTTTCAAACTCTCCAAAGTCTTTTGTGCTAAAAATAGCCTGCATTTTTTCTTTAAGTTCTTTTATGGTGCTTGCTTCTTGAGTGTAAAATTTAGCAAGTTGTGCAAGATCTTTGTTTAAATCTAAAATTTTATTAAGCTCATCATCTTTTATCATTTTGATATGTTCGCGATTGATTTGTAAGAGTTTTTTAAGATCAAATCTTGCGGGAGCTTTTGAAACTTTAGAAATATCAAACCATTTTATAGCTTCTTCTAAGGTAAAAATTTCACAAGGAGTTTTATTGCCTAGCATGATCAGATAATTTGCGATTGCACTAGGTAAAATTCCACTTTCAAGTAGCCATTTTACAGAAGAATGTGCTTCTCTTTTGCTCATTTTAACACCTTCTTCGTTTAAAATGATAGGCAAGTGCGCATAAGTTATGGCTTTATTATAGTCTAAACTTGCGCGGATATGTTCTTGTTTTGGAGTGTTTGAAACATGATCTTCTCCGCGTATAATACAAGTAACATTTTCAAGCATATCATCAACCGCACAAGCAAAATTATAAGTTGGAGTTTTATCCGTTCTCATAATCACAAAAGAGTCTATGTTTTCAGGTTCAAAACTTAATTCACCTTTGATAAAATCTGTAAATTTCATAGTGTGAGTAGGTTTTTTAAGACGGATAACAAAGGGTTTTTCACATTCTAAAACATCGATATCGGCTAGTTTTTCACAAGTGCCATCGTAGCGATAAGCTTTACCTTGTTTTTTAGCTAGCTCTTTTTTTGCTTCAAGTTCTTCTTCAGTACAAAAACAAGCAAAAGCTTTTTTTTCACTTACAAGTTTTAAAGCCATTTGGCGATGGAATTTTAAATTTTCACTTTGTATATAGTAATGCTGCCATGAAATACCAAAAAGATTTAAAATTTCTTTGATTTCTTCTTCTTTTCCTGCTATATTTCTAGTCTTATCGGTATCTTCAATACGTAAGATAAAATCCATATTTTTTTGTCTTGCACAGATATAGTTAAAAATTGCTGCGCGTAAATTTCCTATGTGCATATCACCTGTGGGAGAAGGTGCAAAACGGTACATTTTATAGCCTTTAAAATTATTTAAAAGTTTATTATAACAGAAAAATTTATACGGATATTTAATTTTACTTGGTTATAATACTTTTATGATATTTTTAATTTTTTCTTTCATTGTATTATTGATTTTTGGCTTAGCAAATGTTTATATTTATAAAAGATTAATCAAGAAAATTACTCTTTTTAAGTATTTTTATAAAATTTTTGTCTTTATTTTTATTGTGCTTTTTTTGGCCCAAGCTGTGTTTTTAATATTTCGTAGAGATGAATATTTAAGTGATACTTGGTATGAAATTTTAGCCATGCTTTATGCGCCGACTTATTGTTTGTTTTTTATGACTTTAGCTTGGGATTTTATTAAATTGATTTTAGCTCTTATAGGTAAAAGAGATAAAAAATATAATCTTATTTTGCGTTTGATTTTCGAGTTTTCTCTTATAGTTTTAAGTGTGTTTTTAATTTATGTAAGTATAAATAATGCTCTAAAAACACCTGAAGTAAAGAGTGTTGATGTTGAAATACCAAATCTTAAACAAGATTTAAAAATTGCCATGCTTACTGATATACATTTGGGTAAAAATTTGCATGAAAATTTTTTAGACAAGCTCATCACTAAAGTGAATTTGCAAAGTGCTGATATGGTTGCAATAGTAGGAGATCTGATTGATACTAATCCTAAAGATTTAAAAAATTATATCTCAAAACTTAATGATTTTAATTCCACTTATGGAACTTTTTATGCTTTGGGAAATCATGAGTATTATCATGGTATCAATGAAGTTTTGGATTTACTTAGAAAACATACTAATATGAAAATTTTAGTCAATCAAAATTTAGATTTGGGTTTTATAAATATTGCTGGACTTGGGGATTTAGCCGGACTTAATAAGGGTTTATATGCTCCTGATTTAGCAAGAATAAAAGTGGATTTAAATACAAGCAAACCTAGTGTTTTACTCACACATCAACCCAAAACAGCTTTGCTTTATGATTTAAGTGATTTTGATCTTGTTTTAAGCGGGCATACACATGGAGGGCAAATTTTTCCTTTTATGTTTTTAGTTAAACTTCAGCAAGGTTTTGTTCATGGGCTTTATGATTTAGGAGAAAAAACCAAGCTTTATGTGAGTAGTGGAGCAGGATTTTGGGGGCCAAGTCTTAGAGTTTTTGCTCCGAGTGAAATAGTGATTTTAAATTTAAAAGGAAAAAAATGAGTTTTTCAAAAGAAAGTTCGAGACTTTTTGGTTTTGTAGCGGGGATTAAATTTCCTAAAATGATACAAAAAGTTATTAATGAAAATTATGTTAAGTATTTTAATATCGATATGAGTGAATTTAAATCTCCTTGTGAATACAAGAGTTTAAATGCTCTTTTTACAAGAACTTTGCAAATTCCAAGAAAACTTGAAGAAGGTTTTATCAGTCCAAGTGATGGCAAAATTTTAGAGTGTGGAAGTACTTTTTTAGCAAATGAAGAACATTTTGCTTTTTCTATAAAAGGGCATACTTATAGCGTTGAGGAGCTTTTAAAAGATAGCTTTGAAAAAGATGAACTTAAAAATGGGCTTGATTATGTCAATATTTATCTTTCCCCAAAAGATTATCATCGTTATCACAGCCCTTGTGATATGCAAATTTTAAGCGCAACTTACACAAGTGGAGTGCTTTATAGTGTAAATGAAAAGCATTTAGAACGCATTAGTAATTTATATGTAAAAAATGAAAGAGTAAGTTTGAAATGTCAAAATGAAAAAGGCATTTTTTGGCTTGTTTTTGTGGGAGCACAAAATGTAGGAAAAATGCGTTTTAATTTTGATACAAGCATACAAACCAATGCTAAAATTTCTCATAATTTTACTAGAAAATATGAAAATTTAAATTTCAAAAAAGGCGAAGAACTAGGAAATTTTGAACTGGGTTCTACTATAGTTTTAATCTCTCAAAAAGGACTTTTAAATTTTAATTTAAAGATAGGGCAGGGTATTAAATTTGGAGAAAAAATAGCGGATTAGTTTTTAGGAGTTTTATTTGCCATTTGATAGATAAAGGCAAAAACTTCAGCCACAGCTTTATACATATTAGGTGGAATTTCATCACCTAAGTCAAGCTTGCTTAAAATTTCTATTAAATCTTCATCTTCTTTAATGGGAACTCCGTGTTCTTTAGCTAAAGAAATAATTTTAGCAGCACTTTCGCCTTTGCCACTTGCAAGCACTTTTGGTGCAGAGTTTTTTTCTTTTTGATAGCCTAGGGCTACAGCTTTTTTAATCGATCTTTTGATTTTGCTCATACTTTTTTATCCATACCCATTTCAAGATCTAAATTTTTCATATTTCTAGTATCAAATTTACTTCTTATGATATCACCTACAAAGAAATTTGCACTTAAAAGTCCTGCTTTATTAATATTTCTTTTAAGCTCATGGGCATTTTCATAGATGGTTTTTCTAAATTCAATATTTTCTGCCATAATATTAATATCTATATATTTTTCATTGTTTAAAGAAATGAGAATTTCCAAATCCCCAAGTTTTGCAAATTCGAGTTTAATTTGAGCAAAAAATTTATCCTTTTTTCCGCGTCTAAACATAATTTTAGAATCATTTAAATCATCCCAAGAAAAAGGCAGATAAGTATTGATAGAATCATTGGCTAAAGACATAAGCTGATTGATTTCAATTTGTGCTAAAAGACGATTAGCTTGATTATATACAGCTTCATTACCTTCATTTTTAGCCAAATTTGAAATTTGCAAAAGTGTTGATTTTACATCATGATGTAAAGATTCAGCTATATCTTGTTCTGTTTTTGGTTTAATTTGCGCTAGATCTTTGGTAGAAAGATTGAGTTTGTGTTCGAGATTTTTAAGTTCTGCTTGATTAAGTTTGGCATTTTGAGTATAGGGTTCAAGTTCTTTCAAGCTTTCATTAAGTCTGCGAGAAAGATTGCTTAAATTTTTACTTAAATCTTGCACTTGTTCTAGATCTAAATTCTCTACATTAAATGCTAAATTTTTTACAATATTTTGTTTTATAAATTCCTGATTTTTAAAAATATTTTGCATAGTTTGGTTATTGTTAGATTGAATATTTTGAGAATTATTTAAATTTTGCGTGTTGTTTGTATTAGGATTTGAAGTGTTGACATTTGTATTGATTGAAGTTTTATTTTCTGTTTTTGTTTCATAAAATTTTGGATTTTCTTTGATATTTTCTTTTGATTTTTCTTGTTTTTCATCTTTGATTTTTTCTTGGTTTGGAGTAGAATTTTTTATATCATTATCTGGCTTATTTTCTGTTTCATTATTTTGAATATCATTTTTTGTATCTTGAGTATCTTCTTCGTGAGTTTTTATATCAGAATCTAAATTTTCATCTTCTTTTATATTGGCTTCTTTTTTAGGTGAATTTTCTTCGTTTTTTAAATCTTGCTTAATATCGGTTTTAGTATCATCTGTGAGAGTTTCTTCTTTTGATGTTTTTATATGTTCTTCCCCATCTTGGTTTTTTGTGTTATGATTAAGTTTTTCTTCTTTCATATTTTCTTTGTTACTTAAAAGATTTTCTAAAATATTTTCTTTATCTTGTATTTTAGAAGCTTGATTGCCTAGTGTATTTTTTAAAGTATTTTCAAGTTTTTCAAAGGCGGTAGCAGTTTGCTTAAGGATGTTTGGATCTTTTATCATTAAATTTTCTGGTTTATTAAGAGCTTTGAAAAAATCATTTTTGATGGAATTTAATTCTTTTAAAATTTTATTAGCTATAGGGGTGATTTTTTCTTGAGCATGACTGGGATTTTTACTTATATAATTTTTAAAATTTTCCAATTTAGAACTTAAATTTAAAAGTGCTTTAAAAGAACTTTGATTTAAAATTTGCTTATTTTCATTTTTGTTAGAATTGATAATATTTTTTAATTCTTTTAAAGTGTCTTTTGGGTTTAAATTTGCATTTGCAAGTTGGGCTATCTGAATACTTAGTTTTTCACTACTAAGACCTTTGATTGTACTTAAAAGAGAGTGAAAACTTTTGGGCAGCAATTCTTCGTTTAGGGCATCTTTTAATTTAGCTTCTAAAAATACGCCTGAATTTTTAAACAAAGGAGCTAAGTTGTTGTTTTTTATTTCACTGGCAGGTTTTAAAATTTGATTTAATCTGTCTAAAACTTGTGTAAAAGTATCGCTTTTTGCAAGTTCTGTGCTTAAAGTTTTTAATTCATTAGCAAAATTAGGAGCTAAATTTAAATTTTTTCCTTGTTTAAGCACAGGGGAATCGGGGTTTTTTTGAGCATTGATTTGATCTAAAAGTTTATTAACAAGTTCTTTTAATTTGGTGCCTGTTTCATTTTGAACAAATTTTGCTAGTATTTCTTCACTGCTAGCATCCTTGCTTAAACCTAAATTTTGCTTTAAAGCTTGCGCAAGTGCTTCTTTTGGATTGTCCTTTAAATTTGTTTTATCTTTTGAAGTAGAGTTATCTACTTTTAAATCATTTTTTTGCGTATTGGCAATTTGACTTGCTAGTTGAGTATTAATCATCAAATATCACCATATTTCCAGGCTTTTTCTTAAATTTTTTATTTAAAATATTTGGTTTATTGATAGCAAAAAGAATTAAAAATGCTAAAGAAACTATATAAAACCATATAAAACCTTTGATTTCAAAGTATTGCATTAAAAAACCTAAAATTAAAGGGCCAAACAAAGAGCCCAAAGAATAGCAAAAAAGAACCCCACGACCTAACTCTACGCCTTTATTTTTACTTACTAAAACATCATTTGCTCTAGCAAGTGCTAAAGCATATAAACAAAATATTCCTACACCAAGAGTAATTCCTAAAAAATATTGCATATACAAGTGAAGTTTAAAAAAGATAAATATAAGCATAGTGATAAATCCTATGCTTGCACAAGTGATAATGGCAAATTTGCGACCAAGTTTATCTGAAATAGTTCCTATGATGGTTTGTGCAATAAAACCACCTAAAACCCCACAAAATATAAAATAAGAAACCGCTTTTGCATCAAAACCTTGCAAAAGTATAAATAAAGATGCCATAGAAAAAAAGCCATTTATAAGCATTCCGGCTATAAAGCTTGTGACGATAGCCAAAGGGGCTATATCAAAAATTTTAGGTATAGAAATAGGACTTGATGCGGGCAAAACAGGTTCTTTGATTTTAATCAAATTTAAAGGCAAAGATGAAAGTAAAATCAAAGTTGCACTGAGAATAAATACACTATGTTTGCTTAAATTTAACGCTATGATTAAAACTCCAATACCAAAAGCAAGATAAAAAACAATTTCATAAAAACCTAAAATTCTAGATCGAATGGCATTTTTGCTTTTTTCATTAAGCCATGATTCTATGACCATTAAAAGTCCATAGTAGCAAATTCCTATGAAAAATCTTAAAACAGCCCAAAAAATAAGATTTTCGCTTACTGTATGAAGCATAGCTGAAATTCCAAAAATAGCACCAAATAGCCCAAAAGAGCGTATATGACCTATACGAGAAATAATTTTATGAGCACTGATAGTTCCAACAAGAGCGCCTACAAAAAAACAAGAACTTACTACTCCAACAGCTAAAGAACTTTCTCCGTTTTCTTTTAATATAACACCTATAGAGCTTACTATCAAGGCATTACCTGCAAATAAAAATGCCATACCAGCAAAAAGTGCTGTCATTGATTTAATAATTTTTTTTGGACTCATACTTTTTTATATATAAAATAAAAATAAACACACAAACTAGCAAGGATGAAATTCCACAAATATAAGCAAAGATATCTAATCTATCTTGGCGATGTAAAAATAAAAATCCAGCAACCAATATTACATAAGCCATCAATTTAAAGAGAGTAAAAAACATAGCAAAAAAATGGATTTTCTCTTTAACATTTGGCTTTAAATCGTCTTTTAGAACTTTAAAATGAATAATTTTTGATAAATTTTGTTTTTTTTTGACAAAAAGCGATGAAATGAAATTAAAATCTTTTTCATAATTTTTTGATTTTTTTATAATGACTTTTTTATAATTTAAATAAGAAGCAAAAATAATCAATAAAACACTAAAAAAAGCTATTTCATAGCTTAAAAATGTATCTAATTTAAAATGATTTAACGATGAAAATATGATCCAAAAAAATAAATGAATAATGGCAAAAATACAAAATAGAGCTTTTTTATGTTCCATTATTTGTTCTTTTCTTTTTGAATTTTTTCTTTGATCAACTCATCTCTTTCTTTAAATTCTTCATAGCTTTTTACTTGAACTTTATAAGCTTTGTAAACATTAAGTATAGCAGCACTGATCCCCCAAAAAACTCCAAGCCAAAAAAGCCAAGGATAAGGAGTAAATTTTTTAAGTAAATATCCTATTCCCACACCTATAAATACAGCAACAACCATAGAGATGCCAAGACTTAAACCATCCGCAGCTTCAAGAGTTTTGCGAATGATTTTTTGTCTTTTACTGTTGGAATTTTCTAAGTGATTTTTTTCTTCTTTTAAAATATTGCTCATATTCTTTTAAAGCTTTCCCTAACAGCCTCTAGTGTTGTATCTATAATTTTATCATCCATTTTTGAACATATAAAGCTTGTTTCAAATTGAGAAGGTGCTAAATAAATTCCATTTTCAAGCATATTTTTGTGAAATTTTGAAAATAATGCTAGATCGGATTTTAATGCATCTTGGTAGTTTGATACAGGATCTTTGGTGAAAAAGTATCCAAACATAGAACCTACATGACAAACTTGCAGTGGAAGTCCTTTTTCATCTGCTAATTTTTTCATTCCTTGGGTAAGTTTTTTTGCTAATTTTCCAAGTTTGTCATAAAGCTTGGTTTTCTTTTTGGCTTTTGTAAGACTTGCTATGCCTGCAGCCATTGCTAAAGGATTTCCACTTAAAGTTCCTGCTTGATAAACTCCACCCAAAGGACTTAAAATATCCATAATTTCAGCTCTAGAAGCAAATGCTGCTGCAGGTAGACCGCCTCCTATTACCTTACCAAAAGTAATTATATCTGCTTGGATATGATTGATTCCATAGGAACCAAGGTAAGATGCTCTATATCCACTCATTACTTCATCAAAAATCAGCAGAGTTTGATTGTTTTTACAGATCTTAGCAAGTTCTTCTAAAAAATCTTGTTTAGCTGGAACTAAGCCCATATTTCCAGCAATAGGCTCAATGATAACACATGCAATATCTTTATTTTTTTCAAAAAGTTCTTTAACGCTATTTATATCATTATATTTTGCTACTAAAGTGTGTTTAGCTACATCTTCTAAAACACCTAAAGAACTAGGAGAGTTAAAAGTAGCAGCACCACTTCCTGCACTCACTAATAATGAATCAGAATGCCCGTGATAACATCCTTCAAATTTTAAAATTTTATCTTTTTTAGTAAAACCACGGGCAAGACGAATAGCACTCATGGTTGCTTCTGTTCCGCTACTTACAAAGCGGATCTTTTCTAAATGAGGAAAATCAGATAAAACAAGCTTAGCAAGTTCAGTTTCTAATAAAGTCGGAGCTCCAAAACTTGAACCTTTGTGAAGTGCTTTTTGGCAAGCTTTTTGTATATCTTTATCACAATGTCCAAAAAGTAAAGGCCCCCAGCTTTGAACATAGTCTATATAAGATTTTCCATCTATATCAAAAATATAAGCACCTTTTCCATGGGAAATAAATTTTGGCTCACTTTGAACATTTGCAAAAGCACGAACTGGAGAATTTACACCACCTGCGATGAATTTACACGCTTCTTTAAAAGCTTTTTTGTTTGTCATTTTTCTTCCTTGCTAAATTGCTTGATGTAATTATATAAAGTTACAATTTCATCATTTGTTAAAGAGTAATTTGGCATGATTGATTTTGCGTCTTTACTCTGATTAAGAGAATTTTTAAAATTCTCAAAACTAAGATTTTGTATACTTGGAACTTTATAAGCTGTTTTAATACCATTTTTCATATAATATCCTAAAATTTGTTCGCTTCCATCTGCTCCATGGCATTCTTTGCAACTAATACCCCTTGGATTTTCATAAAGCATTTTAGAGTATTCTTTAAGAGTGATAAAATCAGCACCAAAAAGACTAATACTAAATAAAAAAAACATTAAAACAATTTTCAAAGTTTCACCTTGTTAATGAAGTTTTAATATGATACAATTTTTACTTTAAAAAAGTGATTAAATTTATAGAAGGAAAATAATGACTTTGCTTGATGGTAAAGCTTTGAGCGCAAAAATTAAAGAAGAATTAAAAGAAAAAAATCAATTTTTGAAAAGCAAAGGGATTGAAAGCTGTTTAGCTGTTATCTTGGTTGGAGATAATCCTGCAAGTCAAACTTATGTAAAATCTAAGGCTAAAGCCTGCGAAGAATGTGGAATTAAATCTTTAGTTTATCATCTTAATGAAAATACTACGCAAAATGAACTTTTGGCATTGATTAATACCTTAAATCACGATGATAGTGTTCATGGAATTTTGGTTCAGCTTCCTTTGCCTGATCATATTTGTAAAGATTTAATACTTGAAAGCATTATAAGCAGTAAAGATGTTGATGGTTTTCATCCTATTAATGTAGGATATTTAAATTTAGGCTTAGAAACTGGGTTTTTGCCTTGTACTCCACTTGGAGTTATGAAGCTTTTACGGGCTTATGAAATTGATTTAGAAGGAAAAGACGCTGTTATTATAGGTGCTTCAAATATAGTAGGTCGTCCTATGGCTACTATGCTTTTAAATGCTGGAGCTACAGTAAGCGTTTGTCATATCAAAACCAAAGATTTGAGCTTTTATACTAGACAGGCTGATTTGATTATAGTAGCAGCAGGTTGTGTGAATTTACTTCGATCGGATATGGTAAAAGAAGGAGTGATTGTTATTGATGTTGGAATCAATCGTCTTGAAAGTGGAAAGATAGCAGGAGATGTAGATTTTGAAGAAGTATCTAAAAAATCTAGTTATATAACTCCTGTTCCAGGTGGAGTAGGTCCTATGACTATAGCCATGCTTTTAGAAAACACAGTTAAATCTGCTAAAAATAGACTTAATTAGGGAAAATCTATGGAAATTTTAAAGAGATTATATAAATTTTCGCAGTCTTGGACTGGAACTGTAGTTATTGTTCTTTTGGTGATTTTTTTCTTTATACAAGCTTTTGTTATTCCTTCTGGTTCTATGAAAAACACCTTATTGGTAGGGGATTTTTTATTTGTTAAAAAATTTAGCTATGGTATCCCAACTCCTCATATTCCTTGGTTGGAAATTCCTGTTTTGCCAGATTTTAATAAAAATGGACATTTGATAAAAGCACAAGGGCCACAAAGAGGAGATATAGTTGTTTTTAGAAATCCTAGAAATGAAAAAGAACACTTTGTAAAGCGTTGTGTAGGTACAGGAGGAGATAGGATAGTTTATGCAAATAAAACACTTTATGTAAGAATGCATGAAGGTGATGATTTTATGAAAGAACATTATCCAAATGATCTTGTTACTCTTGGAGGGCAAATTTATGTAAAAGAACCTTATAAACAAAAAGGCATTCATTATGATCCAAAAAAAGATATAGAAAGTGATATCTTGCGCTTTCTTAGCATAGGTGATTTTGCTATGTCTCCAACTTATATTAAAGAACTTGGAAATCATATAGGTTTTAGCGGCGGAAATGCTTATGTTTTTGATGTACCTGAAAATGAGTATTTTATGATGGGTGATAATCGCGATTATTCTTATGATAGTCGTTTTTGGGGTTCTGTTCCTTATAGGTTGATAGTAGGTAAACCTTGGTTTGTATATTTCTCTTGGGATAAAGATAAAAATGTTCGCTGGGAAAGGATAGGGCGTTTTGTTGACACCTTGGAAAATGATGAACAATATATCCATGATCATGATGATGAGGATAAATTAAGCTAATGTTTGTGAAAAACACAAACATTATATTTTTAAAAGCGTGATTTCATCACCTTTTTTTAATTCACTTGTATTTTCTTCGCTTATAAGTAAAAACTCACTTTTAATAAGTGGAAGTATCATACCAGATCCAAATTTATTTTCATTAAATGGTGTAAAAATATCTTTTTCTAAATTTCCTAAGATGAGATTATTTCTTCCACTTTTAAGCTTTAAATCCATACCCATTTTGGCGTAAAATGTTAAAGGATTATCTAGGTTTCCACTTAATAAATCAATGATTTTTTTAGCAAAAATAAAACAAGAAAGATAAGCTGCCATAGGATTTCCTGGTAAAATCAATACGAAATTTTTACCCTTTTGATAAAGCTTAGTAGGCCTTGCAGGGCGTGCTTTTAGTCCTTTAAAAAGCGGAGTAAAGCCTAATTCATCTAAAGCTTTTTCCATAAAATCAGCCTCGCCAACGCTTGCACCTCCTGAAGTGATTAAAAGATCAAAATTTGTATTTTCTAAAGCCTCTTTAGTGCTTTTAAAATTATCTTTGATAATACCTAAATAAGAAGCATTTTGAAGCATGGTTAGTAAAGGCAAAGCATTGGCATTATAAATACTTTCTTCATCGCATTCTTGCCAAGGTTCTTTAAGTTCATTTCCACTTGAAAAAATACCTATGCGAATTTTTCTTATGACTTCTATTTTATAAAGCCCTTGAGAAGCAAGCAGGGCGATATGTTTATCATTAAGTTTGGTGCCTTTTTGAAGTAAAATTTCACCTTTTTTTAATTCTTCGCCTTTATAGCGATAGGCATTGTATTGTTTAGGGGCTTTTTTAATGATGAGTTTATTTTCTTCTATATACTCATCTTCTAACATTAAGATAGTATCAGCATTTTTGGGCATTTTAGCCCCTGTCATGATTTTATAGCATTCATTTTTAGCAACTGTATAAAAATTTTTATCTCCTGCAAAAATAGTCCCTTTAATCTCCAAAGCCTCATTGATATCAGCATAATTAAAAGCATAGCCATCAAGAGCAGCATTGTCAAAACTGGGTAGATTTTTTCTAGCGTATAAATCTTTAGCTAAAATTCTATCTTTTGCTTTTTCAAGGCTAATAAGCTCACTTTCATCTAAGCATGAAATTTGATCTTCTAAGTCTTTTAAGGTTTCAAAGATATTTTTCATTCTTCAAGCCTTGTGATTTTTACACCTAAACCTTTAAATTTTTCTTCCAAATTTTCATAACCCCTATCAAGATGGTAAATTCTATGGACTTTGCTTGCGCCTTTGGCTACAAGAGCCGCTAAGATAAGGGCTGAGGAAGCACGCAAATCTGTAGCCATGACATCAGCAGCGTTAAGTTCTTTTCCGCCTACTATAGTAGCAATATGACCATTGAGTTTAATATCCGCGCCCATTCTTAAAAGTTCACTTACATGCATGAAACGATTTTCAAATAGTCTTTCATCAATAATACTAGTTCCATTAGCTTTTAAGGCTAATGCCATAAACTGCGCTTGCATATCGGTTGGAAAGCCTGGATATTCACTTGTCATGATTTCTACAGGTTTAATTTCTTTAGCAGGAAGTAGGGTGATACTATCTTCTGCAATCAAAGTTTCAAAACCCATTTGATGAAGTTTTGCTAAAACTGCACTAAGATGAGTGGCGTTAACTTTATCTAAAGTAATTTTAGAATTTGTAATAGCCCCTGCACAAAGATAAGTTCCTGCTTCAATTCTATCAGGTATAACGCTAAATTCTTTAAATTCTAAAAGTTCCCCATCGCTACCATAAATTTCAAGCTCATCTGTACCTATGCCTTTGATTTCAAGTCCTGCGTCTTTTAAAACTTCGCAAAGTTGAACTACTTCGGGTTCTTTTGCAACATTTAAGAGCTTGGATTTACCTTTAGCTAAAGCTGCTGCCATGATGATGTTTTCACTACCTGTAACCGTGATTTTATCAAAAAGAATTTCATTACCTTTTAAATTTCCACTAGCTACGACATAGCCTTGTTTGATTTGTATATTTGCCCCCATTTTTTCCAAGGCTAAAAGATGTAAATCAATAGGTCTTTGTCCTATAGCGCATCCTCCAGGTAAAGATACTTCACAATGTCCAAAACGAGCAAGTAAAGGCCCTAGAGTAAGTATGGAAGCACGCATTTTACGCACAATGTCATATTTGGCTATGGTTTGATTAAGAGTGTTTGTGTTTAAAAAAGCACTATTGTTTTGAAAATTAACCTTAGCTCCTAAATTTTCTAGCAAAGATATAAGAGTTTTTATATCAGCAACATTAGGAACATTGTTGATTTTTACTTCATTTTTGGCAAGTATGCTTGAAACAATCAAGGGTAGGGCGGCATTTTTTGCTCCGCTTATTGTAACATTTCCGCTTAGATGATTTGTGCCTTCGATTTCTAGATAAGTCATATTTTTCCTTGAAAAAGTTTAAAAATGCATCATTATAACATTCTTAAACTTTTGAAAAAATATAATCAAGCTTGTTGGCTTTGGAGTTCTTGAATTTGAGCTTGAATTACATCTGCTTGAGATTTTAGCACATCAATTTGTTCTTGAAATGTTGTTTTCATTTGTTCGTTAGCGTTTGTCATTTTTTGAGTAAGTTCTGCAATTTTAGCTAAAATTTCAGCTAATTTTGCTATTAAAGCCTCTAATGCGGGATTTACGCCACCTTTGCTACCTTGAATGGAATTTTGGTCTTTGTGGTTTTCTATTTTTTCTTGACTTACTTTGATTTCATATTCTTTTTCATTTTTTGAATTTGTTTGACTTAAACTTCTTGCTTCATCTGAAATTTGAATTTTAACCACATTGTCACTATGAACATTACTTACCAAATTATTGTTTTTGTTTGTTTGTGTTTGATAATTGCTAAAATTTTTTGTCAAAGTATCTATTTTCATCTTAAATCTTTTTAAATTAATTTATATTGTTATCGGTTTTTTTATTTATAAATTTATATTAATGATAATTATTTTAAGGATATTTTATTTTAGATTTTCATATTTATATTTTAAATGCAAAAAAGTTTAAAGTTTCATAAAATTTTTAAGTATTTTTTTGCCTTTTTGTGTTAAAACTGCTTCAGGGTGAAATTGCAATCCATAAATAGGATATTTTTTATGTTTAATTGCCATAATAATATTTTCTGAATTATGAGCTAAAATTTTGCATTTTTTAGGCATAGAACTGATATACAAAGAATGATATAAGCAAATTTCAATTTCTTTTTTAATACCCTTAAAAATAGGATCTTTTTTAAAATAAAGTTTAGAAATTTTACCATGCGTAGGATTTTCCATTTTAGAAACACTACCGCCAAAAATTTCAGCTATACACTGATGTCCTAAACATATACCTAAAATTTTTTTATTTTTTTTAAAATATTTGATTGCTTTTAGGCTTAATTTAGATTCCTTAGGAGAATGAGGGCCAGGAGAGATAATAAGATGAGTAAAATCAAATTTTTCTAATTCTTTAGCTTTTTTAAAGGCGTCATTTTTTATCACTTTACATTCAAAACCAAGCTCTTTAAGATAATAAATGATGGTGTAACTAAAAGAATCATAATTATCTATAAATAAAATTTTCTTCATTGTAATTTTACCTTTTTTAAACCGCGCACGGAATTAATACAATAAATATTTTCTGCTTCAAATAAATCTTGCTTAAATAATGTTTTTTCTTTTATCAAACCAAGATTGATTAAGAAATTTCTATATACTCCATTTAACATACCGCTTTGAATTTGTGGAGTATAAAACTGAGCGTTTTTTTCTAAGATGAGATTGGTTCTTGAGCCTTCACAAAGTTCATCTTTTTCGTTAAAAAAAGCTATGTCGTAACACAAGTTTTGATGCCATTTGTATGAGTGTTGATTATAAAAAGTACGTAAAGAGCTTTTGTGATAGAGATTGTCACTTTTTGAGTTGATTTTATCATCACTTAAAAGCAAAATATCGTTTGAATTTTGTTTTAAGGCGCTTTGTTGGAATTCGTATCTTCCGTCTTTATATAAAATCAGTTTTAAAATTCCTTCTTTATGTGGATTTTTAAAGGGTAGGGGAAAATGATAAAATAAAGAGTGTTTTTTGTGAAAAATTTTTTCATCGAGTTTAAAAAGTGTAAAATTTTGATATTCTTTATAAGAACTTTTTTGATTTAAAATATTATAAAAATCTTTAAAGAGCTTGTGAGTATTAAAATTAAATTTAAGAGCTGAATTTATAAGCCTTAATAAATGCTCTTTTAAAAATAAAATTTGAGAATTTTTAAAATACATGGTTTCAAAAAGATGAAAATCACAAGGATTTAAGATCGCGCTTTTAAGTTTTAATTCTTCAAATTCATCTTTGAAATTTGAGTCCCAAACCAAGCCACTACCCGTGCTATAAGTATAAATTTCATCTTGTTTTTCTAAGGTGCGTATGGCTACGCTAAATTTATTTTTATTTTTGTGTATTAAACCTATGGTTCCGCAGTAAATACCACGCTCTCTTTGTTCTAATTCTTTAATAAATTTAATACTTTCAAGCTTTGGAGCACCTGTAATAGAACCGCAAGGAAAGAGAGCTTTAAAAATTTGATATAAAGAAATATTTTTTTTAAGTTTTCCTTGTACGCTTGAAGTCATTTGATGTAAAGTAGGGTGGCTTTGAATTTCAAAAAGTTTGGTTTTTAAGCTTTTTTTTGTGATGATTTTTGAAAGATCATTACGCAAAAGATCACAAATCATAACATTTTCACTTAGATTTTTTGTATCATTTTGCAAGAAAATTTTATTTTCTTCATCTTTTATAGGATCTTTATCACGCTTAATTGTGCCTTTCATAGGTTTTGTAAATATTTTTCTTTTTTTGGTTTTGAAGAAAAGTTCAGGAGAGAAGGACAAAATTTCTCTTGCTCCATCTTTTATAAAAGTTTTAAATTCGGTATCTTGTCTAGAAAGCAAAAGTTTAAAAAGTTCGAAAGAATCCATTTTGCTATGAAATTTAAAATTTTGAGTGAGGTTGATTTGATAAACTCTTCCTTTGGAGATTGCCTCTTTAACCTTGATGAAATTTTCTTTGTAATTATCTTGATCTAAAAAATTTATAAATTCAGGAATAAATTTTTCTTCATCAATATATTCTTTTTGAAATTTTTTTCTTTTTTTAAAAGCAAATACCGACAAATAAGCTTTTTTGCTTGTGAAATTTTTATCTTGAAAATATCTATATAGCTCATAATCAGCAAGCATTAAAATATAAAAATCATTTTTATATTTTTCTATAAATTTAAAGCATTTTTTACTTTCTTTGTGGTTAAAGGCTTTTAAAGTGTGTTTTAAATCATGGTAAAAATATTTACCAAAAACAGCGTAGTCTTCAAGAGTCACTTAATTCCTTTGCAACCTGTGCGGCAAGTTTTAATTTATCATTATCAAAATGAGTATAAATTCTTGAGGTATTTAAACTCGCATGTCCTAAAGCTTCTTGGACTAAAACTAAATCTTTTTGCTTTTTATAAAGCAGGGTGGCAAAAGTATGACGCAACATATGAGCACCATTTTTTTGCTTGCGAATTCCTGCACGAAATAAAAGCTGTTCTACTATGCGACTGACATAAGATTGAGTCAGTGGAGTGCCTTTTTTATTGACAAAAAGTAGGGCGTCTTTACTCATATAATTAATACTTACATTTTTAAGCAAATCGTAAATAAGTTCTTTTTTTATCATTACAACGCGATATTTATTGCCTTTAGCTCTTATTCTTATGATATAAAGATCGTTTTCTTCACTAATATCACCCATTTTGATATTGATAGCTTCGCTTACCCGTATGCCTGTAAAAATGATGATTTTAATAATAAGTTTATTGCGTATGGTATTGTTTTTAAAATCTGCATTTTCAATAGCATCAAGAAATTTTTTAAGCTCCTCTTCGCTCATAAATTCGGGTAATTTTACCCCTTTAGAACCTGCTATACTTGCCCAATTTTTAAGATTGATATCGAAAATATGTGCTTTTTCATCTTCTTCGTTTTGCTTGCCTAAAAAATCAAAAAAATTAATCACAGCAATACGGTAATTTTTTTTACTTGCATCTGATAAAGCACCTGTTATACTTGCTAAAACTTCTACAATGAGTTCTTCATCAATCTGTTTTAAAGAGTAAAGCTTGTAAAAATTTAAATATTCAAATACTTTTTTTAAAGGATTAAAATAAGTATTAACTCCACTTAAACCAGCATTTCTTGCTTTTTTTGCTAGAGCGTCAAGTTCTTCAATGTTTTTTACACCTTTTGTAAGAGCAAAATTAACTTCTGCTAAAGCTTGTGGATTTTTTAATTCTTTATTGGATAGTGAGTTGAGTTTAAATTTTACATATTTTGCTAGCCAAAATAAGAATGATTTTTCAAAATTTTCTTCACAATCTAAAGGGTATTTCATAAAAACTTTTCCTAAATCTAAAATTTTAGCTTTTTAACTATAAAAGGTATTTTAGTATTAACTTAGTAAAAAAAAGCTTTTTTAGGAAAAAGTTTGTTTTTATATACAAGGCAAAAAGATTGAAATATTTTTATTAAATAAATCTTATATCAATCATAAAAAGATATGATAAAAGGTAAAAATATGTAAAATTTATAATTTTGTATTGAAAACTATAATTTTCAAACTTTTTTATATATACCTAGATTATTCTACTTTGATATAGATTAAGCTACTATTTTTACATACTTTTATGATTTTACCTTTTGAGTGAAATAAATTTATCCACAAAATATAATGTAAAAAATTGATAATTTTATTTTGTAAATTAAAATTATATTTTACTTTTATTGAAAACTATAAAGAATATTTAAAAATTAAATTATTTTATATTATTATCAAAATATATATAAAAATGATAACTTGTGCATTCAATTTTTTAATCCCCTATTCTTGATTAATATTTTTTTGGTTAAAATTTGCTTTAGAAATTTAATACTTATGAAATAGGCAAAAGACTAATGAGAAATAATTTTGTAATTAATATTTCCAAATGGCAAGATACACGTAAACCTTGGTTGATTTTGATCATAGTTACTATAGGACTTACCTGTATAGCACATTTTTTATTTCAAGAATATCTTTTTATGGAACCTTGCGAACAATGTGTGTATATAAGATTCGATATGCTTGTTATGGCTATAGGTGGTATGGTTGCACTAATCAATCCTACAAATAATATTATAAAAATTTTTTCTTATAGCTTAGCTTTTTATGGAATTTGGCTTGGCTTGGAGCATTGTCTAACTTTAAATCATATCCATGAAGTGGTTCATTCTGAAAATCCTTTTGCAGGTGTAGATGGATGTCGTGAAATTCCTATTTATCCATTTAATTTACCTTTACATGAATGGGCTCCTAGTTGGTTTTTGCCAGCAGGAGAATGTGGGATGGATACCCCCGTAGTTCCAGAGAATGCTTATAATCATCTTAATACTTTTCAAAAATTTTTTATAGGAACTCCACCTGATTTTGAAAATGGGCTTTATAGTAATGGTTGGTATTTGATACCTAGTTTAAAGTTTATGAATATGGCAATTTCCTGTCTTATAGCATTTTTATGTTGCTTTATTGTGCTTTTTACAATGTTTATAGCCTATGTTTTAGATAAAAATAAACCTAATGCTAAAATTTTTGCATTGGCGATTGTTATTTTGGTTTTGGTACTTAAATTTATAGGCGAACCAAAAAATTCAAATCAAAATATAGCTAGTTTAAATCATTTAAATCAAGTCGTTTTAAGATGCTCTTAAAATACGCAACAAATTATTTTTGTTGCGTATTATTAAAAATTTTATTAAGCTATTTTAGGATGGCTTAAATAATTTTAAAGGATTTATCATGAGACTTAGCAAAACTCTTTGCATGGCACTTTTAATGGATTGCTCCTTTGACTGTTATTATCATGGATAATGGTTATTTGTAGCCTGTAGATAAAAAAATGGCAAAAAAATTGTTTGCGATGATGATTATAGCAAATGCCCAGGTTATGAAAATGAAAATGGTGGATTTGATTTCACTTGGACACAGTATACAGGCTGGAGAATTGATAGTAAATCAAACAAGCGTTATATCTATATAAGTGTTTTTGATAATGGTGATGCAAGAGGAGCTGAACAACCTGCATTTGCAAGTCAAAAATATTCTCGTGCTGTAATTTATAAAATCGATCAGCAAAATAAAACCGTGGAACAAATTTGGGAATATGGTAAAAATCGTGGAAATGAATGGTTTTCTCCTGTAACTTCTTTAACTCAATATGAACCAGATAAAGATTCTATTATGGTTTATAGCGCAACAGCTGGAATGGCTTTTGATCTTAGCAAAGGTGTAAGTCTTGGGGAACCAAAACCTGAAATTGATGAATTTAACTGGGGCGCTAAGGAACCTTCGGTTCAAATTCAATTTAGCGGTTCAGGCACGGGTTATCAAGCAATGCCTTTTAGTGTTGATCAAGCATTCAATCCTAAAAAATAAAACAATAAGCCCAAAAATAAATTTGGGCTTATTTATTTTTTTTAAATAAAATTATCTTTGAAAATTTTATTTAATCAAGGATATAGTATGCGTAATTTTTTTTGCAAATTTGTTTTAGCGCTTGTATTTTGCTCAAGTTTTGCGTTAGCAAATAATAGTTTTATTACTCTTAATCCAAATTTACCCAACTCCGAAAATAGTGTAATAGAAGCATTTTCTTATAAATGTATACATTGTTATAATCATCATAAATTTGGAACCCTTGAAAAACTAAGAGAAGCTTTTCCAAATTTACATTTTAAACTCTATCCTGTAAGTTTAATGAATGGAGATTTTTCCAAAGAAATGAATGATCTTTTTGCCTTTGCTCAATACAAAGATGAGCAAAATGGTAAAGACGCGAGTTATTCTGATAGTTTATCTCATAAACTTGCTGATGTTTATTTTGTTTCTTATTTTTTAAACAAGCAAAGAAATTTTTCGAATTTAGATGAATTTTACGACATAGGTTTAAAGGCTATGAATGTAAATAAAAATGAAGTATTAAATTTTTTAAATACCCCAAAAGCTAAAGAAATTTTAAGCGAGTTTCAAAGAGCTAATGATATAGCTAAAACCTATGGCACCCCTGCTTTTGTTGTTAATGGAAAATATCAAATTAACCCAAGTGCAATCAATTCGATGCAAGATTTAGAAGATCTAGTTAAAAAATTAAGCAATATGAAATAATAAATTTTTTAAGGCAATAAAAATTGCCTTAAAATTATTTTTTGATCATATTTGTATAAGGTCCATAGCGATGTTGGGTTGTAGAAAAGCTATCATCATAAGGTCCTACATCCATATCTAAAGGCTTAACCTTTCTATCTGGAAAGTCTTTATCTCTATTTGCTTTAATAGGACGAGCTTGTGAATTCATGTAAGCTGCTACATCATAAGCATCTTCAAGACTTAAGTCAGGCGCACCTTGAGGCATATTTTCTTTAATATAAGAAGCAGCTTTGATAAGACGATACATTCCAGCTCCTGTATTATAGCTATCATTGCCCCAAAGTGGTGGATAAAGATAATACGCGCCTGCACTATCCTCATTTTTAAGCCCTAATCCATTTTCTTGATGACAAACGGCACATTTATCCATATAAATTGCTTTACCTTTTTTAGGATCAGCTGCTCTCGAGATGAAATCTATCTTCTTAAGCCCCTGCCCTTCTATCTTAGCTCCTACTGGAACTCCTTGAGATAACCATTGCATATAAGTTAGCATGGCTTTCATTTCAGGCGCATCACTAGGCATTCTTTTGCCATTCATAGAGCGTTCAAAACAGCCATTGATCCTATCTGCTAAGGTAATTACTTTATCTCCTCTGGCATTATATTGTGGAAATCTTGCCCAAATTCCTACAAAACCTGATTGATTTTGTACACTTCCACCATTAGCATGGCAACTTGAACAGGAAAGATTATTTCCCGCAAATCTTTTTTTAGGATCTTTGGCCTGTGGACCTACATATTTGCTTGTTTCATTAAGAATTTTATTTCCCAAAATAACCATTTTGCTATATTCTGAATTTTTTGGCATTTTAGTTTCATCTATGGTACCATCTTCATTTAAAGCCTTAGGTAAATTCCATTTGGCAGTAGGTAGATCAATACCTGTTGCACTCTTAGTTTTTTCCAAATTTGGATCTAAGGCTAAAGCACAACTTCCACATAACAACAAAGTTAAAACTATAGAAAATTTATTCATCATTTTTCCTCCTTAAATTTGTCTAATTCGAATTCAGTATATAACTTTGCTTCAAAAAAGTCAATAAAAGTTAATAATATTTCAATAAAAAACTTCAAATTCTTAAAACAATATTTATTTGCCTTATAATTAAAACTTTAAAATAAAAATAAAGTTTTTTTGATAAAATTGAAGTTTGCAATATTTTTAGAGGTTGGTTTAATGAAAAATTTAAGCATTCAAGAAAAAAAAGACTTAGATAACTGCGTTTTTCAAAATCTTGGAAGGCAAGATACTTTTACTTTAAGTGCGATTTTTAAAAATTTTTATTTAAAAATTAAAGCATTTGTTTATTCTAAATAATACCACTTAAAATCTTTTTTTGTGTAAGAAAGATCTTTAAAAGAAGGCGATTGGATAAATAGTTTGCACTCTTTATCCAAATTTTCTATTCCGTATATTTTCATAGCCATTCTTGAGTCATGTCTTGTAAGTTCTATTCCAACGCAAGCTTGATTGTTGATTTTATAAAGCAAAGTACCACCATCTTTTTCATCTATATTTAAAACATCCAAATTCTTATCTTTACTCATATCTTTTACGTCTTTACTAAAAGAATATCGGAGTTTATAATATATCATAATATCTTGCATGGTATTTTTCAAATTTTGTAAATTTTCATTAATCAAGTATCCATTATTTTTATAAAGTTTTAAAAAATCTTCATTAAGAAATTTTTGAAAACTTTTATCTTTAGATAATTTTTGACAAGAGTTATAGCTATTTAAAATTCTAACTTGACCAGCTTCTATTAAAAGCTCAAGGCAATCTTTATTTTCTTGTGAAAATTGTACTAATTTAACTTCTTGAATCTTAAAATCTTTGTTCGGTTTTTTTTCATAAGCAAAATCATTTAATTTTTCGTAAATATTAGCAAAACTTAAAGAATATAAACTAAAAAAAAATAAAATACACTTTTTCATTGAAAAAAATCTTTGTATTTATTTTTTAGAAATTCCACGACTTCTAAAATTTCATCAACCCCTTCTTTGTTCGAATTTTCGAGCACATTATCTATATTATCGATATAAGCTTCTATTGCATTTTCTAATTTTTCTCTTTTAACTCCAGCGTATAAAAGCATAGCTTCTAAAACTATGTTAAGTTCATATTGTAAATCTTCTAGTTCATTTTTTAAGGTTTTATTATTGTTTTGATTCATTGTTTTCCTTTTTAAGTTCTTTGCTTTTAATTAAATCAATAATTTGAGCCTTAATATGATTATAATTTGCTCCATCTTTAAATGTCGCAAAAAGTCCACCACTAGCATTTTTATGTCCACCACCACCTACTAAATTTTTAGCCATTAAACTTACATCTATTTTTCCATTTGCACGAAAACTTAAGGTTTTTCTAGAACTAACATCAATAAAAAAGTCATAATCAGGATTTTTTACTAAAAAATCATTTCCAATAACAGAAGTATTGCCTATATTTGAAGTTAAGATGCCTTTATGGCCTTCATATTCTATACTGAAATTTTCTTTTAGCTCACTTAGTTTTTCAACTACAAAATAAGAAATTAAATTAGAAAGAGTATCATCATTTTTTCTGGCAAAATAATCCTTTTTTATAAAATGAGTAGCATTATCGAGTAAAATATTCGCATTTTCTTTTCCTATAAATTTCCAAGCCTTATCAAGCAAGAAAAACATATAATCAATTTGCGATTCTTTAAACATCACGCGATTTATTTCTTTTGCATTGGCAATCAAGCCTAAAAAAACCTTTCCAAGTTCAAAATTTTCATCCTCGCTTAGCCAAATATCAACAGCATTAACTACATCAACAAATTTTGAAAGTTTTAAAACTGGGGTGCAGATTTTAGAGAAAAAATCATAAACGATTTTAGTTGCACATCTTTTAGAATCAAGTAAATACCAAGAATATTTTTGAGCACATTCTTCGCCACTCTGATGATGATCAAGAAGAAAAATTTTAATATTTTTCTCTTTACAAATTTTATCAAATTCTTCGCATTGATTTAAATTTAAATTTAAATCTGTTATTAGAATAATAGCTTTTCCGAAATTTTCATCTTTTTCTATATCGCCTATAATAGAGTTAAAATTTTCATTAATTTCTTTACCATAATTAGAATTATAAAATTTCACATTTTTAAAATAAAAATTTACTACAAATTGACAAGCATAACCATCAAGATCTGTGTGTGAAAGATGATAAATTTTCATTATATTCCTTAAAGTTCTATCCTAATAATACCCTCGGTATTAAAATTTGTATTTTCTGCAATTTCTGCAAAACTTAACACTACTATATTAATGCTAAAATTATAACAAATATCAGCAATAAATTTTCTAAGTTGCGGTTCAACGCAAAGTATAAAAGGCTTGATACGACCATTTGCTACTGCGGCAACTTCAGCCCTTAGAGTATCTACTAAAGTGCCTGTTTGAGCTACGCTTAAAGGCAAGTGATAACTTCCATCTCTAAATTGTACATTTTCCATTAACACTGCAGAGCTAGCAGAGTCTAAGATAAAAATATCCAAATTTCCTTTATCATCTAAATACATATTTGTAATCATCCTAGCTAAAGACGCTCTTACATGTTCAATAATCATATCAAAACTCTTGCTTACTTCTGCTATATCGCTTACAGATTCTAAAATAGTAAGCATATCTTTAATTGGTATATGATGCTTAAGCAAGTCTTTGAGAATTTTTTGAATAAGACTTACAGGTGCAACACCTAAAGCGCCTTCTACGATGATTGGGTAATCATTTTTAACCTTATCAAGAAGATTTTGCACCTCTTGGCGTGTAAGAAGTTCGCTTGCGTGTGCTTTGATAAGTTCGCTCATATGTGTTGAAATAACACTTGCAGGATCTATTACTATATAGCCATTTAATGTTGCTTCATCTTTTAAATTCGCATCAATCCAAAGTGCATCAGAGTTAAAAGCGGGTTCTTTTGTAGCAATCCCTTCTATCTCTTCCGTGATAAAACCACTATCCATGGCTAAATATTTATCCGGATAAATTTCAGCACTTGCTATAGACACGCCCTTGAGTTTAAAACTATACTCATTTGGTTTAAGTCTTAAATTATCTCTTATTCTTATTTTTGGCATTAAAAATCCTAAACTTTCAGCAATGCTTCTTCTCATTGAGCGAATTCTTTCTGTAAGTTCGTTTTCAGCAAGCTTAATAAGTCCGTATCCAAGTTCAAGTTCTAAAATTTCAACTTTGAGTATGTCGTTAATCTTGTGCTCTTCTTCTTTGAGAATTTCTTCTTCGCTTTTCTTAGCAGGCGCTGCCGTTGTCCCACCTGCTCCACTTTGAGATGCAGCTGCAGCACTTGGTTTGCTTTTTTTAACTGTGGTTATATCAATTTTACCTTCCTTAACCTGCTTGGTAAGATAGCCAAGACTTAAAAAAACTAAAGCCATAAAGCCCAAGGATAAAGTTGGCAAACCAGGCACTAACGCAAAGATAAAAAGTACAAAACCTACTATTAAAAGCGTGCGATATTCACTTAAAAGTTGAGTTAAAGTTCCTTCTGCAAAATTTTCCTCATCTTTGCTTGCACGAGTGATAATTATAGCGGTTGCAGTAGAAGTAATAAGCCCTGGAATTTGCGATACAAGTCCATCACCTATGGTTAAAATAGTATAGGTAGATGCAGCATCACTTAAAGCCATATCGTGCTGAAAAGATCCTATTAAAAAACCACCTATGATATTTATAATAGTTATGATAATTCCTGCAACAGCATCTCCTTTGATAAATTTAGAAGAACCATCCATTGCACCATAGAAGTTTGCCTCAGCAATAACTTCTTGACGTCTTGCTCTAGCGGTTTGTTCATCGATAAGTCCCGCATTTAAATCCGCGTCAATAGCCATTTGTTTACCCGGCATTGCATCAAGTGTAAATCTTGCTTGTACTTCAGAAACCCTTGTACTACCTTTTGTTACAACCATGAAATTAATTAATACTAAGATACAAAATACAATCACACCAATGACCATATTTCCACCAACAACAAATTCTCCAAATGCTGCTATAATCTCACTCACAGCTTCAGGGCCGTTTTGCCCTTCGCTTAAAATCATCCTTGTAGTAGCTATATTTAAAGAAAGTCTAAATAAAGTAATAATCAAGATTAAAGTTGGAAAAGTTGTTAAATCTGTCGGTTTAGGTATATAAATAGAAATTAAAATAATTAATACTGATAAAGCTATACTTAAAGCTAAGAAAAAGTCCAAAATAGGACTTGGTAAAGGAACTATGATAATAGCTAAAATACAAACTAAAAAACCAACAATAGTTAAGCTTTTAGCTTTTAAAACAGGAGCAATTAAAGGCCCCAAAAAAGGAAAAACTAAATCGACTATTTTATTTTTTGCCATTATTTTTCATAATATCTTCTAAAGTAATAGAATCTAAAAATTCATCTACTTTATTTTGTAAATTTACTAACATAGGCATTAAGGTGCAATTTTTTTCTTTATTATTTGGACAAGTACCACCACTGCATTCAAATACACTGATATCCTTTTTTTCAGCACTATTAACAATTTCTTTTATAGTATATTGATTTGGTTCTTTGATTAAAACAAAACCACCTTTTGCCCCTTTAAAGGATTTTAACAAACCATCTTTAGCTAAAGTTTGTAAAATTTTAGCTAAAAAACTTTTGGGAATATCAAGCTCTAAAGCTAAAGAATCTACATCTTGAGGTGTTTCTTTTTGAGAAATATAAATTAAAGAAAGTAAAGCGTATTCGCTAGCTTTGGTAAATAGCACAGATTCTCCTTATTATAACTATAGAAATAGCTGTAATTATAATAAATAATTCTTAGAAAAAGACTTAAATTTTGACAAAACCTTCTAAAAAGGATAAATTCAGTTTATTTTTTGCTTTTTAAGATAAAATTACAGTTCTTTAATTTTATTATTTTACCAATCAGGAGGTCTATCATGGCTTTGGATTCGGCCAAAAAAGCAGAAATAGTTGCGAAATTCGCTAAAAAACCAGGTGATACTGGTTCAACAGAAGTTCAAGTAGCTCTTTTAACTGCAAGAATTGCAGAACTTACAGAACATTTAAAAATCTACAAAAAAGACTTTTCATCAAGACTAGGACTTCTAAAACTTGTAGGTCAAAGAAAAAGACTTTTATCTTATCTTAAAAGAAAAGATTATAATTCTTATAGTAAGTTAATTACCGAATTAAATCTTAGAGATAAATAATTTTTAAGCCCTTTTTACTGGGCTTTTGCTTTTTAAATTTCTTCTTTTGTAATCAGTTTTATATATCAAAAATACAAGAAAAATCTTACAAGATTTCCCTTTGTCCTTTGGCATCAGGTTCGCTTAAAATCCCGTTTTGCGTAAGTTGTTCAATAATATTTGCAGAGCGGTTATAGCCGATTTTTAAACGGCGTTGTAGATAAGAGATGCTTGTTTTTCCATCTTCTAAGATTACTCTTTTAGCTTCTTCATAAAGCTCATCTACTTCCCCATCAAAGCTTTCATTTGTTGTAACACCAGCGCTTTGCTGATCTTTTAAAAAGCTTTCATCATATTCTACGCTTTGTTGATCCTTTAGAAAATCCACGATTTTTTCTATTTCAAATTCGCTTGCAAAAGGCGCATGCAAACGCACTATAGAGCTTGTTCCAGGAGGAGTAAATAAACAATCCCCTCTTCCAAGTAAACTCTCAGCACCCATAGCATCTAAAATAACTTTAGAGTCAATTTTTTGCCCTACTTTATAAGAAATTCTACTTGGCAAATTCGCTTTGATCAGCCCTGTTACAACATCAACAGAAGGTCGTTGTGTAGCTACAATCAAGTGAATTCCACTTGCTCTTGCCATTTGTGCAAGTCTTCCTATATAAAATTCTACATCTTTACCCGCAGTCATCATCAAATCGGCAAGTTCATCAATAATTACTACAATAAAAGGGAGTTCTTCGCTACCTAATTCTTTCATTTTTTCATTGTAATTTTCTATATTTTTGGTTTTTGCATCTGCCATTAAACGATAGCGTCTTTCCATTTCAGCCACCATATTTGAAAGCGCATTGACCGCTTTTTTTGGATCTGTGATAACAGGAGTTAAAAGATGAGGAATATCATTATAAATGCTAAATTCAAGCATCTTAGGATCTATCATCATCAAACGCAAGGTTTTAGGAGAGTTACGATACAAAAGACTTAAAAGCATAGAATTTATCCCCACACTTTTACCGCTACCTGTAGTTCCTGCGATGAGTAAATGCGGAAGTTTTTTAAGATCGGTTACAAAAGCATTGCCTACTATATCTTTGCCCAAAGCTATAGTTAAAGGACTTTTAGCATTTTTAAAAACTTCGCTTTGTAAAATTTCTCTTAGATAAATAGTTTGAATTTCATCATTTGGGACTTCTATGCCTACAACATCTTTTCCTGGTATTGGAGCTTGAATACGGATTGATTTTGCCATTAAAGCCATAGTTAAATCATCTTGTAAATTTAAAATACGACTTACTTTCACATCTGCGCTAGGACGAAATTCAAAAGTAGTTACCACAGGACCAACATAAGTGCTTATAACATCGCCACCTATTTTAAAACGACGCAACTTTTCAAGAAGATTATAAATTTTTTTATCTATTTCACTTTCATTGATTTCTTGTCTATGCTCTTTTGGATTAGCTAAAAAATCTAATGGTGGCAAGGTGAAATCTTTTGGTTTTTCTACTTCGCCCTGCTCTATTTCACGCAATAAAGCTTGGTTAATAGCAATTTCTTTGGCTAAAACTGCTTTTTGAAGTTTAATTTCTTGTTCATTTGTTTTTTTATTATCGAGTTTAATTTCTGTATTTTGGATAAAATCGAGTGTATTTTTTTCTTCTATAACTATTTCATTTATATTTTTTATAGGAGTAGGTTCTATATAAGGATGATTTAACTCTTCTACAATGGGAGTAAATTCAAAGATATTATCTGCTTTAACTGGATTTTTATTTTCATTTATTTTGTTTGATTCTTCTGTTTCTGTTTTGATTGTCTTTGAGTTATTAAAACTGTATTTATTCCCTTCTATAATATCGCTTGAATTTATCGCATCATATTCTTCTAATTTTTTAATTTCTTGTTTTACTTTATTTTCTAAAATTTCATTTTGATAGGCTTTGTATTCTTGTTCTAGTTTTTCTTTTTTTATCAAATTCTCTCTAAGTTCAAGCTCTTTTGTGAAAATTTTTGGTTTAACTTCCTGTTTAGAAACTGGAATTTCAATATTTTTACGCTTATAACTTGGCTCATCTAAATTTTTATTTGTATCTATTTGCTTTATATCTTCAAGTTTTTTAGGTTTTAAAAAACGTTCAGGAATCATATCTACCTCTTCTTCTGAAATAAAATTAAAATCTTCATCAAGACTAATGCTCATTTTGCTAGCCTTTTGTGCGAAATTTCGCACTTGTTGAGAATGCTCATAAACAAAACTTCTTGATTCTTTTAAGCTTTGTGTATCAATCTCTATGGTTTCATCTAAAATTTGATTTTTTAGTTTTTCAAAGTTTTCCTTAGCTGTGGTAATTGAATTTTTACTTGCATTGATATTGCAATCTTTGATTATCTGTTCTAAGTTATTGGTTTTTTCTTTTTTATTTATTTGTAAATTCTCATAAATACTATCTTGCAAAATATTTAATTTTGGAGCCATAGGTTCTGATTTACCTACATCTTCTTTCTCATTTTCTCCGCCAAATACACGCATAAGTAAAGATTTAAAAGCTTGCTCTACTTTTAATAAAAAAGTAAAATCTAATTCTATTTTTAAAATTTCTTTTGCAAATTTCGGAAACAATAAGATCAAAGAAAATAGCAAAAGTAAAAGAGCAAAAATTCCACTCCCTGTATGTCCTAAGATTATAGAAAAAAATCCATATACAATTTCTAAAATATACCCAAACTCTCTATAAAAGACAGAAAATAAAAGCAAAGTAGAAAAAAAGGCCAAAGAAAAACCAAAAAGCTCTCTACGCTTAAAATTTTCTATTTTATAATTTTTTCTATAGTAAAGATAATTTAACACAAGTAAAAAAAATGGATAATAATACCCAAATTCTCCAAATAAAAATAAATTAGCCTTGTAAACCCATTCTCCCATGCTAGGTGCTAGCATACAAAGACAAATATAAAAAATAACAAGTGTAGAGCTGGTAAAAATGGCTTCTTTTTTAATATTCTTTCCTTAAAAATAAAATCAAAGCCAAATTATACCATAAATTTTTACATATAATTTAATAAGCTAAGTTGAGAAATTGTTGTACTAGCCTTAAGAGAAGCTTGATATGCAAGTTGAACTTGCATTAAATTCATCATAGCTTCACCATAATCTACATCAATAACATTTGACTTAATGCTTTGCACATTTACGCTTAAGAAATTTACTCGAGTATTGACACCATCTATAGTATTATGATAAGCTCCCATGGTTGTATTAAGCTTGCTGATATGATCTGCTAAATGATCGAGTCTTTCTAAAGCTCCTTGCATTCCGGTATTTCTTGGATCGGCCGAATTTCCATCGGCTCTCATATTACCACTTAAAACCGCATCTATCATAGTATCTAAATCTTTTATAAGATCAACATTTGGTTCATCTATAACTAAAGCATTATTGGCACTAAAACTAAAATTTGGACCATTCTCTACTTGCGCAGTTGTGGTATAAGGTGGTTGCGGAAAATGTCCACTTTGAGAATCACTTAAAGAAATTCCTATGTTGGTTCCTGAGGATAGCTTATCGGTAACGCTAATGCGACCTTTATAATCCATGCTTACATCAACAGTAGCTTGAGAATCTTTCATGAGTTGTTGTAAACTATTATAACCATTTGCATCAACTTTTCCATTTGTAGCTGTTATGCTTTGGGTTGGAATTTTATCTGCGGCAAACATACCTATAATATCATTGATTTGACCATAAGTAATATCATTTGATCCTGTAACAACTCCACTATTTCCAGTTGCAGGATCAGTATGGGTTATAGGAAAACTTATGGTTTGACCTAGATTATTAGGATCAGGATAGCTTACAGTTGAAGTTTGTAAATTTATAGTAACATCGTAAGAATTTCCACCTTTGGAATTGACTTTTAAATTTAAAGTAGTACCATTTAGACTATTTCCTGCCATTACCTCGCTAAGTTTGGTTGAATCAGTTGCATAAGCATTACTTCCTTTAATAACTTGAGAAACATTACCATAAACAGTATTTCCATCTTTTTCAAAATAAACATTATCATAATCTGCACCATTGGCTTTGTTGCCAGCTGAATCAGTCATATTGCTTTTAATAAAATCAGTTTGAGCTAAACTAAAGGTAAACTCTTGCTCTTTTCCATCTTTTCCTGTTAACTTAATAGTAACTGGACTAGTTGGATTGGTAATATCACCATTTTTCATAGCCTCTTGCATAACAGCATTGGTAACATTATCCATGTTAAGATCATTATCCTTAACAAATTTTTCCATTGCTTTGAAACTTTCTGTTTTGTCCATTTGTGGAGTATAGGCTACGGCATGAAAGTCTAATTTATTATTGCCTTGTTTTAAATCTGTGATTTGAATTTGACCACTATTATTGATGCTTACTTCTACAACTTTATTATTAGCAGTGTTGCCATAAAGTGCGCCAATTTGCTCTAATACATCTTCTATTTTATCATCTGGTTTTACTAAAACTGCACTTTTAAAGCTTGTTCCATCTGGTTTTGTTCCTTGAACATAGAGTGTTGAAGGTGGAAAATTAAGTTTTCGGTCTTTATCTTCAAAATCTATATCCGGATCTAATTTTCCATCTTTTACATAATTTTGCCCGATAAGCTGCTTCCAAGCAGAATCTCCGTTTAAATATTCTTGTTTATCTTTATCTGTATAACGATTATCTGTAAAACTGATATTAGTAGTAATTTGTTTTTTATAGTCTCCATCTGCTTTGAAAAATAAATCCCATCCAGGTATATTATAAGGACTTTCAGTTCCAGCTCCAGTTACTACATTGATATTATTTTTATCTCCATAATAATTACCATTGGAATCAAAAGGTTTATTTGCAACTTGTGAACCTGCAAAAAGATACTGACCATTAACGCTAGTATTTGCAAGCTGAACTATACTCTCTTTTATTCGTTCTAATTCTTTTGCTATAGCCTCCCTTGAAGTTTGAGAGTTCCCATCACTTGCAGCTTGAGTTACTTTAACTTTAAAATCTTCAAGAAGTTTTACCATATCTTGCAAAGCTTTCATGCTGTTTTGAGTCATTTCTTTTGCACTGTTTGTTGCTTGTTTTACTTGTTCTAATGTTTTAATTTCATATTCAAGACGCGTATTATCTATATAAATGCTTGCATCTTCATATGAATTTTGTATTTTTAAACCTGAAGCAAGTTGTTGAGATATCTGATATAAAGCACTTTGACCGCCCATAGAATTATTCACACTATTTGTGAAGTTAAGTTTATTTGTAATTCTCATTTTTTTCCTCTAAAGTATTAAAGTTAAAATCTTTTCAAACATTGCTAATAAACAAAAGCAACAACTGTTCCAAAAATTTAAATTACATAATTTTATATCGTCTTTTTGAAAATACTTTTTATTTTTAAAGTATTTTTTAGTCTAAAAAAGTATAATTTTAGCTTTAAATCTTAAAAATGAGCCCGAGTGGTGAAACTGGTAGACGCGCCAGACTCAAAATCTGGTAAGGGCAACCTTGTGTCGGTTCGAGTCCGACCTCGGGCACCATTATTTCTTTTCTGAAATTATCCCAAGCAATCTTAAGTAATCTAAAATTATCAATTAAGATATGATAAAATCATACTTTAAATAATCTCAAATTATCTTAAATAATCTTAAATTATCAGGATTGACAATTTTTAAAGTATATGTTATAGTGTATGTTAAATTTTAAAATTCAAAAATAACATATACTTTTTAACATAGGAATATTATAAAATGGTTATTGTCAACGATAAACAGCTTAAAAATTTAATCGTAGAAAAAAGAACATACATTAAAGATGTGTACACCAAAAATCTCTATATCGAAGCAAAAGGTTCTTTAAATTAGATATAGGTTAAATAAAAAAATACAAAGCATTAAAATAGGAAAATATCCAACAACTACATTGTCAAGTGCAAGAGAAAAAGCAAATATTTTTAATAATATGTTAGCTGAAAAAATTGATCCCAAAGAACAAATTCAAAAAGAAGATATACAAAAATCAAAAACCCTAAAAGAAGTTTTTAATGAATGGAGTCAAGTTTTTTATAAAAATAATACTTCTTATAATTTATCGAAGAGATTAAAAACTCATATTATTTCTAAATACGAAGACAAACATATTAATGAACTTGCCAAAAATGATATACTTCTTATTCTTGATAAACTTTATGTAGAAGGTAAACTCGAAACTATAAAAAGAGTCTTCTTGGGTTTAAAAAAATGTTAATGTATGCCATAAATAAAGAATATATAGAAAATAGCAATATTTTAATTTTAGACATGAAAGCTCTTTACGGCTCGCCTAAAAAACAAAATCTTAGAGCTATCACAAAAGAAGAAAGATTTAAAGAGTTGCTATTAGCAATAGAAAATTATAATGGAAGTATATTCACAAAAGTAGCCTTGCAAATCAGCCCATATTTGTTTTTGCGAAGCGCTAATATCAGAAATTTAGAATGGAGTGAAATAGATTTTAAAAATTTAAAGATAATTATACCTGCAAATAAAATGAAAAGGGGTGAAGATTTTATTGTACCACTAAGTGAAAGCGTGATCAAGTTGTTTGAATTTATCAAACCTTTTTCATTCCACAATTCAAAATATGTTTTTTCAAGTGATATAAGCAAATCCAAAACTATGAGTGAAAACACATTAAATCAAGCCATCAAAAGATTAGGCTTTGGGGATGAAATGGTTTTTCATGGTTTTAGAACAACAGCTTCAACCTTGCTTTATGAGTTTAAAAATTTGCATGGGCAAGATAGTGAAGTTATAGAGTTATGCTTAGATCATCGTGAAAGAAATAATGTTAAAGCTGCTTATAATAGAAGTTTAAGGCTAAACGATAGGAAGCTCTTAATGCAATGGTGGAGTGATTATGTTGACAATTTGAAAGGAATAATATGAAAAACGAAAATACAAAAGAAGTGCTTATGGCGGCGGGGGGGGGTGGGGTTGAGTTTTCTTGAAAATAAAGAAAATAGAGAAAAACTCATAAAAACCCTAATCATACACTTAAATTCTTATTTAGAGGCTGAAAGTAATCTACAAAAAATCAAGATTTTAGTCAAAATATATCAAAATTTACAAAAATGTAGCCGAACTCCTGATCTTATTGATATAGAAGAACTTGAATTTAACAAAGAAGACATTTTCGAAGAATTATTTTATGCTTTAGGCGGTTTAGGAGGTATGTATTCTGTAGAAATGATACAATCAAGAATTGCAAATTTCATCAAAATACTTGGCGGAGAACCTAAACTTTTATTAGAACAATTTTAAACACATAGACTTCTTCTTGAAGTCTATGCAAATACTCAATTTTAGAAAAATTAATTATTCAATAACGCAGCTTTTACTGTATCATTTGTTGCTTTGGCATATATAGTAGTAGTATTTAGATTTGCATGTCTTAGAATTTTTTGTATGACCACAAGGTTTATTCCTTTAGCTGTTAATCTCATGGCTAAAGTGTGTCTAAGCAAATGAAGTCCTTTTTTGCTGATCAAAGCTTTAGCGTAAATATTATTTACAATCAAAAAAGCATTACTTCTATTTAAATGTTTTCCTGTGCTAGTTTGCATTATGTAATCACTATCTTGGATATTTTCTTTAAAATATTCAAGCTCATCATCAACTTTTTCTTTTTTAATAAATGCAAATTGTTCTTTACCGCCCTTGCCTATTATGGATATTTTTAATATTTCATCATCAACCTCTTCAAAATCACAAAGTTTTACATTTAAAGCTTCAGAAATTCTAAGTCCTCCATAAAGCATAAGTTTTATCAGTAAAGAGTTTCTAAAACTATTATAAACTTCTTTTTTTGCTTTTTCTTTCTCTAAAACATTATTTAGCCTTATAATTTCATTTTCATTAAGATAATTTAATTTTTCTTCTGATTTTTCTGTTCTAAATCTAATTTTCTTCATATCAAAGGAAAAAACAAACAAATCATCATTATTATCGCTTATAAAAGAAAAAAAGCTAGTTAATACTCTCAAATAAGTCATTTTTGTTTTTTTTGATAGTTTATTGCCATTTTTTGAATTATTTTCTAAATAATTAAGAAAATTGACTAAAAAAGTCGTTTTTATATCGTTTATTTGCATTTCATCTTGATAATCTAAAGAATATTCTACAAATTCTAGTAAAATACGCCTATAAAGTAAAAAAGTATTATTTGAATAGGATAATGCTTGAATATGTTTCAAATAAGCTTCTATCCAACGCTCTAAATCTTCGCTTATTGTAGTATTTTTAAGTTTCATTTTATTTATATCCTTTTTTTTATAACATAATGAGCAATTATGTTATATTTATTTGCTTGTGTTAATATCAAAATATATATTTTAATAGGCTTATTTTGATATAAGATTATGTTATATATTTTAAATTATACCATAAAAATATTTATATTTTTGCATTATTTGTCTATTTATACAATTTTTTATTAAAATTATGGTATAATTTATATATTTTAACAAATAAAGGATAAAAATGGAAAAAAATGCAATAAATAATGAAAATATTCAAAAAAATGAAATATTAATTCCAAAAAGAGTATTATTTGATGAAAAAACATTAAAAATGATAGAAATGATGATTCCTACTTACAAAGATGAAATTTCTAATACAAATAAAGAAAATGAGAAAATTAATCAAATGATTAAGCTTGCTATAGAAAAAATGTTTAAAAATGATTTTTTGAATAAAATAAATAATTTTTAATTAGGTTTTTTTATGAATAATGTTTTGTTGCACAGAATAACTGAGAAAGGAAACATTCGCTATTATAGCATAGAAATTATTGCCACTCTATTTGAGGAATATATGGTTGAGAGAGTTTACGGAAATGTGCGTTTTAAAAGTTGTACAGGAAGAAAAAATAATGTATTTCCAAGTTTTAATGAGGCACAAATTTTTTGAGAGATTAAAGAAACAAAAAATGAAAAAAGGGTATGCGTAAGTTTTTGCTCAAAAAATAAGAAAAAACATTGATAAAATAGGCTTTTGAGATAAGCTTTTAGCTAAACTCTCAAAAACAGGTAAAAAATCCTTATCAAATCCGCTAATTTCAATTTTTATAGCCATTTGTA
>NZ_RYYM01000050.1:0-1590 GCF_004379075.1 Campylobacter sp. US25a
TAACTTTTTATGTTTGTATTTATGGCTAAATAAATAGCATAAGGTTCTTTTCTGGTTTGTAAGAAATCTTTATGTTTTTCTACATCTGGTAAAGGTGGTGGAGTCATTATAATTTAATTTCCTTTCTGAAATAATATGCCACAATCCTAGAATCTAACTCACTTGGCTGAACATAGTATAAAGGACTTGGCAAGAGATCTAATTTGGGATTTAAAAATTTCCAACTTCCATAATATGTGCAATTTTTTAAACATTTCTTCATTTCATTTTCTATTTGCATTCATCTAAAGCCTTTTGGGTTTCATTTAGGAGATTTTCCATATCAATTAATATTTTTTTATAAATATTTCTCTTTAAATCATCTATATTTTTTACATCTAAATTTTTAAATATTTCATAATTTTCTTTCATGTTTTTAAACATTAAGTTTCTATCTTCAAAAGAGCATAATTGAGCATTATTAGACAAAAATACATTTTGAATCAATGTTTTAAAAGAAATTGCCGTACCTATATATTCTGTTCCCTTATCCAAATAACCTACACCCTCTAAGTAATCATAAAATTCTTCATAATGTTTTATAAATTTAAGTTTTTCTTCAAAAATTTGTCTTTCTAAATCTCTAGTTGATGCTCTTAAGTTTAGATATTTTTGCTTTTCATTGGAAGTTGAATTTATACCGCTTATGAAATTAAGATAATTAAAATAAATTTGTTCTTTACCATGTAAAACAAAGAAGTTACCAGCACAGCTTTTAATAAAAGCTTCAAAATACCTATCCTCAAATCCAAATAATTTAGCCACCTTAAAATCAAAAATAGCCTTTTGCATTTTTACATTTAAATCTTTAAAATCTTCTAGCTTAGGTTGGTAATCATTTACAATTTTAATCATATCCTTAGGGCTTGGATTTAAAGTCATTTTTTCAAAGTTTTTAAATTCTAGTTGAACTTTAGGATAATGATACATTCCCCAATAAATCGTATATAAAGGAGAATAAAGTAATTTTGCAAGCACGGCAAATATTATAATAATTATTATACAAGGTATATAAAATCTTTTAAGTTTGTAAAAAGGTTTTTTCATTGTTTATTCTTTATTACTCTGCCTTAATCTCTCCACCTCTAACCACAAGTCCATTAGAATCTATCACTACTTCAACTCCACCTGCTTTAATAATAACACAATCTCCCTTAGTAACAATTTGAGTATCGCCTACTTGGTGGAGGATTTGATTACCTGCTTTTACTTCACAATCTGTTTGAAAGTCACTATATTTAGATTCTGCAAGTTCTGTATGTTGTTTTTTGGTTTGCGTGCTTAAATTTTGTTCTGTGTATATATATCAATGTAATTGTTAGTTTGCATACTAAAATGTTCTTCCGTAAAGTAATTTATTCCTTTATTAACATGAAGCTCAAGTTTTCCCTCAACCACTTCCTTTTTATTTCCCTTCACATTCCTTATCTCATCTTTATGGATAATAGTGTTTTGATTAGCACCTATTTCTATGTCTTTGTTTTCTTCTACATATTCGCTAGAATTCTTAGCCACTCTTACTTTATTATCTACTCCTACATTTAAGGTATT
>NZ_RYYM01000051.1:0-1585 GCF_004379075.1 Campylobacter sp. US25a
TATAAACATCTTTTTGTATTTGAAAGCGAAATAGAACTTTTTATCCTAGCTTTAAGTACGCTGGATTTGAGTGAAGAGTTTTGTAGTGGAAAAATTTATCTTGTGGATATGAAAGATGCTAAGATAAATTTGCAACTAAGTATGCTTTTTGATCAATATGGTATTTTTGAATGGCTTAATCTTTATGATATGTTTATAAGTTGTAATTATTATAAAAAATACTTTGATAGCTTTTTGACTTTAGCTGATTACAAGTGTTTGGAAAATATAAAATTAGTTTTAAGAGAAAATGCTTCTAGTGATTTTATCATGCTTTGTTATAAACATTTTTTACAAAACATCCCTTCTATGCTTGAAAGCATCCCATTGCAAAGACTTCTTAATGAAAGAAAAAACAAATTTGAAAATGCTATAGTTGTATCAGCAGGACCAAGTTTGTCAAAACAACTATCTTTATTAAAACAATATCAAGAAAAAGCAGTAATCTTTTGTGCTGATGGGGCTTTAAATATACTTTTGAAAGAAGGGATAAAACCAGATTATATTTTAAATTTAGATTTTGAAGATTTGCCTTGTAAATTTTTTAGCGATCTTAAAGCCTGTGAAGATGGTATATTTATACTTGCAGCAACTACGCATCCAAGTGTGGTTAAACTTTTAGAAAATCAAAATAGAATTTTAGCTATTAGTGATATACCTTACTATAAATACTATCATTTAGAAGATTTTGGTTATATAGATACGGGTACTCATGTAAGTCATTTTTCTTATACCTTAGCTTTGGCTTTAGGATTTAAAAATATTATTATGATAGGACAAGATTTAGCTTTTGATGAAAAAGGAAATTCACATGTTAAAAATTTCGCATTAGGAGAAGATGCTGATGTGAAATTAAATTTTCCAACTCTAAAAGTTGTAGCCTATGGTAACAAAGGAGAAGTTTTAACTCACATAGCTTGGAATGATTATCGCATCAAGTTAGAATATCTTTTTATAAATAATTCTCAAGCTAAATTTTACAATGCAACCGAAGGTGGAGCAAAAATCAATTTTACTGAAGAACTTTCCTTTAAAGAATGTTGTGAAAATATTTTAAAACAAACAAAGCCTAAATTTGATATACCTAAACCTTTTACTTTAAATCGTAGTAAAAAAATGCTTACTAAATTTAAAGACAAAATCCAAGAAAATATTACAATTTGTCAAAATTTCTTAGATGATGCAAATGCTTTAGAGCAAGTACTTCAAACCATTATCAAATCAAATAAAGAATTGCCTTTAAATTTCTTATACAATGTATATCAAAACATTTTAAAATTTGACTTACATTTACAACAAGATAAGCTCATGGGAGATAACTCCCTAAAAGTACTCCATGGTTATAAGGGAAAATGTTTGAGTGAAGTTATAGTACTTCAAATTCAAGATGAAAGTCAGTTTTTATTTAAATTTATAAAAGCCTATAGTTCATTTTTGAAAATTTTTATCTCAAAAATTCAAAATAGACAAGAACTTTTTCTCTCAACCCTATAAAGTAATTTTTATTATAAACGATATAGTCTATAACAAGTTCATGGACGAACTT
>NZ_RYYM01000052.1:0-1582 GCF_004379075.1 Campylobacter sp. US25a
AAATTCCCAAAATTAAGCCTTTGCGTTGTTGCTCTATCATTAGCAAATTCTTCAAAAGCTTGAATGAGTTTTTTAGCTTGATCAGTATCTGAAAAAATACTTTCCAATAATGCTTTAAAGCTCTCATTGAGTGTAATTTCTTTTTTCATGTCATATCATTGCATGCTTAACTCCTAAATTATAACATATTTTCATGTGCGTTCTTAGGCTACATTTCCAATTTGCTTCCACCATGTTTTTTTTCTCAGAGTGAAATCTATAACCTAATTGCTTGATTTTTTCATTTAAACCATAGGTATTTCCTACAATCCAATAATAACCATCTTCATTTTTCACTTTGAGTCCCAAAGATAACAAAACTTGTCTTTCATCTTCGCTAAAAGTTGTAGCGTTTGATTGTGAAAAGTTTTGTGAGAAATCAACTTTCTTTTTGTTTTCCTGAGTATTGTTTTGGTAAGCTTCAATATCGATAACAATATCGCTACTTTCAGTAACTCCAACACCCATTTCTTCAGCAGAATATAATCCACTAAGTTGGAATTTTACCACTAGCCCAAGTATTTATTGTAGAAGCAAAGACATCTAATTGTCTTCCTAATTCAGTTTGAGTAATGTTTAACTCTTTACACACTTCTTTAATAATATTTTCTTTCTCTTCTGTCATGCTAATCCTTTATTTTAGATTAATATTTTTTAATAATAATTTTTTCATTACTTTTCAGAAATGAAAGGATTTGGCTCATTTTTTGAGTTTCCCTATCTTAGTGCAGGGCTTATTATATTTTCTACTATTTTATTTTTAATCATTTCAAAATCTTTGTCATTGATTTTTCCTATGTAAGTTTTTATTCTTTTAGTATCAAAAACTCTCATTTGTCTTAAAAGTACAACTTGTAAAGTACCTTTATTGTCCTTAAATTTGTGAAATAAAAAGCCTTTTTTGTTTTTAGTCTTAGAACTTAAAGGTGCGCCTAAAAATGTGCCATTATAAAAACTATTCACTATCAAAACAG
The DNA here is from genome assembly GCF_004379075.1 of Campylobacter sp. US25a. Taxonomy (NCBI): domain Bacteria; kingdom Pseudomonadati; phylum Campylobacterota; class Epsilonproteobacteria; order Campylobacterales; family Campylobacteraceae; genus Campylobacter; species Campylobacter sp. US25a. Next base: position 1,014 of record NZ_RYYM01000052.1, read on the forward strand.
GACGCGTAAAAAACTCATTTTTACCTTAAACTTCAGCACCGATATTTAAACCAATGCTAAGCCAATAAATCTTTTTTTTACACTAACTTTTCTGATTAATTTTACTTTGTTTAAGCTCTTTTTTCGTTCGTTCCAGCTGTCAAATTGCACTTCGTTCGTTTTATTCCTTTATATCTTTTGGCATAATGCTATGTAGTGCTGTAAGCAGAAGTTTTATCTTTAAATATTTCTTTTCTATATTTTTCTAAGTTTTTTCATTGTTTCTCCTGTCTTTTTAAAAGATTTGTTTTTCAACTAATTTTCTCTTTCTTTTTTTAATTTATTGGTATTTTGGTTTATGATTTATATAAAAAGCAAGATCCTTATTATAACAGTTCCATTTTTTAAATAGCGAAAAATGAAAGAAGTGATAAAGATTTTGAGATTTTTCCATGTATAAAATAAGGCAGATTTTTATTTTATCAATAGCAATTATTATTAAAAAAAATAGCAGAAAATTTCATTTGCCTATATTAATGTAACTTTTTATTACAATCAGCATTTTCAAAAAACTTTATCATTATTTCAGC
>NZ_RYYM01000053.1:0-1549 GCF_004379075.1 Campylobacter sp. US25a
ATTAATCTCTCCTATCCATCTAAGCACATTACCCTTATCATCAATCTCTACTTCTAAATCTTTGTATTTGTTGTAAACTCTAGGTTCTAAAATCTCACGGAGATATTTTGTGCCTTTTTGAGTTCTTGTTACCCATATATTATACCCACTCCAATATCTTGGCATATCCCAAGAAGCAGCACTATGCATTGTACTATGGATCGTTTCTCCTTTTTTAAGTTTGGGTAGAGTATTTGCTGTATATTCTTTGCCTTTATAGATTAAAATATCGTCATAATACCCTTTTAAAAATGCATTAGTATAAAAGAAATTATCTCTAAAATATATCCAAGCTTGATATTTATCTTCTTTATAATAAGATAAATTAGTAGGATAGTCTGTTCTTGTATATTTATCTTCCGATCTTGGAGTAATCCCAAAGTCTATATATCCTGCTAAGAATAGTTGCCCTATAATACTTACATACTCACTATTGTAATTTGGTTTTATGGAATTTTTTAAGTTTTCATCTTCTGTGTAAAACAAAGGACAATCCAAGTCATTAAATTCGCATGCATCCTCAAAAATTGATCCTAAAAAATGATCTTCAAAATATTCTAAAATATCTGTTTTCTTAAGGTTTGGAATTTGTAGAAAAAGCTTTATATCTGATTTTTCATCAAAACAAATACCATCATAACCTAAATTGTAAAATATCTCATCAAAATCAGGGAAAAACGAACCGTATTTATGAATTACTTTACCAATCACCATCTTCTTTTGCCTTATTATGGATTACATTATTTGGTTTTTTATTTCCTATATCTATTGCTGAACCACCAGAATCCGATGTTTTTCTTAATCTTATAATAGTTCCATCATCTAGTTTTCTCATTTTTATACCATTTCCCGCATCTGGCAATATTGTCGTATCTTTTGTAATATCCTCCCAAATCTCTTTTATTTGTTTATTATCCTTGACTATATAGACATTATTATTTTCGATAAATTGTTTATAGCCCATTTTATTTAATTCTTTAGAAGTCTTAAGATTGTATTTATTTTTTAATACCTCTATCACTTCTTTTTTGGTGGCATATTTGGATTTTTTCTTAATAATATTTTTTGCATTTTTAGGATTTTTCACTGCACCAAGCATTGCTAAGGCATCACCGATAATGCTGACATTTTCAAGTGAATTTGAAATATCTTCCACTATACCTTCTAATGGGGTAAATAAAGGCTTTATAGCTCCACTTGATTTATTTCTCCATTCCTCCAAATCATCAAATACTATCTCAATAAACTCCCCACTGCCATCTTGTGTTTGTATTCTTATAACATTATCAGGGATGATTTCTTGAGCATTGTTTTCACTAGAACTTATATTATTGCTTTTTGTAGTGTTTGTGTATTTTGTGCCATTATTTATATTTACATCTTTATTTTTTGCTTTTATTTTGTTTTCACTAACCCCATTTACCACCACAAATTTACAAACATAAAGCTCTTGTTTTCTATCTTCATCTTCTAAGATTTCATCTAGTCCTTGTGCGATTTGAAGTTTTAA
>NZ_RYYM01000054.1:0-1393 GCF_004379075.1 Campylobacter sp. US25a
CAAAGTTCATCATTTTTATAAAAGATACTAAGTCTTCCTAAACCACTGCTTTCATCTTTAGGAGAAAAATAATAACTAGGTGTATCTTGTTTTATAGTATTATCTTGATCTAATTCTCCAAAGTAAAAAGGATTGTTAGGAAGTTCATTTGAGCCTGTAAGGAGTATACCTTGAAAATAAATTTTAGAATGAGTTAAATCAACATTTTTAGCCCTTAAGACTTCACAATCAATCACTTCTTTATCATAAGCAAAAATTGTTTCTTTTACTTTTTCAAGAGGCATGAATTTTCCTTAAATTTTTAGTCATTTTATGATAACTTAAACTCCAGTATTTATCGCTTTTTTCTCCTGCTAAAACATTAAAATAAAATTCATTTCTATCTTTTTGATATTCTTGTGAGATATTACCATAATCATATTTATGATAAAGCATTCTTGAAAGCATTTCATCTTTAGGTATAAAAATAAAAGGATAAAACTTACTCACACTAAAATTATTATATTTTTGACTCAAATCTAAATCTTGTATCGCAATAGCTTCATAATTATTATCTGCTTTTAAAAGTTTAATTTGTCTATCTTTTCTATCGAAATAAATCAATTCAAAATCGCCTTTTATGCTTGTATTAAATTTTTTAGTGATAGATTCCAAACAAAAATCTAATTTATTATATATACTTTTAAGTTGGGAGGCTTTATCATAAAATTTTTTAATACTTTCATAATATCTTTGATTTTCTATATCTTTTTTACAAAAAGTTTGTATTTTCTTTTCTAAATTTTCCTGATTTACATAACATATATAATTATTATCTAGCATAGATCTAGTCCAAGTAATAAAAGCTCTTGCACCTTTTACACTTTGTAAATTATCATCAATGTTTTGAAATTTCAAAAAGATAGAGTGAAGAGATTTGATCAAGCCAAAGATATCTATCAAATTTCCAGGCACTTTATATTCATCATCAATAAGCTCTATTCCTATATCAGAAAGTTTTTGAATAACCCAAGTAACGCAGTTGTTTTCAAGAAGCTTATAGGTAAATTCTTCATTGATTGGTTCTTTGCTATTAGGTGTAATTTCTTTTGTAGTATTAAAATCATTTTTAATATTTGCAAGTAGGATTTCATATTGTTCTTTAGAAAGTTCTAAAGTGCAACGATTAGAGGGTTTGAAAGCTTGGGGGCTTCTTAGTTTTTTAATAATATAACAATTTTTATCAATATTGCTATCTAATACATATTGGTTATTGTTAAATACTTTGCCAGGAGATCCTATAAGAGATTCTGCAACATTAGCAATTCCAGTTCCAAAACCCCAAAAACCATCATTGAATTCATTAGGCTCTTTAGCTTCATACCATTTTTGATCTATCTTGTCCCATTCTTTG
>NZ_RYYM01000055.1:0-1311 GCF_004379075.1 Campylobacter sp. US25a
ATCTTAGAAGATGAAGATAGAAAACAAGAGCTTTATGTTTGTAAATTTGTGGTGGTAAATGGGGTTAGTGAAAACAATACTCAAGAAATTATCCCTGATAATGTTATAAGAATACAAACACAAGATGGCAGTGGGGAGTTTATTGAGATAGTATTTCCTAGTCAATTAGAACTCAATGATAAACCTTTGGAAGATGTGAGTTATACATTTGTTCCGGCTTTAAGAGGTTTATATTCAATGTTTAAAATTACAAGTAGACTTAATAGTGGTTTAACGCGACAAGAAGTAGTGAAAATTATTGAAAAACTACAAAAAGGTAGCAGTGGGAATATTCGCCTTTTGAAAAATAAAAAGAATTAGATGAACTGTGGCAAAAATTAATAAAAAATGCCACAAAGTTAGAAGAAAAATATATTCCTATAAAAAATCATAAAACAGGACAAATTACGCAAGAAAAATTTATAAGATATAAATTGAATGATGGAATTGATATTATATACAGAACAGGTTCTGGAAGTGGGGGAGAAACAATAAATATTTATGGTAAAAATCCAAAGCTCAATAAAACTATTCATATTAAACCATAGGAATAAAAGTGAAAAGAATAAAAGTAATATATGCAATGGGTAATCCTATTTTTTCTTATAAAGAAAAAGATGATATAGGATATAAAAGTTATGAAAATTTAAGTAAAGTATTAAATAATAAACCATATTTTTCTGAAATGGATTTACTTTTAGAATATTTAAGATACACAACAAAAACAGATATTCTCTTAGCATTTGAATATTTATTATTAAAACTTATTGATGATGAATTTTTTGCAAGACATGAAATAGATGCAAATATCATTCAATTTTATAATATTGATAGTCTTAACAACACTCCTTCTTTAAATACACCCAAACCTACCTATATAAGTGAATATATTAATGTCTTGGGGCAACTTTTTCTAGCAGGTTATATAGATTTTGGATCTTATTGTGATGAAGATAGAAATAAAATAGATTATCCCTCAAACTTATCTTATTATAAAGAAGATAAATATCAAGCTTGGATATATTTTAGAGATAATTTTTTTTATAAAGAAAGATTTGAAAGAAATTTGAATGATGATATTATTGTAGATGGATGTAGCACAATGTTTTCTCCCACTTCTTGGGATACACCACAATATTGGTCACAATACAATATCTGGATAGCAACAACCCCAAAAGGCACAAAATACTTCCAAGAAATCTTAGCTCCTAAATTTTACAACAAATACAAAGATTTAGAAGTAGAGATTGATGATAAGGGTAATGTGCTTAG
>NZ_RYYM01000056.1:0-1306 GCF_004379075.1 Campylobacter sp. US25a
TTATCATGTTTAATACCTGCACATAAAGGTTTAAGTGCTTCATCATACCAAATCACTTCTAGTTTTTCTTCTTTAATGATTCTTAGCGCTACCTCTTTTCTATTTTGCATTGAATAGTTCTCATCTACACTAAAATATTTTTGTTCATAATTCATCTGCAACATTTTATCAATTGCTTCTTTTTCATTATCAAAAGAATATTTATATTCAATACCTCCTCTTTCTCCAATATAGATAGTTTCATATTTATTATTATTGGGATTAAACCAAATTGTAAAATGATATTCCCCAGATGTATTATCATAATCACGCCAAGTTACATAGATTAACTTTTCTTCTTCTATAATTAATTCTGCTTGTTCTCTTGTCATTGTTTTTCCTTTATTATTATTATATTTATTTGATAAAGCCCAATTGCATTAAGCTTTCTATGGAAATAGGAAGTTTAATCTGTGTTCCTCCACCTTCTTGATCAAAGCATGGAGATATTTTACCTATTTTTGGGGAATGGAATTCTTTTTTTTCTTTCAACTCTTCAATTTTATTTATTAGTTTATTATTCCCACTCATCTCAACCTTTCTATCAATACTTTCCATATTAATATCTTCTGTTACTTCATATCTTTTATAGGTTTTTTGCACGGCTTCATTGTTTTCATAAGGCAATGATCTTTTTTCATAAGGCATCGCTCCTTTTTTCTCCTTAAAAGGGCAAACAAAACCGCCTGAATTATCTCCATATCTGTCCAGTTTCATCCCTTTTTTTAGAGTGATTTCTTCTGGTTTAGGTGGAATTTTATAACCATCATCATCAGGATATTTAATCTTACCATTTTCACCAATATAATTTGAACTTCTAGGTTTTGGAGTATCTTTAGGCCATATTCCATTATGTTTATAAAGATGAACTTCTTTATCATTTACTTTATTTCTTTTATTTTCATTTTCTAAATATAAAAGCATTTTTGCTTTTTCTTTGCTTTTTTGTGCCGCTCCTAATTTATCTCCTATCCCTTGCCATCTTATCCTATCATACTTAATCTTAGCAAGAGGACTAGCTTGTATTTTAGTTAAAGCAAATTTAATCTTATTGCCTTTAGGTATAGAAAGTACAGGATAGCCTTTATTACTTACTCCTATTAAGCCCATTTGATAAACGGAATATTTATTATTGATTTTATGCTTTGAATAAGTATAAGCAAATACTAAAGCTACTTTAGTACAAGGTCCTCCTTGTATTTCATTATTAAGCATAATAGGAACATTGTCTGATTTTATTCTTTTAGCTTTTTTTGCTTTTAACTTA
>NZ_RYYM01000057.1:0-1135 GCF_004379075.1 Campylobacter sp. US25a
CTTTTTAAAAATTGAGGAATTGAGAATTAAATAAGGATAAAAATGAGCCAAACAAACAATAACACAGAAATCAAAGAGCAAGACACTCAAGATGAAATCATTTGGGAGTTAAAAAGAAAAGTTACTTTTATGATATTTTGGGCTTATGGTAGTTATTTTGGTTTTATTATATTTGTATGTTTTTTGCTGTTTGTTAGTGGAAATAAATTTAAAGTCGATAATTGGAAAGCTTATGTTGTTATGATTGTTATCGTATTTGCAATTATATTTTTTACAAAAAGGCTATATCGTTCTTTAAATTTGAAAAGAATGTATATCGATAATAATTATAAATTATATATTGAAAAATATATAGGAAAAGACCTAATATTAGAATCTGGGAGTTATGTTATCGGTATGGAGTCTAATTTTTATCTCGGCATAACAATGTCATCAATAGCTAAAATTCTTTCATTAAATTGTAATGGTAAGGAATTATATGGTTTTATTGAATCCGCTAATACAAATTTTAATGAACTTGCAAATTTTACAAAAAGTCATCTTATAAATTATCTTATTAGTTGTGAGAATAATAAATATCTTAAAGCTGCTGCTATCTATGGGTTATTTCAACTTGAGCAGTATTACAATATAGATCTTAAAGAAATTGATAAGATAAGATTGGATAAAAATGAGTATGGAAAATAACAATACCATTTATGGAAGTTTAGAAATCAGAAAAAAGATAGATGATAAATTTGCACTAAATCAAAATTCTGCAAATATAAGAGATTTTGGGAACATTGGAACACTTGCTTCTTATGGTATGTCAATAACTGGAGCAACATCTGGAAAAATATTAGAACAATATATGATTAATCAGAGTGTTTCAACTAAAGTAATAACATTTTATAAATATAAAATTATGGGTAATTTTGGTATTTTAAGTTATTTGTATAAAAAAGCAGAAAATAAATCTAACACAAGAGCTTTTGGTGAAATTGCTGTTGAAACAGCAATTGGAGCACTAGCAACATCGCAAATAGCTATAAATACTATAGAAATTGGAATTTCTTTCATTTCTCGTATTGCCGCAGGTGCAGCAACTGGAGCAGCTATAGGCTCGAGCTTTCCTATTGTTGGGACAGTGGTGGGT
>NZ_RYYM01000058.1:0-1127 GCF_004379075.1 Campylobacter sp. US25a
TTACAAACATAAAGCTCTTGTTTTCTATCTTCATCTTCTAAGATTTCATCTAGTCCTTGTGCGATTTGAAGTTTTAAATTTTGCATTTTTGCAGGAGCTAAAAAAGTTAAATGATATTCGTTTAATTCTTTATTATCTTCTAAAGCATTTTTGATGATTTTATCATACTCATGTAGCTGTGTAAAATACCCTACTCCTAAATCTTTATTTTCAAATTCCTTATAAGCACTTTTATAAACTTTAGCAATGTTTTTTGGGATAATAAAATAAAGTTTGATTAAATTAGTATCAAAGCTAAGATTTAATTCTTTAAATTCATAATCTTTACTAAAGTCTTGTTTGAATTGATTAAGAATATTTATATCCTCTATATCTTTTAAATCTTTTTGATCTATGTTTAATTCACTTAAAGCTTTATCTTGTTCTTTTTTTTCATTATTGATTAAAAGATTATAGATAGGTAAATTATCTTTTTGAAATCTATCACTTTTATAATGAAGTCTTATTATAGGTTCTTTTAACTCTATTTGATTTTTACTTTGTTCTCCTAAGCCCTCTTTAGGATCAAAGCTGTGATCAAATTTAAACTTAGTAGGAGTAAAGCTTACTTTTAAAGCAAAGCCTTTATCTGTTTTACAAGCTGAGATGAGTTCTTGTAAGATTACATATTCATTATTGACTTTCTTTTGAGATAAGGATCCTTTTACATTAACAACTTTAGTGCAAGGAACACTTACACCTGCTATAGTATTAGGACAAGCTACTATACTAGAGTTTAATAAATCACTTTCTAGCATTATAGGCACACCATCATCTTTAAAAGTTTTTCCTTTGTTTGATTTAAGTATGACTTTACCTCCATGGATACATTCTAGGTTTTGATTTTCTAAAAGAGCATGAAGTTTGGCTATAGCTTGTTTTTTATCTACTTGTGTGGTTTTTTGTTCTTTTAAAGTGTTTGAAATTAAGTCTTTATACTCTAAGCTTTGTTTGCTTAAACATTCTAATTTGATATTTAAAGAATTTTCTATAATAGAATAATTAAGCAAGCAAAGTTCATCATTTTTATAAAAGATACTAAGTCTTCCTAAACCACTGCTTTCATCTTTAGGAGAAAAATAATAACT
>NZ_RYYM01000059.1:0-1076 GCF_004379075.1 Campylobacter sp. US25a
ATTTGCTTTAGCTAAAATACAAGCTAGTCCTCTTGCTAAGATTAAATTTGATAGGATAAGATGGGAAGGGATAGGAGATAAAAACAATCAATTACCAATTCAAACCCATCACATTGCCACCAATAAGAGTAAAAAATATACTCCAAAATTTCAAGAGATACTTAATTCATATGATTTAAAACTAAATGGAGATTGGAATAAAGTTAAAATGCCACATCGCGGAAGACATCCTAATGAATACCATGAATATATTCTTGAAAAAATGAGTAAAATTGATAAAATAGCTAGAGGAGATAAGAATAAATTCTTAAAAGAATTTGAAAAACTAAAAGAAGAAATCAAAAATAATCCTGCTATACTTCATAAAGAATACTATAAGGAGAGAAAACAATGAGATATTATAAAATGATGTATAACTATAATCATAATGATGTGGATAATTGGTGCTCTTGTAATCTTGTAGATATAAAAAATAATAATGAATATGCACTTTTAGAATCTAAACCTATCACAAATTGGCAAACACCTAGTTTTGAAATCGATAAAGATGAAGGAAGCATACTAACTGGTCTTATACACAATGACTGTGGTTGGCGTATAGTCTCTCCTAAATTTATAAATTTAATGCAAGATTTAATCAAAGATTGTGTGCAATATTTGGATGTAGAAATTAAAAATCAGGAAATAAATTATTATGATTGTAAAATTATGCATGTAATAAAATCACTTGAAGCTTTAGATTATGAACATTCTGTATATACTTATATGGGTGATAATGATGAATATTTAAGTATTACTAAAGCTGTTTTAAAAAAATCAAAACTTGATGGAAGTCATATATTTAGAATTAAAGATGATGAAATACCTGTTTTTGTATCAAGTGAATTTAAAAAAATAGTAAGAGAAAATAATTTATTAGGTTTTAGTTTTAGTGAAGTTATGGTATATTAAAATTAATAAACATATAAAAATATTACAATTATAAATTATATAAACTTATTAGGTTTTATCAAACAAATACCATAATAAAGGATAAAAAATGACAAGAGAACAAGCAGAATTAATTATAGAAGAAG
>NZ_RYYM01000005.1:0-117102 GCF_004379075.1 Campylobacter sp. US25a
AATCAGCTATTATTTCTAGTACAGTAAGTGATATAGCTAATAATATCTTAGAAGATGTTAAGAAGAAGAGGTTTTAACCTTAGATAACTAGCTAAAAAGCTAGTTATCTCTAAATTTACTTATTGATTTAAAATTTGATTTTTACTCTTACATAAATTCTGCCAATTTGAAACACTTTTGATTTCAAGACATTGTTTTAAACTTTCTTTTTCAGCTTGTATATTTTGCATTCTTTCATAAGTTAAAGCTTGGATATATAAAGCTCTTGCTCTATCTTCATCTGAAAGTTTTAATTTAAGCAAATCTGTTAAAACAGCTAAACTTTCTTCATTTTTATTGATTTTAGCCAAAGCATCAAGATACATAAATTCTAAATTAGGACTAAAAAGATTTATACCTTTAAAATTTTGATAGTCAATGGCCTTAGGTGCGTAAGTTAAAATAGTTGTTTGCATATTATGATCATTAGCATAAGAAAGTAAAGCATCATAAGCTTCTACCATACTAAAATTCATTGGAAAACTTTCTAAAATTTGCAAAATTTTAATGGCTTGATTGTAGTCATTTAAGCGCAATAAAGATAAAAATTGCAAATAATAAGCCTTAAAATTCTCATCATCACTTTTTAAAATTCTAGAATTAGCTATGTCTTTAGAAATTTTAATCACCTGAGGATATTGTTTATTGTCAAAAAGAATAGATGCTTTTTGAAGACCATAAAATATAGAATCTTCATTATAATTTTTATCTATATAATCAAGTGCTTGTTCAACATTAGAAGTTCTGATAAGACAAGCTAACATTTGTTTTTTATTCTCAATTTTCTGACCTATATCATAAGCGCTAAAACGCATAAAAATATTTGCAGCATTGATACAATTATCAGCTTTTATCGCATTTTTTAAATCATTAACAGCTGCTTTCTCTAAAAATTGAGTAGCATTTGGAATTTTTTTACTTTCTATAAGATCTTTATAAGCTAAAATCGCACTAAAATTTCCCTCTTTATAATAAAGTGCAACATCTTCATCTAAAGCTTTATTTGCAATATTCTCATCTTTATTTGCATATTGCTTCATTAAATCTGTATAACGCTGATGCAAAAAGCTTGCATTATTATCACCTAAAGCAAAAAATACCTCATCACTTGCTTTTTTGATTTCATCTAAATACCTACCATCTAAATAATCATCCATATACAAATCAAGGTATTTTTTAGCATCACTAGATCTATTAGTATGTGATAAAACTAAGGCTAAATCTTTTAAAGTTTCTTCATAACTTGGATCAAGTTTGGACATTTTAGCAAAGGCGTCTTCATAAATACTTGCACTTATATCAAATTGTCCTTTTTGATTAAATAATTTAGCAAGTTCTAAAGATCTTGGAATATCTTTTCCAAAATATTCAGGATTGGCTTTTAAAATAGTGTTAATATACTCTATAGCTTTATTTACTTGCCCATTTGAAAGCAAATTCTTTGCCAAACTCATAGCTGCTCTTGCAGCTAAATCTAAATTTTTTGTATTAAAATAAGTATTTTCATAAATATTTACAGCTTTTTCTTTTTCATTTAAATTATAAATATAGTCTGCATAATCAAGTTTTGATAACTGAGTAAAATAATTATTAGGTTGTTCATTATCCAAAATCGACATTGTATATTCTACATCAGCACGCTGAGCTAAAGCGATATAAGTTCTTAACATTATATGTAAAACTTCTGAAAAATTTTTATCACTTGTAAAAGTACGCGTCCAATTTTTAGCATCATCAATCATCTTTTCTAAAATTTGTTGATCACGCATGCTCGGATCTTGGGTATAAAGTTTATTTTGAGCTCTTAATTTATATAGTATAAATTCACTAGTAAAAATACTGCCACGATATCTATTGATAGCATTTTGAGCATCAATAGCAACCTGACTATAATTAGCCTTATCGTATTCTTTTTTGATGCGTAAATAAGTATTGATATCTGCACTTTGAGGGATGACAACAGGATCAGAATTTAAATCCAAAGCTCCAACATAAGGCAAGCTCTCGTGTGGAAAATTGATATTAAAATCAAGTCCATCATAGTCTTTAATAGGTGCTAGCTCTGGTGCAAAAATAAAAGTAAAAGCCTTACTTTTATGCGAACTTGATGAACTAAGTTCTTTATCTATATAAATATTTTGAGAAGTGTCAAACATTTTTGCTTGTATTTTTGGCAAAATGATCATTTTAATTTTTTGAGCTTCTTGTATAAATTTTAAATCAAAAGCAGAAAAACTCTGATCTTTTAATTTATTATCAACCATACCTGCAATATCACATTCAAAATGAACTTTTGCTTCGGTAATAAATTTTTGACATGTAAATTCTAAATCATTACTCGCATGTAAAACTGCAAAAGCTTGATTATTTTCGCGACCCGTGTTTAAAACAAGCTCAAAAGCAAAAGCATTTAAAAAACTTAATAAAATTAAAAATAATATTCTCATAAAATAATTATAGCAAAACTCTTATAACATTAACAATATAGCAAAAGTGCTTATACAAACACAAAAAGCTAAAATAAAATTTTGTATAAAACTAAACTTAATATTATGAACCCTATCATTTTTCATAAATAAAGCATGAATTAAAATCTTTAAATACGCATAAAGCATAATAACAGAAGATAAAGCCACAAAAAGTGCCAAATACCAATATCCATTTAAAATTGCTGTATTTAAAATCATAAATTTACCCCAAAATACTCCAAAAGGCGGGACACCTGCTAAAGAAAGCACACTAATGCTCAAACAAAAAGCAATTAAAGGTTTTTTAACCAAAAGTCCATTTAAACTCTCATAAGAATTATTCTCATAATTGCTTAAAATCATAAATACAGCATAATTTGCAAAAGCAAATAAAGTCCAATATCCAAAAATAGCAAGCAAAATTCCATCAAAATTTTGTTCTTTTAATAAAGGAATACAAGCCACCAAAACCAAAGAAGAATGCACTACAGAACTATAAGCAAACATTTTTTTGATATTGTTTTGACTTAGAGCCGCAAAAGCACCTATAAGCATAGAAAAAATCGCTAGAACTATTATGATATATTCAAAACCTGTATTATTTAAAAAATCAAACAGACGAATAACCACAACCAACATGGCAACTTTTGGCACAACTGAAATAAAAGCAACCAAATTTGTATGTGCTGCATAATACACGTCTTTAAGCCAAAAATGAAAAGGCGCCAAAGAAAGCTTAATTGCACAAAGAACGAAAATCATCACTCCAGCACCCAAAAGCATGGGATCTTTTTGAAACTCATTTTTTAACGCTAAATTAGCAGATAAATCTAAAGTTCCTGTTTTTAAATAAATAAAAGCTACAGCCATAACAAAAAACCCAGCTCCTACAGCCGCTACACTAAAGTATTTTATTGCACTTGAAATAGCATTATTACTTCCACGCATTGCTATTAAAGTATAAAGTGCTAAAGAAGAACTTTCAAGTCCTATAAAAATAAGTACTAAATTTGAGCTTGAAACCATCAAAAGCAAAGATGCAATCATAAATAAAAATAAAGCATAAAATTCACCTTGATTTTCTTCTTTTTGCATTAAAAGATATAAAAATGAAAAACACAAAATCACCAAAGAAGCATAAAATGAAACAATATCATTATTTAAAGTAGCCAAAAAAGCTTTTGCTTCTAAACCTTGAGCATTTGCATTATTTAAAATCAAAAAAGCACTTACAATTAAAGATAAAGAACTTATGCCAATATAAAACGATCGATGAAATTTCCAAAAACCAGAGCAAAGCAAAAGAACTATTGCGGTTGTAATTAAAAATAAAAATGGATAAGATAAGCTTATATTTAAAAGTTCTAAATTTAAAAAATTATTTAACATTTGCCTCTCCTATTTTAGATAAAAAATCTAAAGTATTTTGCTCCACAGCTCTAATATTCATTGTTTTTATAAGATTATCCACATCTTTTTGTATCGGCTTTAAAAGTATATTTGGCATAAGCCCTAGTCCAAAAATCATTACTACAATACACACAAGCGCTACTATTTCTCTAAAGCGTAAAGAAAAACCCTCTATAAAGCTTTGTTTTTGCATGAAAAATATTTTTCTAAATACTGCGAACATATAAATCGCTCCTAAAATAATCACCAAACCTGCCAACAAAGCGTAAAATAAATTAATCTTTGCTATACCTAAAAGAATTAAAAACTCTCCCACAAAAGAAACAGTTAAAGGCAAAGAAACACTCGCAAGTAAAATTAGCATAAAGAAAATTGAAAATAAAGGTGCTTTTTTGGCCAAAGAATGGTAAAAAGAAATATCATAAGTATGATATCTTTGATATAAAAGTTCAACCATTAAAAATAAAGATCCTGTTACAATACCGTGTGCAAACATATAAAAAACCGCACCACTAATACCTAAAGCATTTAAAGAAAAAATTCCCAAAATCATCACACCAAGATGTGAAATAGAACTATAAGCGATCAATTCTTTAATATTTTCTGCTCTATAAGCAATTAAAGCATTATAAACGATACTCACTATACATAAAGCTACAATTAAAGGCATAAAATACACACTCGCATCTGGAAAAAGTGGTAAACAAAAAAGTAAAAATCCAAAAGGAGCCATTTTAAAAACTACAAGCATTACAGAAACAAGCACAGGCGAATTTGCATAAACCTTAGGTGCCCAAGTATGAAGTGGAAATAAAGGAGCTTTGATAGCAAAAGCGATAAAAAATGCTCCAAAAAGTAAAAGTTGCTCTGTGAAATTTACTGCTGAGGCATTATTTTTCCAAATTTCCAAGTCAAAAGTGAAAATATTTAAAAGTTGATAATTTAAATAAGCTTGATAAATCAATGCTACAAGCATTAAAATTGAACCCGCAAAAGCATAGATAAAAAATTTCACCCCTGCTCTAAAATCTTTACCATAAACTCCCATAATATAAAGCAAAGGCAAAAGAGAAAATTCCCAAAAAACATAAAATAACAAACCATCTTTTGCGCTAAAAAGTCCCATAATGGCAAATTCTAAAAAGAATATACAAGATACAAGTGCTTTTTGTTCCAGCTTTAAAAATAAAAAGCTTAAAAATATCATCAAAGAACTTAAAAGCATCAACACAAGTGCAATACTGTCTACTCCTACATGAAAGCTAAAAAATTTCAAAATTTTAAAAGAGAGATTATAATCAAAGCTTGCCCCTTGTAAAAAATCCGCAAAAATATCCAAATTTAAAGCCAAAATCATAAAACTTACAACAACGCTAAAAACCTTAACGCCTCCGCGATTTAATAGCAAAATCACAAAAGCAGCAATCAAAGGAAAAAATATCAAATAATTTAGCATTTTACACCATCCATACTAAAATCAACAAAATCACAAAAGCTGCCACCAAAAACCTAAGCATTAAGTTTAAGCTGTTTGGCATAATCATTTTTTGTGAAATATTTTGAGAATACAAAGCAATTTTTTCAACTATTCTGTCAAAAATATAAAGATCACAATGTTTTAAAATCGTACATAAGCTTTCATATTTTGAAACGATAAATTGATGATAAAATCTAGGAATAAAATAATCATTACTTAAAAGTTTGTGAATTTTATTTTCTTCAATACTTTCTTTAAACCAAGAATTTTTATAAGCAAAAATAGCCAAAATTGCACCCAAAATAGCTGCTACACTCGCACAAATCATTACAATTTGATTTTGCGCATCAATAAAAACTAATTTTGTGCTTAAATATTCAAAAAAACTATGTTCGAAAAATCCTGCAATAATAGCTAAAACCATCAAAGGACTCATAGCCAAAAGTGCGATTTTACTTGCTTCATGTGGATGTTCATCATGTCTTGCAGGGGTAAAAAATACCAACATTAAAAGTCTAAAGCTATAAAATGCTGTTAAAAAAGCTGCGATTAAGAGCACTAAAAAAATACCATGATGAAAAGAAATAAAAGAATATCCCAAAATCAAATCTTTAGAGAAAAATCCTGCAAAAGGATAAATTCCTGCTAAAGCTAAAGATCCTATACACATCAAAATAGCCGTAAATTTTAAAGGTTTAAAAAGTCCACCCATTTTTTTAATGTCTAATTTATCATTCATAGCATGCATTACATTTCCAGCACCTAAAAAAAGTAAAGATTTAAAAAAAGCATGTGTAGCTAAGTGAAATAAAGCTATACCATAAGCCCCAAGTCCTGCAGCCACAAACATATATCCAAGTTGCGATAAGGTAGAGTAAGCAATAATGCGTTTTAAATCCCTAACCACCAAAGCCATAGAGGCTGCAAAAATCGCTACAAAAGCTCCGAGTAAGGCAATAATATAAGAAACCTCAGGAACTAAATCATAAAGCGTACTCGCACGAATTACCAAATAAACCCCCGCTGTTACCATGGTTGCTGCATGGATTAATGCAGAAACAGGAGTTGGCCCTGCCATAGCATCAGCAAGCCAAGTGTGAAAAGGAAATTGTGCAGATTTTCCCATAGCCCCTATAAATAAACAAGTTGCGATTAAGATCAAAGCATTGTGATCTAGGCTTTGTGCCATGGAAAAAACTTCATCATATTTTAAAGTTCCTGCTTGTAAATAAAGCCAAAAAATTCCCAAAAGCATACCCAAATCCGCAATACGATTCATAATAAAAGCTTCATTAGCCGCAAAAGAATAAGTATTATTTTTATACCAAAAACCTATAAGCAACCAAGAACAAAGCCCAACGCCTTCCCAACCTACAAAAAGTCCTAAGAAATTATCACTCATAACTAAAAAAAGCATAGAAAAGACAAAAAGCCCCAAATAAGCAAAAAATTTATTAAAACCTTCATCATGAGCCATATAAAAAATACTATAAAAATGCACACAAGTAGCTACAATACCTACAACACTCATCATAGTAAGCGAAATAGCATCTATATCAAAGCCAAAATTTACTCCAGCAAACCATTCAAACAAACTCACATTAAAAGCTTCATTGCAAAAAAGCAAATACAGAGAACAAAAAGCACTCAAAGCTATTAGAAGTGAGCAAATTATCCCTACAAATTGTTTTTTCTCACTCAAAGCAAAACAACTTGCAAACAAAAAAGCTATAAAAGGACTAAAAAGAGAAATCAAAGCCAAATTTTGCATACTAAGCCTCCACTTCTTTTAAACTTTTTAACTCTAAAGTGCCTTTTCTTCTATACCAAAGCACACACAAAGCTACACCAACAGCTACTTCACAAGCCGCTACACCCATGATAAAAAGTGCAAAAACCTGTCCATTTAAATCATTGTGCATTTTAGAAGCCACTACCAAGACTAAATTAGCACTATTTAATAAAATTTCACTCGAAATAAAAAGCATAATGAGATTTTGTCTTTTTAAAATCCCTACAAGCCCTATGACAAACATTAAAATAGCTATAAAAAAATACTTTTCTATCATTGTTTTTCCTTTGTTAGCTCTTTATGAGTAAGCACTATAGCACACACTAAAGCAATCAAAAGTAAAATAGCTATAAACTCAAAAGCCAAAAGATATTTTGAAAAAATCGCTAAAGCCAGTTGTTTATTAAAATCAAACAAAGCAGGATCGTTTAAAGGCAAATCCGTGCTGATATTTTGGTATTTAAAACCTATAAGCATGGCCAAAAGTAAAATCGCACTTAAAACCACCAAAGTAAAAAAACTTTTTTTAGCTTTAAGTTGTTCTTTAAATTCTTTAGAAGCATCAAAAAACATCATCGCAAAACTATAAAGTCCAAGCACAGCTCCACTATAAACAATAATTTGTATCACACCTAAAAACTCTGCATCAAGTAAAAAATAAAATCCCGATAAAAACACCATTCCACCCGCTAAAGCCGAAAGAGAATAAAGCATATTTTTACTTAAAACCGCAATGCCAAAAAAGCCTAAAACCACTACACTAAAAAATACAAAGGCTAAATTTTCTATCATTTGTTTTCTCCTTGCTCTTGTGTGTTTTGATTTTCTAAGGCACTTTCAAGCATCGCATCGTAATAATTTGGCGTTTTTTTAACCCACAAATTTGCATCCTTTCTAAGACTTCCTGCTCCTTCAAATTCAACTTGATTTTTAAGCTTATCAATAGGAGTTAAAAAATCTTGCTTATAGCCAAAATAAGACCTTTGCTCGGCTGCATTTTCATACTCTGTGCCATGCACTATAGCAAGTTCAGGACAAACCTCAGCACAAAAACCACAATAAATACAACGCCCTAAATTAATACTATAATTTCCTACTTTTTTACGCCCATTTTCATCTAAAGAAGTTTCCATTCTGATACAATTGCTAATGCAAATTTTTTCGCAAAGCCCACAACCTATACATCTTTCATTTTCGCTTTCTATAAAACGCATCAAACGATGAACAGCACGGTAACGATTGTCAAGCTTTACCTTTTCAAAAGGATATTTAATCGTAGCACTATTATTTCTCTTAAGTAATTCTCTCATCATCACAAAAAGCCCTACAAAAAGCTCTAGTTTAACGCTTCTACGCAAAGCTTGTGAAATTTTCTCCCAAGTGCTAACAGGAGTTTTTCTTTTCTCATCTACTAAATAATAATTTTTCATATCAAACTCCTATAAAAGAACTGTCAAAGCAGTGATTAAAAGGTTTAAAACAGCTAAAGGAATTAAGATCAAATAGCACATTTTCATCACTTGATCTGGACGCAATTGCGGAAAAGCAGCTCTTGCCCAAAAATACCAAAAGAAAATAAAACTTGATTTTACTATCATCATAATCCAACCAGGAATAATCCAAAAGCTATTAAAACCCCCTAAAAACAAAAGAGTGACCAAAATAGCTCCAGCTATCATAGAAGTATATTCACCTATGAAAAACATACCCCATCTTAAACCCGAATACTCCGTTCCATAACCCGCTACAATTTCAGCATCATTTTCCGTCAAACAAAGCGGAGTTCTATTAGTCTCTATAAATAAAGCAATTATAAAAAGCACAAAAGCCAAAGGTTGTTTAAAAATAAGCCAAGAAAAAAATCCATCGCTTTGATAATTGTTAATATCCACCAAAGAAAAAGAACCTACAAGCATTACAATAGCAATCAAAGCTAAAGCTCCTACGCTTTCATAGGAAATAATCGCTACAAGCCCTCTTGCAGCCCCTAAAATCGACCATTTATTATTACTTGCAAGTCCACCCAAAAACACCGCATAAAAGCAAAGTCCTGAAGTACCGATGACAAAAAGCAAAGCTACATTGATATCTGCCACTATAGGCTGAATTACCTTTCCAAATAAAGTAAATTCAGGTAGCATAGGAATGGCCGCTAAAGAAACAAAAGCACAAATAGCAGAAATCAAAGGTGCTATAGCAAAAATAAATTTTTGCGAATTTGAAGGGATTATATCTTCTTTAGTAAAAAGTTTTATCATATCAGCTACAAGTTGAATAAGCCCAAAAGGCCCTACCATATCAGGCCCTATGCGTCTTTGAAAATAAGCTAAAACCTTTCTTTCAGCATAAGTTGCAAGACCTGCTAAACTCGCAAATATTGCAATGATAATAATACATTTAATCAAAGCCTCTAAAGCAAAAAAAGCAAAATCACTCATGGTTTGCTCCTAATTTTTCTAAATTCGCCACAACAAATCTTTCATCAAAAAAACTTAGCGTGTCAAGCTTTTCATCAAAATACGGCAAGAAAGCTCCATTTTTTATGTCCTTATCCACACGCACACTAAGGCTTAATTCTTTATCTTTTATTTTAAGTTTTACAAGATCTTTATCTTTTAAATTTTTTTCTTTAGCTAAATTTTCACTTACAGCTAAAAAAATCACCTCATTAATCGCACTAGCACGATTTGAAAATCTACCAAATTGATAGCTAGGATTAGCACTATAAAGCAAAATTTCATCTTCTTTTAGGCTTAAATTTTCAAAATTTGGAGAGATGAAATCTTTTTTAGCAACTTGTTTGAAACATTCTAAATTAAGCTCATATCCCCTTTTGCAATCGCCTGCATTGGTATAAAAATTGTCTAAATGATCAAAATCAATCGGAGAAAAACCTTTATTTATAGGGAGTCTCTTAGTATAATTTATAGTATATTCCTCATCAAAACCTAAAGCATTAGCCAAATCATTTAAAAAATATCCCTTAAATTCTAAAGCAGCGTTAGTTGGTACCACTCTTTTATCATAATTTAAAAAAGTTCCTTCTTGCTGATTTAAACTCGCACTAGCTAAATTTGCATGCTCTTCATAAGAAAAACTAAAATCACCTTTTTCATTGTAGCCTAAAGTCTTGCCTTCTTGCGTGTTTTTATCCAAATCACAAATTATAGCCACACCTAAGGTATTAGTATGCGTAGGATTTAAAAAGACTTTAAAAGGAGTGGTATTTTGGATCAAAGCAAGTAATTTAGCAAGTTTTTTCGCATTTTTATGAAAATAAAAATCACTCCCTACAACAAGAGTAAAATTTGCTTTTTTAAGCAATAAATCTTCTAATTTATCTTCATCTATGCCTAAATTTTTAGCAAAAATAGAGCGTTGCACTTCTATGATTTTTTTTACTTTTTTAGGTACGACTTTTTTTACTTCTTTTTGGATTTCATTACCTTCTTCATCTTTTTCTATGACTTGTTCTACAACTTCTTCGTTGATACTTTCTTCTATTTCTTTATTTTCGCTAACAAAAAACTCTGCTAAATGAGTTTTAATACCTTCATCTTGGCTAAATTTTTGAAGTAAAAAATATAAAATTTGCTCTTCATCGCCACTTTTGTGAATGTGTGAAATAAAATTTTTAGAATATTTTGCTATACCCATATCTTCCATAGGATGAAAATAAAGCCCTGAGCCTTTATTCATCACTAAAGCATTGTTGACTTTATAGCTAAGTGTTGGAGCATCATATCTTAAAAGCATTCCAGCTACAACCAAAAAATCACTTTTTGTTATATCTTGAGTATTAGCACTATAAAACTCGCCAGAATTAGCGATAAATTCTTGTAAAAATTCTTTAAATTTCAAAGCTTCTTCATTGATCAAAGAAAGATTAAATTTCTTTTTTAAATTTTGTAAAATCAAAGCTTCTTCATTGGTGATAAAACTATTAAATTTAATGTTTTTAATTTCATTTTTCTCAAAAAGCTCCACAAGTTCTTCAAAGGCTTTTTCATCTTTATCTGATTCATTTTGCGTATCAAAAGCAAATCTTGCAGCCTTATTTAAACTCGCAAAGGCAAAATCATTACTCACACGATAAATTTTTTCTTTTTGATTGCTAATACCACTTTGCTTAATATCATAATACATCAACTCACAATCGCTTGAATGCGGATTTGAAGCAGGGATTCTTTTAAGTTCCCAAATATTTGAAGTGTATTGAAATTTCGAACCTATCAAAGCTCCTGTTGGACACACGCTTGTACATTCTCCACAAAATGAACAATCAAGCGTATCGCCATTTGCAGGGCCTATCAAACTTTTTTGAAATTTAGTCCAAATCGCATAAGCATCTTTTCCCATACTCTCTTTAAAGCTATTATCCACACTATCTCCGCCACGAGGAACAGTCTTTAAAGCACTTTCGCCGATTTTATCCTTACAAACTGTAATGCAGCGCTCACATACTATGCAAAGCGCGGGATCGTAATTAATCATTCCCCAATGTTTATGGGGTTTATGCGTGTCTTTAATCCAATGTTTTTGAACATTTACACGGCTTTTATGAGTGAAATTTTGCAATTCACACTCGCCTGATTTATCGCAAACCCCACACTCTAAAGGATGATTGATACAATAAGTTTGCATGATCTCATTTCTTTCATCCCAAAGATTTTGCAAATCACTTTCTACAACCATACCCTCTTTTGCTTTAGTATTGCAAGAATATACCTTTTTACCATCAGCTTCAACCATACACATACGACAAGCCAAAGTAGGACTACAGCCCGAAAGATAGCAAATCGCTGGGATAAAAATATCATTTCTTCTTGCTATATTTAAAATATATTCGCCTTCTTCAAAGGCGCAATCTATACCATTAATCTTAACTGTCATTTTGCTTCCTTTATGCGAATTGGAGTAAAATCAAAACCATTGTTTTCATAATTTAAAAAAGCTATGGTGCCTTGTAAATTTTCATCTAAACAAAGCTTGGCTTTAAGACTAAAATCTTTAGCCAAAATTTCAACTTCACTTTGATCTTTGCATTTTGCAATTTGTAAAAATTGCTTTGAACAATGTAAATTTTTATCTTGCAAATTTACTCTAAAAAGCACTAAACCATCATAATTATCTAGTTCTTTTAGGGTGTTTAATTTTGCCTTTTTAAAATCGCATTCTTCTTCATCGCTATCTAAAATCTTTAATTCATATTTTACGCTTAAGAAATTCAAAAAATATTTGATATTTTCACTATCTTTGTAAGAATGGATATTTTTATCTATAATTAAATACTTAGCCTCTTTTAAAAAAGCAAGCACTTCACCTGCTTCTTCCTCTCCAAAACAAGATTCAGCACTTAAATATCCCTCATCTAAATCGCAAAAATGCCCTTCATCGCTTAATTTACAAAGCAAGGCTAAAACAAAACTCAAACTTGCAATTTCGCATTTGTAAAATTTAGCTTTTAAGTTTTTATCTTCCAAACAAGAAATATTAATGCTATTTACACCTATTTTTTCACATAAATTTTTGTTTTTAAGGCTTGGCATATCTAAAAAACAAAGAGCATTATCATAAATCATACCCTCTCCTTTTTTATAACAATAGTCCAATCCACTTGATTAAATTTCAAAGAATTTAAAAGCTCACAGCCTTGTTCTTTTACAAAAGAAAAACTTTTTTCAACAGGAGAAAAATCGCCGATTTTAAAAAGCACCACTAAAACCTCGCCTTGTTTTGCTTCTTTTATGATTTGTGCTAAATCTTCAAAAAGCTCTTTGCTTTTTCTTAAATCTACTCTTCTCATCGATCTATCTCACCTAAAACTATATTTACATTACCCATAATGGCTACAACATCAGCCAAATAAGTACCTACAAGCATTTCTTCAAAAAACGCACAATGCCAATAACTAGGCGTTCTAGCCTTTAAACGATAAGGTCTTCCTGTACCATCACTATGGATAAAAAAGCCAAGCTCACCTTTTGGACTTTCAGTAGGCACATAAACTTCGCCTTTAGGAGGTTTTAAACCTTGAGTAATTAAAACAAAATGCTGCATTAAGGAATAATTCTGCGTTAAAATTTGCTCCTTTGAAGCACTTACATACTCAGGATGCGTAGCTAAAATTTCAGGCGGAGTATCTTTATAAAGCGTGGCACATTGTCTAAGGATTTTCAAACTTTCACGAAATTCTTGCATATAAACTTTATATCTTGCATAAGAATCCCCTTGCGTAGCATAAGGCACACCAAATTCAACTTCATTATAAAGCAAATAAGGCTCTTCTTTGCGTATATCGTATTTTATACCGCTTCCTCTTAACATCACACCTGTACAACCCCAATTTAAGGCTTGTTCTTTGGTAACCACACCTACATTTTCAGTTCTTAAACGCCAAATTCTATTATCATCTAAAAGATCTTCATAATCTTTTAAATCATTTGGAAATTTATCGCAAAATGCAAGCATTTCTTCTAAATAATTCTCAGGTAAATCAAGCATAACCCCACCTATTCTCATAGAAGAATGCGTAAGCCTTGCGCCACAATACTTTTCTATCAAATCCAAAACATATTCACGTTCTCTAAAGCAGTATAAAAACACACTCATCGCACCAATATCAAGCGCATGAGTGGCAAGCCAAAGTAAATGCGATGCGATACGGTTTAATTCTAAAAGTATCATGCGTATGACTGCTGCACGGCGTGGAATCTCTAAACCACAAAGCTTTTCAACCGCTGCACAATAAGCATAATTATTCGCTGAAGCGGCGATATAATCCATTCTATCAGTAGTAGGAATAAATTCTTGATAAATCATATTTTCAGCCATTTTTTCCATACCACGATGCATATAACCTATACAAGGACGTGCTTTTACAACTTGCTCTCCATCAAGTTCTAAAATAAGACGTAAATTTCCATGTGCTGAAGGGTGTTGAGGGCCTAAATTGATAATCATTTTTGAGTCTTCTTGCTCAAAAGCTATATTTTCATAATAAGGTTTTAACTTGCTAGGAATTTGCATTTTAACGCCTTTTCTCTAAAATTTTTGCTTCATCACGTTTTACTTTTTTTACAAAAGCTACGCCTTCATCTTCTTGATATTCTTGTTTAAAGGAAATTTCCTTCTTTTGACCACCTTTTGGCACTTCATGATAAAGTCTTGCAAAATTTAGTGTATCTTTATCATCAACAAAACCAGAATCTCTTTGTTCTTCACCCACTACTTCACGATATTCTTTACCAAAAATTTTATCAATCTCATACCATCTTGCAAACTCATCACCCTTTAAAGGATAAGTTTTTAAAAGCGGATGTCCAAACCAATCATCGGGCATTAAAATGCGTTTTAAATTGGGATGATTTATGATGAAAATTCCAAACATATCATAAATTTCTCTCTCACTCCAATTTGCCCCTTTAAAAACATGAGCCACGCTTTGCAAACGCTCTTTTACGCCTACAAAAGTTTTTATTCTCACTCTTAATTTTTTTTCTAAATTTAAAAGCTGATAAAACACTTCAAAACCATTTTTATCTGCTACAAAATCAATAGCACTTGCCTCTGTAAAACTTAAATACCCTAAAGTTTTAAGCATTTGCAAAGTTTTAACATTGTCTTCTTTTTTAATTTCTATTACCCAAAAATCAAGCTCTACAAAGGAATTTAAAATTTCTACTTGAGTTTTTAAAACTTCAAAATCATCTTTAAAAACACTTTCATTAACATCAGATTTTACAGTGTGTGGTGCGTGATAAAATCTATCTTTGTAATAATTTTGAGTTTGAGCATTTTTTTTATCGCTATACTTTCTCATCATATCAACCTTTTAGGTGCGATTTTACGACTTGCTTTTTCTTTGCGGATCTTTTTTTGCAAAATCATCAAAGCAAACTGAAAACTTTCTGGGCGTGGAGCACAGCCTGGTACATAAATATCTACAGGTATAATTCTATCCACTCCTTGAACAGTAGAATAAGTATTAAACATACCACCTGTATTGGCACAACTTCCCATAGAAATCACCCATTTAGGATCAGGCATTTGATCATAAAGTCTTCTTGTAAATTCAGCGTGTTTTTTACATAAAGTTCCTGCGATAATCATCACCTCACTATGACGTGGCGAAGCTCTAAAAATCGTTCCAAATCTATCAAAATCATATCTTGAACCCCCAGCCGCCATCATCTCAATCGCACAACAGGCAAGTCCATAAGATAAAGCCCATAAAGAATTACTCCTACCCCATTGAACTAGTTTATCAACGCTAGTTAAAACGACGGGCAAACCACTTGCATAATTTACTTGATGCTCTGCCATGCAAACGCTCCTTTTTTATAAGCATATAAAAATCCAACTCCTAAAAGTACGATAAAAACAAAAACTTCTAAAAGCCCAAACCAACCTAAATCTTTAAAAATCAAAGCCCAAGGAAATAAAAACACAACTTCTATATCCAAAAGTATGAAGATTAAGGCGATGATGAAAAATTGAGAGTTAATCTTGTTAGCTTGTTTAACAGGAATAGGACCACATTCATAAATTCCAAGTCCTAATTTTTTGCGATTTTTTGCGGCAAAATTATTACCAATTTTTGAAGCTAAAAAAACCAGTCCAAAAAAAATAACACTAGCAAGTACTAGCATTAAAAAAATACCAAAATAAGGATGCGAAGCATCTATATGAGACATTTATTCTCCTTTTTTAAAGCACTTTAATCACTCCACAACAAAAATTAAATTTACACTTTTCTTTATTTTACTCTAAACTTTCTATATTGAAACTTATATTAAAAAATATTTTTTTAAAGTTTTAATTTTTTATGATTAAATTTATAAAAAAGATCACTTTGATGGGTTATAAATATATAAGAAATATTATTTTTTTGCTGATAGTCATATAAAAAAGTTAAAATTTCTTTAGAAGTTTTAATATCAAGCGCTGAAGTAATTTCATCTAAAATCAACAATTTAGGATTTAAAACCAAAGCACGGATAAGACCTACGCGTGTGGCTTCTCCTCCGCTTAACTCATAGGGTTTTTGTTCTAAAATTTGTTTTTTTAGACTAAAAAAATCAAAAAATTCTAAAATCAAATCATCATTCTTTTGTAAATTAAAATTTTCCAAACCATCTTGTATAAGATTTTTGATTTTTTTATAAGGGTTTAAAGCCATTTTTTGATCTTGAAAGCAATACTGAATTTGCTTTCTTAAAAGTCTCTGTTTGTTTTTATCAAGCTTGTGTAAGTTAAGATTTTCATACCATACCTCACCCTCGCTTGGATCTTCTAAAAAACAAAGAATTCTAGCTAATGTACTTTTACCTGCACCACTTTTACCTAAAATTATTAAATTGTCATTTTCATTTAAAGAAAAATTGATATTATCAAAAATAATATGTCTTTCTTTTTTTAAATACCAATGCTTTTTAAGCTCATAAAACTTACTTAAATTACAAACTTTAAGCATTATAATACCTTAAAAACTCATCTAAACTATATAAATTTGAACTATTTTTTTCTAGCATAAGAATTTCATCTGCTAAAGAATTTACCAAATTTAAATCATGAGTGATGCAAACTAAGGCTGTAGTATTTTTTAATTCTTCTAAAATCGATATGATCTTAGAAGCGTTTTCTTTATCCAAAGAAGCTGTGATTTCATCACAAATTAAAATTTGGGGTTGATTTAATAATGCTAAAGCTAGGCTCACCCTTCTTGCCATACCCAAACTTAATTCATTAGCATAAGAATGCCATAAACGATCAAGATTTTCAAATCCTAATTTTTTAAAATAAGAAAAAGCGTAATCTTTTCTTTCTTTTTGTTTTAATTTTGTATGAGTTTTTAAAACAAGATGACATAAATTTCCGATATCCAAATAAGGATAAAGACTAAGCTCTGCATCTTGCAAAACAAGTGCCACCTTAGAACGAAAATCTCTAAGCTCTTCTTTGTTAAAATTAAAAATACAAGAATTATGAAAACTTAATTCATCAAAACTTATTGTGAAGTTAGAATCTAAAAGTCTTACCAAAGCTTTTCCTAACAAGCTTTTACCCACTCCACTTTGTCCTAGTATCATTAAAGTTTTGCCTGTTTTTATATCTAAATTAATATCCTTAAGCAATAAATTATTCTTCAAACTGATATTTAAATTTCTTACCTTCAAGATCTTATACCCCAAATTTTTTGTAAAAAATTACCCAACCATAAAAGAGGTAAAAACAACAAAAGCAAGCTTAAAAGTGGAAAAAGTATCATCCACCAAGCACCTATAAAAACTGCTTTTGAAGACTCACTCAAAAGAGTACCTAAAGTTGGAATTTCAAATCCTAAGCCCAGTCCAAAAAAACTCAAAGTAGCTTCTGTGGCTATAGCATGAACGATATTAAATATAAAAAGTGTAAAAATCAGTGTTTTTAAAGCAGGTATTAAATCTTTAAAAAAAGCTCTAAATTTAGTTCTTCCAAGCACTATATTTGCTTTGTAAAAATCTAAATTTTCAAGTCTTTTTAATTCACTTTCTATAATTCTTGCTATGAAACACCAATGAATTAAAGCGATTAAAAAAATCATCAAAAACACATCAGAAGTTATCATACTTTGAAAAAACATCATAAGTAAAAAAGCAGGCAAGGCTAAAAAAAACTCTAAAATACGCATCCAAAAAACATAAAAAAAACATCGCGCTAAAAACAAATAACACAAAGCAAAGATAATAGACAATAAAGATCCACCAACACCTATAATCAAAGAATTTCTCAAAGCAAAAAGCAGACGAGAAAACAAATCTCTGCCTAAAAAATCAGTCCCTAAAATATAAGTAAAATTAGGAGCTTGATGCAAATTTTCTAAATGAGTGTTTAAAATATCAAAAGGAGCCAAAAAAGGTGCGAACAAGGCACATAAAAACAAAAAAATTAAAGGTGCAAGTATGATAAGAAATTTAAACAAAATCAAGCCTTCTTAATCTAGGATTTAAAATCCTAGCTACAATATCACTTAAAAATGTAAAAAATGCTGCAAGCAAAACGCTAAAAAATATAACTGCAAGTACAACAGGATAATCTTTAAAAATAATACTTTTAAAAAGTAAAGACCCAAGTCCCTCGTAAGCAAAGACACTTTCTACCACATAAGTTCCCATCATAAAACTTAAAGCACTTCCTCCAAAATAAGCCACAATAGGGCTTAAAGAATATTTCAAAACTAAAAAATAAATATCTTTCTCCCTTAAAGCCCTAGCGTATAAATTTTGAATAAAAATTTGAGAAAAACTTTCATTGATAAAATTTCTAGCAATCCTTAAAAATAACGCCAAATGTGATAAAACAAGTACCAAAACAGGCAAAATCAAATGCTCTAAACGATTTAAAAAATCATCTTCAAAGCCTATATCACTACTTCCCATAACAGGCAAAATTTTCCAAAAAATTCCAAAAATCAAAACAAACAATAAAGCCAAAACAAAAGGAGGTAAAGCAAAAAAATTAAAAGCTAAAAAAGTGATGATTTTATCTATAAAACTTTCTTTATAATAATATCCCAAAAGTGCCAAAAAAACACTAAGTAAAAATAAAAGCATTAAGGCACTAAAACCCAAAATAAAAGTATTAAAAATTCTTTCTTTTATAAGCTTTAAAACACTTTCTCCACTTAAAAAAGAAACTCCTAAATCTCCTTTTAAAGTCTTAAAAAGCCAAATTTTATACTGCTCTAATAAAGGCTTATCAAGCCCTAAATTTTGTTCTATTCTTTGAACAAATTCTTTACTTTGTGAATTAACTCCATTAGCATAAGCTATACTGCCTTTACTAAAATAAAGCAAAACAAAACATAAAAAAGTGCTAAAAAATGCTACGACAATACTAAAAACTAAGCGCTTTAGCACTATTTACTCCACTCATAAACATTCCAAGTAAAACCCACTCCGTGATGACCTAAAGTCCTTGCTTTGATACCTTTTAAATCTTTATTATAAACTAAAGCAAAATCAAGATAGGCTAAAAAAATAAAAGGAGGATTTTCATACAAAGCATCTATAAAATCTTTATAATATTTTTTTCTCTCTTCCAAATTTAAAGTATTTCTTGCTTTTTGCAAGGCTATATCCACTTTTTTATCATGATAATGTCCAAAATTCCAACCCTCATCATTTAAAGCACTATCTTGCGAACTTTCAAATACCCTAAAAGTGTGAAAATCAGGATCTAAAGGACTTCCCCAGCCTATTAAAAAACTATCTACTTTAGAATAATCAAAACTTCCAGCAGGTTTAGCCACCACCTTGCTTACAACTCCTATTTTTCTAAATTCGCTTTGCAAAATTCCAGCTAAACTTACCCTTAAAGGATCATTACTCATCGCCCAAATTTCAAATTCTAAAATTTTCCCATCTTTTTCAAAATTTCCATCTTTATTTTTCTTAAAACCTGCACTTACAAGTAAATTCTCGGCTTTTTTAGGATCATATTTGTAAATTTTAAAATTCTTAAAATTTGCCCAAGAACGCTCTAAAGGGTGATTGGCTACAAAAGCATAATCATGCAAAAGATTTTTTACTATACTTTCTTTATCAACTGCGTAATTTAAAGCTTGTCTTACTTTTAAATCTTTTAAAAATTCATTATCAAAATTAAACATTAAAGCCCGATAATCAGCCGATTTTTCACGTAAAATTCCAAAATTTTCATCATTTTTAAAAATATTTAGCAAAGAAACATCGATTAAAGCTGCGTCTATCTTGCCATTTTTAAGCTCAGCACTAGCTATAGAAGGATCAAAAATGTGTTTTATAATAAGTCTTGGAGTTTTTACCTTATCAAGATAAAAATGTTCATTAGTTTTAAATTCAACATATTCACCTTTTTTCCATTTTACAAATTTATAAGGACCTGTACCTATAGGATTTTGATTAAAAGAGCTTATGTTTAAATTCTCATTTTCAAGCAAATGTTTAGGAAGCATTCCTATGCTTAAAGCATCTAAAAATGCAGGATAAGGTTTAAAAAGTGTGATTTTTACATGAGAAGGATTTAAAATTTCCACACTTTTAATGTCTTCAAAATTGACATAAACAGAAGAATTGTTTTTAGGATTTTTAAAGGTTTCTATACTAAATTTCACATCATCAGCACTAAATTTGACTCCATCATGCCATAAAACATCGTCTCTTAAAAAAATATCATAAATAAGCCCATCTTTACTAACATCCCAAGACTTAGCCAAATCAGGTTTTAAATTCATATTTTCATCAAAACGCGTAAGCCCTGAAAATACAAGATTAATCACTGCATCATGATCCTCACTATAAGCAGGATTTATCCTTGTGATTTCATTTTCAACTGCTATAATAAGCATATCTTTTGGAATTTTTGCTTCTAAATTTATAAACAATAACAATACAAAAATTAAAAATCTCAACATAAAAAACCTTTTTATTTTAATAACGCACAAAATTATAAAACAAAAAAACTCAACTCGCAAGCCTATATGGGGGATAAAGTTATATTTTAGTTATAAATTTATATTTAAATACTATTTTAATAAATTTTTATCATTATATTATTCAAATTTTTATTTTTTGAAGTTAAATTCATAAACGAAAAATCCATTATAAAGCCTATATTTAGGAGTTTTAAAGTCTTAATTTTAATTGAATAAAATTATTATTTGTATTATAATCGCAATTACTTTTGTCACATAAATGTAAGGAGATAACATGGAACAAAATCGTAGAGATTTTTTAAAATGGAGTTCTTTGTTTGGCGGCTTAACCTTAAGTCCTATAAGTCTAAGTGCAAATTTATTAAAAACTCCACCATTGATCAGCAAATGGGCTGGATGTAATGTAAATTGCGGAACAAAATGTCCTGTAAAAGTGCATACTCAAGATGGAATTATTAAATATGTCAGTACTGATAATGAAGGTGATGATAGCTTTGATAATCGTCAAGCAAGAGCCTGTATTAGAGGTAGAAGCTCAAGATATAAAGTTTACAATGCAAATCGCTTAAAAAGACCATTAAAAAGAGTGGGAAAAAGAGGTGAAGGTAAATTTATGCCTATTTCTTGGGAACAAGCTTTTGATGAAATTTCTGCCAAAATGCAAGAAATTAAAGAAAAATACGGCAATGAAGCCTTTTATATAAATTATGCAACAGGAACAACAGGAACAATAATCAATCGCTGTACACAAGGTCCATGGGCTAGACTTTTAAGTCTTTATGGTGGTTATTTAAATTATCATAATTCTTATTCTACGGCTCAAATTTCAAATGCTATGAATTTTTTCTATGGTGGATCTCCTGCTAGCGATATATACACTTTACGCTCTGCAAAATTAGCTATATTTTTTGGAGCAAACCATGTTGAAACTAGAATGGGAGGTGGTGGAGTAGGCTATGCTTATCAAAAAGCCCTAGAAGAAAGTGGATGTAAAATAATTCACATTGACCCAAGATACAATGATTCTATGATAGGGCATTGCGATGAGTGGATACCTATAGCACCAGGAACCGATGCAGCTTTGATTGCTGCGCTAACTTATGTGATGATAAAAGAAGATTTACTTGATAGAACTTTTCTTGATAAATACACCATAGGCTTTAGCGAAAATACTCTGCCACAAGATGCAGCCAAAAACTCAAGCTATGAAAGCTATGTTTTAGGACTAAACGATGGAGTAGAAAAAACTCCTGATTGGGCTAGCAAGATTACAAAAATTCCGGCACGCCGCATAGTTCAACTTGCAAGAGAAATTGCCACCATAAAGCCTTGTTTTATAGAACAAGGTTGGGGAGTGCAAAGACATTCAAATGGAGAACAAAATGCAAGGGCGATAGCAACTCTAGCTTGTATTACAGGAAATATTGGCATAGAAGGGACAAATACAGGATGTCGAACAGGATCAAGTAAAACATATGATATAATGGGTATGCCTTTTAAAAATCCAATAAAAGATTCTATTCCTTGTTTTTTATTTACAGACGCTATTTATCGCGGAAAAGAAATGACAGATATTAGTGATGGGGTGCGTGGCACAACACAATTAAAACAAAATATCAAATTTATTTTCAATACAGCAGGAAATTGTCTTACAAATCAACACAGCACCATTAAAGAAGTGCATGATATTTTAAGCGATGAGAATTTGTGTGAGTGTATAGTAGATGTTAATGTAACTAGAACTCCATCAAATAACTACGCAGATTATATTTTACCTGATGCAACTATGCTGGAGCAAGAAGATTTTATAAGACCTAGCGCAGGATATTATAGCAATAAGCCTTATATTATTTATTGTCAAAAAGCTATCGAGCCAGTTGGTGAAGCAAAACCTATTTATGAAATGTGTCTTGAACTTGCTAAAAGACTTGGCATAGAAAAAGAATTTAGCGAAGGAAGAACACAAAAAGATTGGCTAAAATACCTTTATGAAGAAAGTATGAAAAAAAATCCACTTTTACCTAGTTTTGAAGAAATGTGCGAAAAAGGACTTGTAAAATTTGAGCCTGTAAAACCTGTAGTGGCATTACAAAGTTTTATAAAAGATCCTATCAATAATCCTTTAAAAACTCCTAGCGGAAAGATAGAAATTTATAGCACAAAACTCGCACAAATGCAAAAAACTTGGAAATTAAAAGAAGGACAACAAATAGTGCCTATTCCTGTTTTTGAAAGCCAAAGAGAAGGGATTTTGGATCCATTAAAACAAAAGTATCCTTTGCAATTTTTTGGCTATCACTACAAAGGTAGAACGCATTCTAGCTTTTGGGAAATTCCACAAATTAGAGAAGTTAATCCGCAAGAAATTTGGATAAATACCATAGATGCAGAGCAAAGAAGTATCAAAACGGGCGATGTGGTGCAAGTAAGAAATGACTTAGGAATCATAC
Source organism: Campylobacter sp. US25a (assembly GCF_004379075.1). Classification (NCBI taxonomy): domain Bacteria; kingdom Pseudomonadati; phylum Campylobacterota; class Epsilonproteobacteria; order Campylobacterales; family Campylobacteraceae; genus Campylobacter; species Campylobacter sp. US25a. The sequence goes on from NZ_RYYM01000005.1 coordinate 23,093, forward strand.
AAGGCATAGCAAAAGTTACTCCAAAAATCATACCAGGTTGTGCAGTAACCCCACAAGGTGCATGGGCAAAATATGAAAATGGTATCGATGTAGGAACTTGTGTGAATTCTTTGGCAAGTATAGTGCCAACTGCTATTTCTAAAGGAAATGGACAACATTCTATTTTAGTTGAAATTGCAAAAGTTTAAGGAGAAAAAGATGAAATTAGAAGAAAATTCACAATTTGGTTTTATGCTAGATCAAAGCAAATGCGTAGGCTGTAGGACTTGCTCACTTTCTTGCAAGGATTATAAAAACATGCCTGTGGGGGTTAATTTTCGCCGTGTGTTTGAGACTGAAGGGGGAAATTGGACCTGTAAAGAAGATGGAGGTTTTGAGCAAAGTGTTTTTGCTTACTACACTTCTATTTCTTGCAATCATTGTTCTAATCCATCTTGTCTTAAAGCTTGTCCAACTGGTGCAACAATGAAAATAAAATGGGGAATAGTAGCAATCGATGATAGTATGTGTATAGGCTGTAAAGCTTGTGCTATGGCATGTCCTTATGGCGCACCTCAATTTAATCATGAAAGTGGTCATATGAGCAAATGCGATGGGTGTTATGAGAGATTAAAAGAAGGTAAAAATCCAATTTGCGTGGACTCTTGTCCTTTTAGAGCATTAAAAGCAGGCGATATAACAAAACTGAGAGAAGAACATGGAAATTTAGCCTCTATCACACCTTTACCTGATGCTTCTATCACGCATCCAAATTTATGTATAGTGCCTGAAAAACATAGTTTGCCTTCAGGTAATAAAAGCGCAATTTTTCATCTACCTCAAAACTACCAAGGAGTTAAAAATGACATCATTTAATCACATTTTAAGCGAAATACCTTTGGTATTATTTACTATTTTAGCACAAGCTGTAATTGGACTTAGTTTGGTTTATGCACCTGCATTTATAAATGGTTACAAAAATTATGCAAATTTAAAGTCTTTTGGATTAGCCTTAGGAATTGCAATGATGGTTGCTTTTATCCCTTCATTTTTTCATTTAAATGATATTACACACATTTTTAATGTATTAAATAGAATGGGTGTTTTTTATGCAAACAATGAGTGGCATATAGGCTGGATGAATAATGAAATTTTATTTGTATCTCTTGTGTGTGCTTTGGGCTTTTTGCTTTATCTAAAAACTTCAAATTGGATGTTTTATCTTACGCTAATATGTGGAATTCTAGGACTTTTCTTTATGAGTGGAGTTTATGGCTCCATGCAAGAAAGTGTACCTACTTGGGATTTTAAGATCACTTTGCTTTATTTTTTTGCTAGTGCTATATTTTTAGGTGCTATTGTTTATTATTGTTTTTTTGAAAATAGCGAACATGAAAGAAAAATGTCATTTTTTACAGGACTTATAGGCATAGGGCTTTTAAGTACTGCTATAGTTTTACAAACCCTACATGTAGGACAAACTTGGATTATGGGGCTTGTAAATCCTTTTGAACTTTTAGGTGGAACCTATGATTGGTTTATATCGCTTTCTTTTGCATTCTTAGGACTTGGGATTGTTACTTGGTATTTGCATAATTATTTACATGAAAAATTTAAAAGTAAATTTTTTGCTTATTTTGCCCTACTTTGTGCATTTTTAGGGGTGTTTACCACTAGAATGCTATTTTATGGACTTATAAGTACTCAAATCATGTTGGGACATTCTTAATGCAAAAATTGGCAATAGATATATTTATCAATTTTTTGCAAAATCCACCTAATCATTTTTTGCTAGAAAAACTTAAAAAAGAAGAACTCTGGCAAAATTGGTTTTTAAAAAATAATAGCAAATTACAATGCACCGCTTTAAAGCTTTTATCATCTTCAAACGAAGATGATAAATTAATAGCAAATGATTTTACATCTTTGTTTTTAAGCGATGTTGATTATGTAAAAGCACCGCCTTTTGCTTCTTTTTATCTTGATGAAAATAAAGAAATTTATTCACATAATTCTGATAAAATTAAGCAAATTTTTGTGCAAAATAACTTTTTTTCTTTTTTTAATGAAGAGCCTGCAGATAGCTTGATAAATGAATTATTATTTATTAGTTTTTTAATCAAAAAACAAGATGATATAACTTTGCAAAAATTCTTAAAAGAAGAATTTTTTACTTGGTTTAACATGTGGAGTTTTGATGTTTATAATAAATCAAAATCTGATTTTTACAAAGCTTTGATAATGCTAATGAAAGATTTTTTTAAAAGACTGAATAAACCTTGCTTATTCTAGTAAGGTTTTATATTTTAAGCATTTTCTACAATATCATTTATGATATTTTATAATTTTAAAAAATTTCTTTATATTTATACAATGTTTTTAAAAATTATCAAAATCAAATTTTCTAGCTTCGTATAATTCTTGCGCCACTTCAAGACTCATTTCCCAAAAAACAGCACCCATAGATTTTGGAATATGATTTTCATCTTCGTATTTACTATTTATGGCTTGATAAACCTCATCTCCTTCTTCGCAATCGACTGCAATACTTCCTAAATAAGGATATACTAAAACCCCAATTGGAGCAGTATCAAATACCCTATATAAGTCAACTTTAGGAAAATTTTCTTTCATAAAAGCTAAAAATTCATTTCTAGCTTTATAATCTGTCTTATTTTTATCAAAATAATTATCATATTTTGTTTTATTGATACAAAAATCATTATTTGGAATATTAAAACACATCCAAAAAGATTTTTTACCTCTTTTAATAGTATATTCTTGTATGCTACTAAGTGCTAAAGCCATTTTAATCCTTTATTTTAACGTTTATAAAATTATAAATTTGTTGTATATAAGGCTTCATAACAGTTTCAAATTTTTTCATATTTTCTATCATAAAATCTATTATCTCATTCCAATTTGCTTCATCATAACTATCATATTCTTTTTCAAATTTAATTCTACAAGCTCTTTTATTATCAAGTCTTTCCCATATTAAATTTTCAAAAGTATTATTTATTTGTTTTTCATTTTCTTTAAGCTTATCAAATATAATTTTATTTTTATCCTTGTCTTTACTATCTATATAAAGCTCTATTCTTACACAATCTTTATTAAAAATAAAATCATAGTGACAAAAACTAAAACCACTTCCAGCTGCTATCCAATTATCTTTTGATGGGCTTATATTTGAAAATAATTCAAAACTTTCCTCTTTGATTTTATTTAATAATTTATTCCAAAATTTTAATCTTATAATATGTCTTTGTTTTTCGGAATTATTAATTAAATTTTGCTCTTGTTCTTTTTTCGCCATTTTAATTATATAATCTTGTGCTTCTTTTACAGGTATAATTTGTTCTACATTTAAAAAACATTCTTGATTAAATTCATAAGGTGTAACTTTAAAGCATTGTATATATAAACCTTGATTTATAAGCCATAAAACTGCTGAAGTTACTTCTTTTCTAAAATTTGCCGCTACTAAAATAATACGTTGTTGTTGATTTTCTATTTTTACATCATCATAATTTTCTACACCAAAAAAATCGCATAAGCTTTCTTTATAATTTTCATTTTTTACATATTCTATATAAATTCTTTCTATATCACTTTTAGAAAAAGTAGAACAATAAGAAGCATATTTAACAGCTTGCCAAGTAACATCTCTTCCGCTATCATCTAGTTTATTTTCGATAATAACTAAATTTCCTTCTTTATCTAAAGCTAACAAATCAAATCTTTCTTTCGTGCCATCAAAATCATCAAATTCTTTTTGTATAATTAATAAATCCTCACCTAAGCAACTAGGATTTTTAGCTATCCATTCTTGCAAATGTTTTCTTTCTGTAAATTCTAACTCTTTAAAAGTCTTCTCAGGTAATTTTATTATAGAATTTTCAACTATATTTATTTTAAACATTATTTATACTCCTTTTTATAAAATTATTTATTTAAACCATTTAAGTTAATTTTAAATAAAATACAATCTTTAAAATTAACACCGCAATAAATTTTACAAAAAATAAGAAAATAAATATCTAAAAAATAAAAGAGAAATTTAGACTGATTTATTAGTAAATTTAATATTGATATCTAATTAATAAAAAATGTATAAACATTAAATTATAATTTTACTACAAAAAATATATAAAAATCACAAAGAATTAGTAGAAAAATTACAAATATTTTATCTTTTTAAGCTATGATTTTCATAGCTTAAAATTAGATGCTTTTACTCTATAAATTTTTATATAATTTCCAAAAGGCAAATAATGTTTTTATCAAAATCAAAATATACAAAAGGCATACAATGTGCTAAATCTTTATGGCTAAACACTTATAAAAACGAAGTATTAAGTACTCCGAATGAGAATGCTTTGGCTAAATTTAGCACGGGTAATAAAATAGGTGAATTAGCCTACAAACTTTTTCCAAGTGGCATAAAGATAAAATTTGAAAACAGTTCTTTTGATGAGAAATGTGAGCAAACTAGGCAATTATTAAAGAACAATCAAGAAGTTATTTATGAAGCTACTTTTTGCTATAACGATATTTTGGTTATGATAGATATTTTGCAAAATACCAAAGAGGGTTTAATTATAAATGAGGTTAAAAGCTCTACTTCTTTAAAAAATATTTATACAGATGATTGTTCTTTGCAATATTATGTTTTATCAAATTTAAATTATAAAATCAAACAAGTAAATTTAATCTACTTAAACAATGAATACATTAGAGAAGATTTTCTTGATATAAATAAACTTTTCATAATCAATGATATCACAAAAGAAGTTTTATTATATCAAGAACAAGTCAAAGAAAATTTAAAATATTTTGAAGAAATTTTAAACAAAAAAGAAGAACCAAATATTGACATAGGAACACATTGTTTTAATCCTTATGAGTGCGAAGGCTATGAATACTGCTGGAATAAACAAAGAAATTTATGTGAAAATGAAAATATTTTTAATATTTCAAGACTTAATACAAATAAAAAATTTGAATTTTATTATAAAAATATAATCGATTTAAAAGATATCAAAGATCTATCGAACTTTAATGAAAATCAGCAAATTCAAATCAAAGCTTCGCTAAATAAAGAAATTTATATAAACAAAGACAATATTAAAAAATTTTTAGATACTCTAAATTATCCTATTTATCACTTAGATTTTGAAACTTTTATGCAAGCTGTACCTGAATTTAAAGGTATAAAACCTTATATGCAGATTCCCTTTCAATACTCTTTACATATAGATCATAAAGACAAACTAGAACATAAAGAATTTTTAAGTGAGTGTGGAGTTGATCCAAGATATGAACTTGCAAAAAAAATAATCAATGATATTCCAAAAGATGTTTGCGTGCTTGCTTATAATGCTAGCTTTGAAAAAGGCGTGATAAGAAATTTAGCAATTACTTATCCTGAATTGAGCGAGTATTTGCTAAATATAGAAAAAAATATCAAAGATCTTATGCTTCCTTTTCAAAACAAAGATTATTATCATTATAAAATGCAAGGGAGTTATTCTATAAAAAAAGTTCTACCCGCTTTAATTCCTGATATGGAGAAAGCTTACAAAGACTTAGAATTGATCCACAATGGAAACGAAGCCATGCAAAGCTTTGAACTTATGCAAAATATGGATCAAAACACACAAGTTAAGTATCGTAAAGCCTTGCTTGAATATTGCAAATTAGATACCTTAGCAATGGTAAAAATTTTAAAACATTTAGAAGAAATTACAAAATTTTAAAAATATTTAAATTAAAATTTCTTATAAATATCTCAATTTTAACACAAGTCAATTTTTTTCTCCTTTTTAAGATATAAAATATCTCTTTTACAATAAAAAGGAGAAATTATGACAAAAGAACAAATTCAAATCATCAAAGATTGTGTGCCTATTTTGCAAAAAAATGGAGAGGATTTAACCAATGAGTTTTACAAAATAATGTTTAATGATTATCCTGAGGTAAAACCTATGTTTAATATGGAAAAACAAATTTCAGGAGAACAACCAAAAGCTTTAGCGATGGCGATTTTAATGGCAGCCAAAAATATAGAAAATTTAGAAAATATGAGAAGCTTTGTTGATAAAGTTGCCATAACTCATGTTAATTTAGGGGTTAAAGAAGAGCATTATCCTATAGTTGGAGCTTGCCTTTTAAAGGCTATTAAAAATCTTTTAAATCCTGATGAAGCCACTCTTAAAGCTTGGGAAGTTGCTTATGGAAAAATTGCTGAATTTTATATCGATATAGAAAAAAAGCTCTATGATAAATAATACAAGCCCATTTTGGGCTTTAATCAAATTTTTCTACTAAATTTTTAGCCAATTCCTTTATATTCTCACCCTTTAATTCGCTGATTTCACCATTTTGAGCCAAGAAAATTCTATCAGCACTATCAAAATATGCATCATCATGTGTGATAGCAAAGATTGTTTTACCTTGCTCTTTTAACAAAGGTAAAAGTTTTTTATAAAAAAATCTTCTAAAAACAGGATCTTGATCAGCCGCCCATTCATCAAGCACTAAAATATCCCTTTCTTCAAGCAAGGCTATAAGCATAGCTAAACGCTTTTTTTGCCCTGTAGAAAGTTTGGTTAAGGTCAGTTCATTATCTTTGACACTTGTTTTATCTTTAAGTTCTAAAAACTCCAACCAAAAAGCAATTTTTTCTTCGCTTGCAAAATTTTCTTTATTTAAGGTTTTAGTAAAAAGATGAAAATCGCTAAAAACAGCAGAAATAAGAGATCTATACTCATCTAACTTTTTATCATCTATAAGCGTATCATCAACATAAATTCCGCCTTTGCTTGGCTTAAAAAGTCCTGTCAAAAGCATACAAAAAGTGGATTTACCACTTCCATTTTTACCTATTAAAAATACCAATTCACCTTTTTTAAGTTCTATATTTACAGGATTTAAGTGAAAATTTTCTTCATAAGCAAATTGAGTATTTCTAAAAGAAATTTTTTTCCATTCGCTAATATAATGTGTTTTTTTAAAACCTTCTATATAATCATCTAATTCCAATTTTGCGATCTTATCCAAAGCGATTTTTGCCAAAAGCAAAGTAGGAAAAGATCCTATCATAGATACTAAAGGGGTTCGTAAAAACAAAATAGAAAGAGCTATAGTTGTAGCATCTGCAACACTTGCCCATTCAAATTTTAAAGCTAAGTAAAACTCTACGCCTACTAAAGCCAAAAGAGTTACATTTGTCCAGTTGTTTGAGAGATTGTTAAAAAGATTGCCTAAAGTACTATTTTTCTTTTTCAATCTTGCATTATTTTCAAATTCATCTTCATAATAAAGCTTGGCTCTATCACGATTGATCAAAAGTTCTTTATGTCCATCTAGTATATTTTGGTAATTATTTTGCAAAGCATCGTCATTTTCCCTTGCCTTTCGAAAATACTGATATACTTTCATCATCAAAAAATTATTAGTAATAAAAATAACCATAATCCATACCACACACAAAGCAAAAATTTGTAGTGAAAGATAACATAAATAAACACTAGTGCATAAAATCAATATACTTGATTGTAAAAAATCAGGCAATCTTAAAAGCCCAAAAGATATATTTCTCACATCACTTCCCAAAGAAGCTAAAATTCTAGCCTTACCTACTTTAGCCACTCTTAACAAAGGGGTATCTAAGATCTGCTTTACTACACGCCTTTGCATTTTAAAAATAAAATTTTGTCCAAAAATACTAAGTCCAAGTTCAACTATGGTAGAACTTATAAAAAATATCAAAAGCAAAACAATAAAATAAAAAATAGGAATGTTTTGTGCATTTTTAAGCAAATAATCATTGATAAAAACAAGAGTTAAAACTCCAACAGCACTTGTAATAAAAGAAAAAAGCAAAAAAGAAATCAACTTTAATTTATTTTGCTTAAGTAATTCCATAATAAAAGGCATTTATAAACTCCAAAATATAATTTTAATTATAACATTTTAAGAGTGATTATTAAAATTTTATTTTATCTTTTGCTATAAAAACAGCACAAATAGCCAATAACGCTAAAAAAATCATATATATACTCATACCATATAAAAATGGATTTTCATTTTTACTCGCGAGTGTATTAAGCCAAAAAAACGAGTTGCGGAGTAATACCGCCTGAAATTGCATAAGCAATATTATAAGAAAAAGAAATTCATGAAAATCTTATTTTAGCTCTAAAAACTTCACTCATTAAAATAGGTGCAAACACATTAATTCCACCTAAAAAACAAACAATCGAATACAAAATACATACCAAAACCAAATTTTTAAGCTCATATAAAGCATAAAAATATAAAAAAGAAAAAAATACAAAAATTAAAGAAAATAAAATGCAAATTTTAAATAAACCAAATTTATCTACAAGATAACCCATAAAAGCCCCGCCTAAAGCTATTCCCAAAATTCCTAATATCTGCAAATAATTTCCTTCAATCTCACTTAAATTTAAAATACTAGGCATAAATTTAGGCATTAATAAAACAAGCACAATAACACAACCTGTTAAAACTCAAGTCATCACCATTGATGAAAATAAATTTTTTACAATATCCTTTTCTTTAAATAAATCTTTAAGTGGAAAAGAACTAAGCGATGATTCTTTTTTCATTTGTTTAAAAACAGGAGTTTCTTGCAAAAATCTACGCAAATAAATAGAAATAATCCCAAAAATTCCACCTACAAAAAAAGCAATACGCCATGCATAAGCAGCAATTTCTTCTATGCTAAAAAAAGCATTAATGATTAAAAATACTATACTTCCTAACAAAATTCCTAAAGCCATAGCTGAATTTAAACAGCTTAAAAAGAAAGCTTTTTGTTTTTCTTGACAATGTTCTCTTGCAAAAACCCAAGCCCCAGGCAATTCTCCACCTATAGCTATACCTTGAAAAATTCTTACAAGTATCAATAAAACAGGAGCTAAAAACCCAAGAGTTTCATAACCTGGAATAAAAGCTAAGACAAAGGTAGGAAGAACCATTAGTAAAATACTTAGCATAAACATATTTTTACGCCCAAATTTATCTCCAAAATGTGCCATAACTATACCACCTAAAGGACGTGCTAAATATCCAGCTGCAAATGCTCCATAAGTATTTAATAAAGCCCAAAATTCACTCATACCTTTAGGAAAAAATACATTGGCTATATATTCAACAAAAAAGACAAAAATAATAAAATCATAAAATTCTAAAGTTCCTCCTAGTGAAGAAAGTCCTAAGATCTTAATTTCCTTTGCTCCAAATTTTGATTTTTTCATTGATTAATTACCTTAAAGAATTTTAAAAATAACCATTATACTACAAATATTTATAAAGCAAACAATCATTTTCAATTTAATTTAACCCACTTTGATGATAAAAATTATAAAACATAGCTTAAGCAAAAATTTTTAATAATTTTTCAAAAACGACACAAGCTGTCATATAAATACTTTATACTTTTTTGAAATTAAAACTAAGGAGGAAAATACATACTCAAAATTTAAAAGCTTTAAATGCTTTTTATAAGATAAGAAAAACTGTATTTCTATCTAGAGTAAATATTATTATAGGAATTTTGCGACTTATCATTAACACAGTTTTGTTGACTTATAAAATAGGTTTTGTTTAGATTTGTATTTTAGGGGGTAATTTTAGATTTAAACGAGAGTTATCATATAGTAGCACTTATATACTTTTTATAGTGCTTAATTTATTATTGATTTATAAATTATAAGGAGAAAAAATGAAGAAATTAGCTTTTTTTAAGCCAGAAATTTTGCACTATGTTATTAAGTTTTAATTTTATCTTAACTAAAGTTCTAAATAATATGAAGCAAAGGAGCTTTAATGCTAGAAAATTTAAAAGAAATTTATGAAGAATTTGAGCTTTTAATTGCTCAATTTTCAAGCTATTTTAATGATGAAGAATTTTTAAATTTTAAAAAGGATTTTGATGTAAAAAATGTTTTAAATTATCATGATTTTAAAGAATTTACCTTAGAAGAAACAGACAAAGAAAGGCTTAAAGATATACAAGATTGCTTGCTAGCTTATATCAATTTTTGTAGCAGTAAAGATATAGAAAAACAGATGACAGAAGTGATTTCTAAAATTTTTATGCCTATGTTTCTTATTTCTAGATTATATTTTATATTAAAAGAAGAGAAGCTAGATATGCAAATTCGCAAAATACTTAAAGAAAAAGATAAGTTGACAAAGGAAAAATCTTTATGGGTTTCCAAAATCCTACCTTTTTAATAATTCTTAATAAAACCTTAAGATATATTGATTTTTAGTAAATAAAATATTATAATTTATAAAAATTTTTAAGGAGAGAAAATGGCTTATAAATCTGATAGCGATCTGGAATTTTTACGAGAACTTAACAATGGAGCATTAGATAATCTAGTATCCATCTTAACTAAAGATGAAAATGGAAAAACTAGAACAACAGAGAGTTTAACCGATAAAGATTTATATAAACAACATTGTCCTAATCATAGTAAATATTTAGACTTGATTTTAGAGGAACTTCAAACTTTTGGTGGAAATACACTTGCAAATACAGTTAGAGGGGCTGGAATTTTCTATAAAGAAATTTTATGTGATGTCGCAGATAAATTAAAAGTTAAGTATGATAAAAGTGCAAATGTAGAAAATATAGAAAAAGCAATTTTACTTAATTCCTTTAATGAATCATTAAAGAATTTATCAGAAAACGATTTAAGAGAAATTGTAAAAGATTTTTCTATAGATATTAGCACTTATACAATAGAATCTATTTCTAATGCTATTGCAAAAACTGATAATCTTAGATTACTTTATCAAATTGCAATGTTAGTTGTAAAAGCCATAGCAAATAAGGTTGCAATTAATACAGCTATATTTACAACAAGTAGTTTGATAGCAGGAGGTCTCATTGGAAGCGGTGCTGTTTCTGGTGCATTGGGAAGTGCTGCGACATTTTTAGGTTCGCGAGTTGCAGGAACTTTAGCAGGACCTATTGGAATGATAATCTCAAGCATATGGATGATAATTGACATTGCAGGTCCTGCTTTTAGGGTTACAGTTCCAGCGGTGATTTATATCGCATTTTTAAGAAGACAATTTTTATACGAAAAGGAGATAATTAAACAAATGGAAATAGAACAACAAAAAAAAGTAAAAAATTTAAATCAAGGTAAAAAATATAGTCTTGATGAACTTTTTAATCAAGAGCTTAATATCTTAATAGTTGGTGGTACAGGTGCAGGAAAAAGCTCTACAATAAAAGCTCTTTTTGAGACAGAAGATTACAATCTTGATATAGAGATAAATAGTAGCAGCAAGCCAGTTACGCAAGAAATCAAAGAATATCAATTAAGCAATCTAACAATTTATGACAGTCCTGGATTAGGAGATGGCTCGGAAAATGATAGCAGACATATGGAGAAAATAAAAAATCTTTTAGAAAAAAATGATGATGGCAAAGCTAAAATTGATTTAGTTTTAGTAATCGTTAATGCAACCACAAGAGATTTAGAATCAACCTATAAAACCATAAATGAAGCAATTATGCCTTATATGGAAGAAAAAGAGAGAATTTTAATCGCATTAAATAAATGTGACAAAGCAAGTGATAATCCTGATATTACTTTTGATTATAAGGAAAATAAACTATCCCAGGAATTAGAAGAGATTTTAGAAGAAAAAGTCAAAGCAATTAAAGAAAGAATTAAAGCAGATACTGAAATTGATGTTGATGTGATATATTATGCAGCAGGATATTATAATGAGGATACAAAAGAGAAGCGACCTGCATACAATCTCAATAAACTTTTAGCTTATATCGTTGATAAAGCACCATTGAAGAAGCGATTAGTTTTCTTAAAATATCAATCAAAAAATAAAAATGATTTTAAATATGACGATAATAAAGAAAATTACGCAGAAAAAACAAAAAAATCTTGGCTTGAAACAATAAAAGAATGTGTAAACAATATAGTTGATTTTTCAATAGAAGCAAAGAATTTTTTTACATCAGAGAAAGGCAAGAAGATAGTAGAAATAGTTGAAGATTTAATTGCATTCTTAAGAAAAACAAAATAATGTTTTCAAAATCCTTTCTACTTTGCTCTTTAGCAAATAGTTTTAATCTACGATTTTAACGCATTTCAAATTCTATCCAAAGTACCTATTTGGTCTCTTTGGTATGGGATATATAATCAAGATCAACAAAATTCATAAAAATTTATCAAATTCTAGATTAGAAATTTTATTAGACAAAGATCAGGCAACATTTGGTAAAATAAAATCTAAACTAAAAAACACTTTCTTGTGAAACGGATAAAAATAAAATCTCGCACAATCAAAAAATATCAGAAATTTACAAAAATACCTCTTCTAAAATAATCCTTCACAGCTTTTTTTGGATGGTTATGCAAATTTATTGTAGTAAAAGTAATAAGAATCAGCAAATTAGAAAATACTTTATGACTTCACCTCAATAATAGTAAAATACTCTAAAACTATAGAATATGAAGCATATAACTTTGCCAAAAAATATTTACAAAACTCTCATCTTTCATCCATAAAACTATAGTGCACAAGGAAAAGAATTTAACTTTAAGCATTTTTCTCGAAACAATTAAATTTTTATTTAAAAATAAAGAAATTCAAAAACTTTTAGGCAAGGATATAAAGGCTTTATTAATTATAAATTTAATAAAACTTTAGATGAATTCAAATAATACGAAATCATGTAGTGTATGCTAAATCACCCAATTTAGAACAGACGCTGAAAATTCGAAATTAACTTTAGGCATAAAAAATACTAATATCTTAAAACGCATACTAAAATATAAATTAAAACAAAAAGGATAAAAATAATAAAACCACAAAACCTTTTATTAATTAAAAGATATATAAGCTGTAAAAAAAATATTTTCATGCTCTCTTAAAAACAATTGTTTAAACCTACTGATTTAATATGCTCTAAATACAGCAACAAAAAGATGAAGGTTTTACAAGTAAAATTATTTCTGTGATAAAAAATTTTAAAATGTCCCACAATAAACTCACAATGCGTTTAGGTCATATTTTAATACATTTCAACAACAGGAAAAGATTAATCTAGAAAAATTAGCAAAAGACAAAAATCATAAAATTCTAAAGTTCCTCCTAGTGAAGAAAGTCCTAAGATCTTAATTTCCTTTGTTCCAAATTTTGATTTTCTCATTGATTAATTACCTTAAATTTTAAAAACATTGTTTTTATTATACTATAATCATTTCCAAAATATTATCTAAAAAATTTAAGGATAAATATGTTTAATTTTATAACCACCCTTTTAAAAACCAATCTTTATTTTTTAGAAGAAAAAACCACAAGTAAAAATTCAAATCAAACCCATATAATCTCACTTAAACAATCTGATGATGAATTTTTAAATTTATTATTTTCTTTTTTAGTGCCGCAAAACGATGAAGATAAGAATTTTATAGAAAAAACTCGCACAAAAATCAAAAGAAATGAGCATAATATTGCTCTGATAAAAAATCCAAATTTTAATGCTTTAATAGACACAGGGTTTTTAGATACTATTGACACATTAAAAGAAAAATTACATATCCATAAAACCGATTTTAAAGATATCACTCATATTATCTTAACACACGCGCATCCTGATCATATAGGTGCTTTAATGAGCGAAGAAAATCTTTTTCCAAAAGCTCAAATTTTAATCGATAAAAAAGAATATGATTTTTGGATCAAAAGCGATAGACAAGAAATTAAAAACACCTTGCTTAAACTTAAAAATATAGAATTTATTAACCACTCTAAAGATTTGATCTTTCAAAATTCAGGCATTAAAGCCATACCTGCTTATGGACATACCCCAGGACAAAACGCTATAATAATTGATGATAAAATAGTCTTTTGGGGAGATTTACTTCATCTTTATGATATACAAATTCCAAAACCTAAAATCGCTATAAAATTTGATATAGATCAAAATGAGGCTATACAAACAAGGGAAAAACTACTTAAAGAATTTAAAGAAAGAAAACTCAAAGTTATAGGGACTCATGTGCCTTTTATCGAACCTAAATTTTTAGATTAATTACTTAAAAATTACTAAAAATTAAGTAAAAATTTTAATAATTTTTGCTAAAATTATAGCCTTTTTATTTCATGAAAGGAGAAAATTTTGGCAAAAGATGATGTAATTGAAATTGATGGCACCGTACTTGAAGCATTGCCTAATGCAAATTTCAAGGTTGAACTTGACAACAAACATGTAATTTTATGTCATATTGCAGGAAAAATGCGTATGCATTATATAAGAATAATGCCAGGTGATAAAGTAAAAGTAGAACTTACACCTTATAGCCTTGATAAAGGGCGTATAACTTTTAGATATAAATAATCTAAGTTATTTAAAAGCTAATTTTAGATAAAATTAGAGTTTTTGCGACAAATTACATCGAACTATATGAAGAAGTATTTTTAAAATCCACCACTTATTTTGAAAATAGTTGGTTATTCATAAAACCTGATGTAGTCGTAAATCAAGTGGAATTCATTCAAGGAGACGCTCATGAAAGTGAGACCATCGGTTAAAAAGATGTGCGACAAGTGCAAAGTAGTTCGCCGTAAAGGCGTGGTTCGCATTATTTGCGAAAATCCAAAACATAAACAAAGACAAGGATAAACATGGCTCGTATTGCAGGTGTGGATTTACCAAAGAAAAAAAGAATTGAGTATGGACTAACCTATATTTATGGTATAGGACTTTTCACTTCAAGAAAAATTCTAGATAAAGTAGGAATTTCTTATGATAAAAGAGTTCATGAGTTAAGTGAAGATGAAGCAGCAGCTATCCGTAAAGAAATTCAAGAAAACTATATGGTTGAAGGGGATTTGAGAAAACAAGTTGCTATGGATATTAAAGCACTTATGGATTTAGGAAGCTTTAGAGGTTTAAGACACAGAAAAGGCTTACCAGTTCGCGGACAAAAAACAAAAACAAACGCAAGAACTAGAAAAGGTAAGAGAAAAACTGTTGGTGCAAAATCATAAGGATAAATCATGGCAAAAAGAAAAATCGTAAAGAAAAAAGTAGTTAAAAAAAATATAGCAAAAGGTATTGTTTATATCAGTGCGACTTTTAACAATACTATGGTTACAGTAACTGATGAAATGGGAAATGCTATCGCTTGGAGTAGTGCAGGTGGTTTGGGATTTAAAGGTTCTAAAAAATCAACTCCTTATGCGGCACAACAAGCAGTAGAAGACGCTTTAAATAAAGCAAAAGAACACGGAATTAAAGAAGTAGGCATTAAAGTACAAGGACCAGGAAGCGGTAGAGAAACTGCTGTTAAGAGTGTAGGTGCTATGGAAGGAATTAAAGTAACTTTCTTAAAAGATATCACTCCATTAGCTCACAATGGTTGCAGACCGCCTAAGCGTCGTCGTGTCTAAGATATAAGAAAAATTTAGGAGAATATTATGGCAAGATATAGAGGACCAGTAGAAAAATTAGAAAGACGCTTTGGTGTTAGCTTAGCATTAAAAGGGGAAAGAAGGCTAGCTGGCAAAAGTGCGCTAGATAAACGCCCTTATGCACCAGGACAACACGGAGCAAGGAAAGGTAAAATTAGTGAGTATGGACTTCAATTAAGAGAAAAACAAAAAGCTAAATTTATGTATGGAGTAAGCGAAAAGCAATTCCGTCGCTTATTTGCTGAAGCAGCAAGAAGAGAAGGAAATACAGGGGTATTACTTATTCAACTTTTAGAACAAAGATTAGATAATGTGGTATATAGAATGGGTTTTGCTACAACACGTCGTTTTGCAAGACAACTTGTAACACATGGACATGTTTTAGTAAATGGTAAAAGAGTGGATATTCCTAGCTTTAGAGTAGAAGCAGGTGCTAAAATCGAAATCATCGAAAAAAGCAAAAACAATCCTCAAATAACAAGAGCTATCGAACTTACAGCACAAACTGGAATCGTTGCTTGGGTTGATGTTGAAAAAGATAAGAGATTTGGAATTTTCACAAGAAAACCTGAAAGAGAAGAAGTTGTCATTCCGGTTGAGGAAAGATTTATCGTTGAGCTTTACTCTAAGTAATAGGGGCTAAATATGAGAAATATTACAACATCTGCTTATACGCCAACAGAATTTACAATAGAAAACATTAGTGATACTGTGGCTAAAATCAGTGCTTGGCCTTTTGAAATCGGCTATGGAATCACCCTAGCCCATCCTTTACGCCGTTTGCTTTACACTAGCACCATAGGATATGCTCCAACTGCGATCCATATTGATGGCGTAGCTCATGAATTTGATAGCATGCGTGGTATGCTTGAAGATGTAGCACTTTTTATCATTAATCTAAAAAAACTACGCTTTAAAATTAAAGGCGAATCAAATAAAGAAATAGTAGAATTTAGCTTTAAAGGCTCAAAAGAAATTTACGGCAAAGATCTAAATAATGATCAAGTAGAAGTAGTAAATAAAGACGCCTATCTAGCAACAATCAACGAAGATGCTGAACTCAAATTCACATTGATCGTTGAAAAAGGTATTGGCTATGTACCAAGCGAAGAAATTAAAGAGCTTATAAATGATCCTAAATTTATAGCTTTAGATGCTTTCTTTACACCTGTAAGAGAAGCAACCTATGATATTGAAAAAGTTTTATTTGAAGATAATCCTGATTATGAAAAAGTGGTTTTAACCGTAACAACTGATGGACAAATCACTCCAAATGAGGCTTTTCAAAATGCTCTAGAAGCTATGTATAAACAATTATCAGTATTTGATAAAATTACCAATGTTAGAAGCGTAATTAAAAATCAAGCAACAAGCAATGAACTAGAAAATACTAAATTATTGCAAAACATTACAGATTTAAATTTAAGTGCTAGAAGTTATAATTGTCTTGAAAAAGCAGGAGTAGTTTACATAGGCGAGCTTGCTTTGATGAGTGTAAGTGAACTTGCAGGGCTTAAAAATTTAGGAAAAAAATCTCTTGATGAAATTAAAAACATCATGGAAAGCATAGGTTTTCCTGTGGGAACTTCTAAGCTTAGCGATAATAAAGAAATACTTAAAAATAAAATCGCAGAATTAAAAGCACAAAACGAAGGATAAAGAATGAGACATAAACATGGATATAGAAAACTTGGCAGAACTTCATCTCATCGTGCTGCCTTATTAAAAAATTTAACCATAGCTTTAGTAAATAGCGGAAAAATCGAAACTACTCTACCAAAAGCTAAAGAATTAAGAGGTTATGTAGAAAGATTGATTACTAGAGCAAGACTTGGAGATTTTAACGCTCATAGAGCAGTTTTTGCTTCATTACAAGATAAAAACGCTACTAATAAATTAGTAACTGAAATTGCTCCGAAATTCAAAGATCGCAATGGTGGATATACAAGAATCATCAAAACAAGAATTCGCCGTGGTGATGCTGCTGAAATGGCTTTCATCGAATTTGTAGCTTAATCAAATCCTAGCTTTTGCTAGGATTAATACTTCAATTAAATATCCTAAAAATAAAAAGTTTTAAATAATTATTTTAAATAAAATTAAATTCATTTATTTTCTAAAACCCTTGCTAAAAATTCAACTACTTATGCTAATATAAGTTTTTAATTTTTAATTTCAAGGATATGTTATGCAAGAAAACACTCGTTTACGCATTGCGATACAAAAATCAGGCAGACTTTCAAAAGAATCCATAGAGCTTCTTTCAGAATGTGGTGTTAAAATACATATCCATGAACAAAGTTTGATCGCTTTTTCTACAAATTTACCCATAGATATTTTACGCGTTAGAGATGATGATATTCCAGGGCTTATTTTTGATGGTGTTGTAGATTTAGGCATTATAGGGGAAAATGTTTTAGAAGAAAATGAACTTGAACGCCAGTCTTTAGGAGAAAATCCAAGCTATAAGCTTTTAAAAAAGCTAGATTTTGGATATTGCCGTCTTTCTCTTGCCTTGCCTCAAGAAAATAAATTTCAAAATTTGAAAGATTTTGAAGGCTTAAGGATAGCTACTTCTTATCCACAACTTTTAAAGCGTTTTATGAAAGAAAATGGAATTAATTATAAAAATTGTATGCTTACAGGTTCTGTTGAAGTAGCCCCTAGGGCAAATTTAGCCGATGCGATTTGCGATCTTGTTTCAAGCGGGGCAACTTTACAAGCAAACAATCTTAAAGAAGTTAAAGTCATTTATGAATCTCGTGCTTGTTTGATTCAAAAAGAAAATGCTTTAAGTAAAGAAAAACAAGCCTTAGTGGATAAAATTATGTTGCGTGTAGCAGGAGTAATGCAAGCAAGAGAATCTAAATACATTATGCTTCATGCTCCAAAACAAAAGCTTGATAAAATTCAAGCCCTACTTCCAGGAGTTGAAAGACCAACCATCTTACCTTTAGCACACGATGAAAAAAATGTAGCTTTACATATGGTAAGTAAAGAAAATCTTTTTTGGGAAACCATGGAGGCTTTAAAAGAAGAAGGTGCGAGTTCGATTTTGGTTCTGCCTATAGAAAAAATGTTAAAGTGAGTAAAAAATGCAAATTTTAGTATATGATAATTTAGATGAAAAACAAAAAGAAGAAGCATTAAAACGCCCTGCTATAAGTGCGAAAGATGAAATTTCAAAAATAGTAAGTTCTATCATTAAAGAAGTGCAAGAAAAAGGCGATGAAGCTTTGATAGAACAAGCTTTAAAATTTGATAAGGCTGAAATTTCTAATATTAAAATCACTCAAGAAGAAATTACTCAAGCAAGTAATCGTTTGGATAAAGATTTACAAGACGCTATTTTAGTAGCTTATGAAAATATCAAAAAATTCCACGAAGCCCAAATCCCACATGAAATCGCTCTTGAAACTACAAAAGGCGTTAAATGTGAGGTTTTAACACGCCCTATAGAAAAAGTAGGACTTTACATACCAGGGGGTTTAGCACCTTTGTTTTCAACGGTTTTAATGTTAGCTATCCCTGCAAAAATTGCAAGTTGTGAAAAAATCGTTTTAGCAAGTCCTGCAAAAATCAATGATGCCGTGCTTTTTTGTGCCAAGCTTTGTGGCGTGGATGAAATTTATCAAATGGGCGGTGCAGGAGCTATAGCAGCTTTGGCCTACGGTACGCAAAGTGTTTTAAAGGTGGATAAAATTTTTGGCCCAGGAAATGCCTTTGTAACCGAAGCAAAACGCCAAGTAAGTAGCGATATAAACGGAGCGACTATTGATATGCAAGCGGGACCTAGTGAAGTTTTAGTAATAGCTGATGATTTGGCTAATGAAAAATTTGTAGCTAGTGATTTGCTTTCACAAGCTGAACATGGTGCAGATTCTCAAGTGATTTTGGTGTGTTTAAGTCAAAATTTTGCTAAAAAAACAAGCGATGAAGTCCAAAGTCAATTAGAACTTTTGCCTCGCAAAGAGCTTGCAAGCAAAAGCATTGCAAATTCACGCATTATCATAGCTAAAGATTTAAATCAAGCCTTAGAAATTTCAAATCTTTACGCTCCTGAACATTTGATCATACAAACTCAAAATCCACGAGAACTTTTAAAAGGTGTGAAACACGCAGGATCGGTATTTTTAGGAGCTTATTCTCCAGAGTCTATGGGTGATTATGCAAGTGGGACTAATCATGTTTTACCTACTTATGGACTTACTAAAACGCATTCTAGTTTAGGTTTGGCAGATTTTAGTAAAAGAATGACCGTTCAAGAGCTAAGCAAAGAAGGCTTTCTAGCTTTAGGTAAAAGTGTTGAAATTTTAGCACAAAATGAGCATTTAGATGCACACAAAAATGCAGTAACTTTTCGTTTAGAGAGCTTAAAATGAGTCAAAAAATCCTTTTTATAGATAGAGATGGCACTTTAATAGAGGAGCCAAAAAGCGATTTTCAAATCGATACTCTTGAAAAATTGCGTTTTGAAAAAGATGCTATTCCTACTCTTTTAAAACTAAAAAATTTTGGATTTAAATTTGTCATGGTAAGCAATCAAGATGGTCTTGGAACGCCAAGTTTTCCAAAGGAAAATTTTGAAATCGCTCATGAAAAAATGCTTGATATTTTAAAAAGTTGCGGTATAGAATTTCAAGATATTTTTATTTGTCCGCATTTTGAAAATGAAAATTGTGCTTGCAGAAAACCTAAAACTGCTATGTTAGAAGAGTATATCAAACACAAACTTTACGATAAAGAGCAAAGTTTTGTTATAGGAGATCGTGAGAGTGATATGATCTTGGCTTCAAATTTAGGCGTGCGTGGTTTAAGATACGGCGAACTTTCTTGGAAAGAAATAGAAAATGAAATTTTAAGTTCTTTTAGAAGTGCGAGTTATCAAAGAACTACTAAAGAAACAAATATAAAAGTAAAAGTGTGCTTAAATGGGGGCAAGGTTAGCATTAAAACAGGTATTGATTTTTTTGATCACATGTTAGAGCAAATCGCTATACATGGAGGTATAGGGCTTGAAATTTCTTGCAAAGGGGATTTAGAAATCGATGAGCATCATAGCGTTGAAGATGTAGCCTTAGCACTTGGAGCTTGTATCAAAAAAGCTTTAGGGGATAAAATCGGCATTGCAAGATATGGTTTTGCTTTACCTATGGATGAGTGTTTGACAAGTTGTGCGATGGATTTTTGCAATCGTCCTCATTTAGTCTATAAAGCCAAATTTAAAAAATCTCATTTAGGAGCTTTAAGCACAGAAATGATCGAACACTTTTTTTATTCTTTAAGCTATGCTATGGGCGTGAGTTTGCATTTAAAAGTTAAAGGTAAAAACGATCATCATAAAGCTGAAGGGCTTTTTAAAGCCTTTGCAAAAGCTTTGAAAATGGCAGTAAAAATAGAAAGTGAAAATTTAGCCAGCTCTAAAGGAGTGATATGACTTATCAAAATTTTAAAAATAAACTTGATGCAAAAATTTTTGGTGAAGATTTAAATTATGAAATTCTACTTACAGTACTAAATAACCCTAAACGCTATATAGGATTATTTAGGATTACAAATGCTAAAACAAAACTGATACAAAATATAACTCAAAGTTGTGAAATTAAATTTGGTGATTTTATTGAAGAGATTTTAAGTGAATATATTATTGAAATGGGATATAAAGCATTAGATAAAAATATAGGATTTGATGAAGAAAATAATAAACTTAATGCCGATCAAGTTTTCAATGATGAATATAATATTTACCTTATTGAACAAAAAATTAGAGATGATCATGATAGTACAAAAAAACGAGGACAATATGCAAATTTAATTAAAAAAATCAAAGCTTTAAAACAAAAATTCTCAAATTATCGCATTATTGCTTGTATGTGGTTTAGTGATGATAGTTTAAAGAAAAATAAAAAATTTTATGAAGAACAAATTAACAACAATACAGATGAAAAAGTTGACATTTTTATTTTCTATGGAAAAGAATTGTTTGAAAATCTTTTTCAAAGAATAGATATTTACAATGAACTTATTTCACATCTTAAGAAAAACAAACAAGAAAGAAGTAAGGATATTTTAAATGTTCCAGATTTTGATATAAGTGAAGAAATAAAAAATGCACTTTTAAAAACTAAGAAAAATTATCCAAAATTAATACAAAAGCTACTTTCCAACAAAGAAGAATTTGTAGAACTTAGAAAAGAACTTTTTCCAACAGGTAAAAACTTAAAAGGTTTATAATAATGCAAAAGGATATTATTTTTCAAGGTAATTGTTTAGAAATTTTAAAAACCATTCCGGATAAAAGCATTGATTTGATTTTTGCAGATCCACCTTATTTTATGCAAACACAAGGTGAACTTTTAAGAACCAATGGTAAAGTTTTTAGTGGTGTAAATGATGATTGGGATAAATTTGAATCTTTAAAAGCCTATGATGATTTTTGTAAAATTTGGCTTAGCGAATGTAGACGAATTTTAAAAGACGATGCAAGTATTTGGGTTATAGGATCTTTTCAAAATATTTTTAGACTAGGATATATAATGCAAGATTTGGGCTTTTGGATTCTAAATGATATTATTTGGAACAAACCAAATCCTGTTCCAAATTTTAAAGGGACAAGATTTTGCAATTCCCATGAAACTCTTATTTGGTGTTCTAAACATAAAAATTCAAAATATACTTTTAATTATAAAACTATGAAATTTTTAAATAACAATAAACAAGAAAAGTCAGTTTGGAATATAGGAATCTGTATAGGGAATGAAAGATTAAAAGGAATAGATGGTAAAAAAATTCACTCTACTCAAAAACCTGAAATTTTGCTTGAAAAAATAATCTTATCGAGTACAAAAAAAGGGGATTTAATTTTAGATCCTTTTTTTGGCACTGGAACTACAGGAGCTATTGCTAAAAAATTAGGGAGATATTATATAGGTATAGAGCAAGAGAAATTTTATGTTAAAATAGCAGAATCTCGAATTAGACAAATAAATATAATTGACAATGAAATTACTAGAAACGAACTCGAAACAAAACCCCCAAAAGTAAGTTTAGAAGAGCTTTTGAATGCTGGATTTTTAAGTGAAAATGAAAAATTCTATGATAAAAATAAAAATTATATTTGTTATTTAGTCAATGGTAATAAAGTAAGCGATGAGAACGAAATTTTAAGCATACATAAAATGGCAGCAAAATATTTAAACAAAGAAAATCATAATGGCTGGAGTTATTTTTATATTTTTAAGAATGAAAATTTTATAAGTATCGATTCTTTAAGATATGAGTATAAAAATTTTATAAATCCTGAAGGAGTGATATGAAAATCATCATCATTGATACAGCCTGTGCGAATTTAGCATCTTTGAAATTTTGTCTGGATAGATTAGGTTTTAATGCAACTATCAGTAGGGATTTAAAAGAGCTTGAAAGTGCGGATAAGCTTTTTTTACCTGGAGTGGGTACCGCAAAAGAAGCGATGAAAAATTTAGAACAATTTAATCTTATTGATTTTATTAAAAATACCAAAAAACCTTTGCTTGGTATTTGTTTAGGTATGCAAATTTTAGGAAATTTTTCTGAAGAATTAAATCAAGAAACTTTAAAACTCATAGATTTTACAACTCAAAAATTTAAAGCTAAAGAAGGCTTTACTTTTCCACATATGGGATGGAATCAAGTTCATAGCTCTCATGCTTTGTTTAAAGGCTTAGAAGGGGCTTATTTTTATTTTGTGCATAGTTATTGTGTAGGACTTGGGGAATACACTATAGCAGATTGTAAGTATTCGCAAAAATTTAGTGCAAGTGTAATGAAAGATAATTTTTACGGGGTGCAATTTCACCCTGAAAGAAGTAGCGAAACGGGGGAAATTTTAATTTCAAATTTTATTAAGGATATAGGATGACTCAAATCATACCCGCACTTGATCTTATAGATGGTGAAGTGGTGCGTCTTGTAAAAGGGGATTACGAACAAAAAAAAGTATATAAATACAATCCCTTAAAGAAATTCAAAGAATACGAAAAAGCAGGAGCGAAAGAACTTCATCTTGTAGATCTTACAGGTGCAAAAGATCCTAGCAAAAGACAACTTGCTTTGATAGAAAAATTAGCTAAAGAAGTCAGTGTCAATTTACAAGTAGGCGGAGGCATACGCTCTAAAGAAGAAGTTAAAGCTTTGCTTGATTGTGGAGTAAAAAGAGTAGTTATAGGATCTATGGCGATTAAAGATGCGACTTTATGTTTTGAAATTTTAAAAGAATTTGGTAGTGAAGCTATAGTTTTAGCCTTAGATACGATTTTAAAAGAAGATTATGTTGTGGCTGTAAATGCTTGGCAAGAAGCAAGTGATAAAAAGCTTATGGAAGTTTTAGATTTTTATAGCAATAAAGGCTTAAAACACATACTTTGCACAGATATTTCAAAAGATGGCACCATGCAAGGAGTAAATGTAAGACTTTACAAACTTATCCATGAAATTTTTCCTAATATTTGCATTCAGGCAAGTGGTGGAGTAGCGAGCTTAAAAGACCTTGAAAACTTAAAAGGAATTTGTAGTGGGGTTATCGTAGGAAAAGCTTTATTAGACGGAGTTTTTAGCGTAGAAGAAGGAATAAGATGTCTAGCAAATTAAGTTACAAAGAACTTGCTTTAGAAATTTTAAAACAAAGCGATAAGCCTTTAAGCGCTAATGAAATTTGGCAAAAAGCTCTTGAAAAAGGCTTAGATAAAAAGCTTTCTAGCATAGGACAAACTCCAATTGCTACTTTAGGAGCTGGAATATATGTGGATATAAAAGAATTACAACACAATTCTTTATTTATTAAAGCTTCCCAAAAACCCAGAACTTTTTGGTTAAAAGAAAGAGAAAATGAACTTTTAAAGCTTGATGATAAAAATGAAATTACTAACGAAAAACAAGAAAAAAATAAATTTCATGAAAGAGATTTACACCCCTTGATTGTAAAATTTTTATATGAAAATTTAGATTTTAATTTAAATTGCAAAACAATTTATCACGAACAAAGCAAAAAGGGTAAAGGTGGGGAAGATAAGTGGAATTATCCTGATATTGTAGGGGTTTATTTTCCTTATGATGATTATGAAAAAGAAACCATAACACTTTTAGAAAATATCAAACAAAACAGCTATAAACTTTTTTCTTTTGAACTTAAAATTGCTTTAAATTTTTCAAATTTAAAAGAATGCTATTTTCAAGCTGTAAGCAATTCTAGCTGGGCAAATGAGGGCTATTTGGTTGTTTTACAAGAAATTGATAGCGAGGTTTTAAGCGAGTTAAGACGCTTAAATCAAAGTTTTGGCATAGGAGTGATAAAACTTGAAAAAGATATTTCAAATTCTCAAATTTTAATTAGTGCAAAAGAAAAAGAACTTGATATTCAAACACTAAATATGCTGATCAATAAAAATCCAAATTTTAAAGAATTTATTGATGATATAAACAAACAAATTAAAGTGGGCAAAGAAGCAAAAATTCAAGCTAATTTTGATGAAATTAAAAGCGATGAAAAAATGGAAAAATATCTTAAAGAAAAATGTATTTTGGAGAAATAAATGCTTACAAAACGCATAATTGCATGTTTAGATGTCAAAGATGGCAGAGTAGTAAAAGGAACACAATTTAAAAACCATAAAGATATGGGAGATATCATAGAACTTGCTAGGTATTATTCTCAAAATGGTATTGATGAGCTTGTTTTTTATGATATTGCTGCAAGTGCTAGAAAAGAACGCATATCAAGAGAATGGGTAAGTGAAGTAGCAAAAAATATCAATATTCCTTTTTGTGTTGCAGGGGGTATTAAAAGCGAAGAAGATGCAGCTGAACTTTTAGCTAATGGGGCAGATAAAATTTCTATCAATTCTCCTGCTTTAAATGATCCAAGCCTAATCACACGCCTTGCTAAAAGCTTTGGCGTGCAATGCGTAGTAGTAGGGATTGATAGCTTCAAAGATAAAAATGGAAATTTAAAAGTATTTCAATACACAGGCGATGAAAAAATAAGCAAGCATAGTGGAAAAAGTACTTTAGAATGGGTTAAAGAAGTGCAAGATCTAGGTGCAGGCGAAATTGTTTTAAATATGATGAATCAAGATGGTGTTAAAAATGGCTATGATTTAGAACAATTAGAAGCTGTATATAAAATTTGTAAAGTACCTTTGATCGCAAGCGGGGGAGCGGGAAAAATGGAGCATTTTTTAGAAGCTTTTAAACTAGGTATAGATGGGGCTTTAGCTGCTTCCGTTTTTCATCAAAAACTTATAGACATTAAAGAATTAAAAATTTATCTTAAAAATCAAGGCTTAAGTATAAGGATATAATATGCAAAATTTCAAAGAACTTAATGAAAAAATCGCTTGGCAAAAAGTGGATCATCTTTTACCTGTCATCGTCCAAGATGCAAAAACTTGCGAAGTTTTAATGCTAGGCTTTATGAATAATGAAGCCTTAGAAAAAAGCTTAGAAAGTGGCAAAGTAGTCTTTTTTTCACGCAAAAAACAGCGTCTTTGGATGAAGGGTGAAGAAAGTGGAAATTTCTTAAATATCATAGATTTAAGCTTAGATTGTGATAATGACACGCTTTTAATTTTAGCAAATCCTGTAGGACCTACTTGTCATACGGGCGATATTTCTTGTTTTGAAAAAATTTCTAAAAATGCGGATTTTGTTTTTCTAGCCAGACTTGAAAAGCTTATCAATTCACGAAAAAATGCCGATGAAAATACTTCTTATACAGCAAAACTTTTCAAAAGTGGTACAAAACGCATAGCACAAAAAGTTGGTGAAGAAGGCGTAGAAACAGCTTTGGCAGCAACAGTAAAAGATAAAGAAGAGCTTATTTGTGAAGCAGCGGATTTAATGTATCATTTAAGTGTTTTACTTGCAGATGCAAATCTTAGTTTCTCAGATGTGATTTCAAAGTTGAAAGAAAGACATAAAGCTTAAAGCTTTATGTAAATAAATTTGTATCAATGCAAGGCTTCATTAAGTTTGACTGCTTTTTTATTTAAAGCTACTATCATAGCACCACTTATAGAATCTTGACGGAAATGTAGCCCATTTAAACCTTTAAGCTCTAAGCCTTTGTAAATTTCTTTATCAAAATTAAAATAAGGATTAAGTTTAGCAAGTTCCTCAGCATCTTTGAGTAAAAATTTCGTTCCTTCTAGCACCGCAATACCTGCATCAACTATACAATTATCCCCTAAAGGAATTCCTGTCACTGAATTAGCCCCTAAAAGACAAGCCTTACCTACGCTTATAGCATTGCCACTTGTTCCACTTAAAACACCTAAAATCGAAGCTCCTCCACCTACATCAGAACCTTCTCCTACTATAGCACTCGAGCTAATACGCCCTTCAACCATACAAGCTCCTGTTGTGCCTGCATTAAAATTCACATAACTTGCCCCTGGCATGATGGTTGTTCCTGCTGCTAAAGATGCACCCATTCTTACTTTAGAACTTTCTAAAATTCTTGTATTATCCTCAGGGATAATATGCGCTAAAAATCTTGGGAATTTATCAACAAAATCAATTTTTGGATATTGATTGCTCATTTTTAAACGCATTTCATTTGCTCTTAAATACTCAAGCTCGATAGGCTTATCATCACTCCAAGCTACATTGCTTAAAAGTCCAAAAGCTCCATTTAGATTGATACTTCTTAAAGGTACTTTTTTAGTAGAAAGCAAATAAAGTTTTAGATAAACACTTTCTACACTTAAAGGTTCTTTATCTTCAAAAAGACAAACAAAAGCAAATTCATCATCTTTAAATTTATCTTTGATAATCTTTAATAAATCGATATTTTGATGCCCCTCTTCTTCTAAAAAAGGTTTAAAACAAGAAAGTGCAAAATCAATATCTTCTAATTTTAAAGTTTGCACAAACTCGCTCGCATTAAAATCAATCTCCACACCCCTTTGCATAAAAGCTTCAAGCATGATTGCTGCTGAGCCAAAATTTTGCTCGTAATTAATCAAAGCAAAACTTGCTTGCAAGATTTTATTTTTATTTAGCTGTCCTCTATCAAGCCTTGCTATACCAAAAGCTTTAGGTTTTTTATAGCCACTTTTTTGCTCGATTTGTTTGATTAAAAGTAAAAAATCTTCTTTAGTATTAATCATTTTCTTTTCCTTATCCACTTAATTTTTAATGCGAACACGCACTTTTTCCATTCATCACAGGTTGTATAGCAGAATTATCCGCACCACCTTCATTGTTAATCTTTTCTATAAAGCTCCAAATTTTTTCAGCCGCCATTAAATAACGCTTTGAACTCATACTTTCAGGGTGATAAAAACTCACAGGCTTGCCTTCATCTCCACCTTCTCTTACTATCATTTCTATAGGAATTTGTGCTAAAACTTCACTTTTATAAGCTTTTGCCATATCCTCAGCTGTTCCTTTGCCAAAAATATCATACTCTTTACCATTATCAGGACATAAAAATCCACTCATATTTTCAATCACACCCGCTATAGGAATGTGAAGTTTATTAAACATATCTAAAGCTCTTTTACTATCGTCTAAAGATACGGTTTGAGGCGTACTTACACAAACTCCTGCAGTAATAGGAATACTTTGTGCAGAAGTAATTTGCGCATCGCCTGTTCCTGGAGGCATATCCAAAAACAATACATCAAGCTCAGGCCAAATTACATCAGCTAAAAGTTGCTCAATTGCTTTCATAATCATAGCTCCACGCCACATAAGCCCTTGACCCTCTTCGATCAAAACCCCCATACTCATCATATAAACACCATGAGTTAAAATAGGCTTTAATCTCTGCCCTACTACTTCAGGCTGAGTTTTGGTTTCACCTAGCATTCTTGGAATATTTGGCCCATAAATATCTGCATCTAAAATCCCCACTCTTTTTCCCATTTTAGCCATGGAAATTGCTAAATTTACTGTAGTTGTAGATTTACCCACACCACCTTTTCCACTTGAAACCATGATGAAATTTTTTACTTGTGGAGCGATATTTTTTCCACTTCTTGAATTACTTTTTTCTTCAGGAATTTTTGGAGTGATGATATTAAGTTCGATATTTTTTAAAGCCAAACTCGATAAAGCTTCAGTAACATTTTTACGAATTTCATTAGCTACTTCAGGATTTGCTGAAACGATTTCTATATCAATAAATACACCATCATCTTGAATTTTAATATCTTTTACAAAGTTAAAACTCACTATATCCTTTTCAAAACCAGGATATTTTACAGTTTTTAATTTCTCTAAAATTTGTTCTTTCATATTTTTTCCTTGTCTTTTAAAAAAATCAATTTTACTAATAAAATGATAAAATTTAGCTTTTTATAAGTGTATAATATGGTAACATTATAAAAACCAACAATATTAAAAAGAGGAATGAAAAAATGAGTGAAATGAGCCTCATTATGTTAGCAGCTGGAAATTCTACTCGTTTTGACGCAAAGGTAAAAAAACAATTTTTACGACTTGGAAATGACCCTCTTTGGCTTTATGCAACAAAAAATTTAAGCTCTTTTTATCCTTTTAAAAAAATAGTTGTTACTTCTAGTAATATCGCTTATATGAAAAAATTTACTAAAAACTATGAATTCATAGAAGGTGGTGATACCAGAGCAGAATCCTTAAAAAAAGCCTTAGAGCTCATAGATAGTGAATTTGTTATGGTAAGCGATGTAGCAAGGGTATTGGTGAGTAAAAATTTGTTTGAGCGTTTGATTGAAAATTTAGATAAAGCAGATTGTATTACCCCTGCTTTAAAAGTTGCAGATACAACGCTTTTTAACAATGAAGCCTTACAAAGAGAAAAAATCAAACTCATTCAAACCCCGCAAATTTCTAAAACCAAATTACTTAAAAAAGCTTTGGATCAAAACCTAGAATTTACAGATGATAGCACAGCTATAGCTGCAATGGGTGGAAAAATTTGGTTTGTTGAAGGTGAAGAAAATGCAAGAAAACTAACCTTTAAAGAAGATCTTAAAAAGCTTGATTTGCCTACACCTAGCTTTGAAATTTTTACTGGCAATGGTTTTGATGTGCATGAATTTGGAGAGAATCGCCCTTTGCTTTTAGCAGGAGTGCAAATTCATCCTACTATGGGGCTTAAAGCACACAGCGATGGAGATGTTTTAGCTCACTCTTTAACCGATGCGATTTTAGGTGCTGCAGGACTTGGAGATATAGGAGAGCTTTATCCTGATACTGATATGAAATTTAAAAATGCCAACTCCATGGATCTTTTAAAACAGGCTTATGATAAAGTCAGAGAAATAGGTTTTGAACTCATTAATATAGACATTTGCATCATGGCACAAAGCCCTAAACTTAAAGACTTTAAACAAGCTATGCAAAGCAATATAGCTCATACTTTAGACTTGGATGAATTTAGAATCAATGTTAAAGCCACAACAACGGAAAAATTGGGTTTTATTGGAAGAAAAGAAGGTATGGCAGTGCTTAGTAGTGTAAATTTAAAATATTTTGATTGGACAAGATTATGAAAGTTTTAATTATTGAAAATGAAATTTATCTAGCGCAAAGCATTAGCATTAAACTAAGTGATGCTGGATATAGCTGTGAAATTATCAACTCGTTTGATGAATATAATGGTGAAAAATACTATGATATTGTACTGCTTTCTACAAATACTAATAATTTTCTAAAAGCCGTAGGTCAGTTTAAACATAGTATTATTATTTTGCTTATTTCTTATATAAGTACAGATACAGTTTCAAATCCTTTGAAATTAGGTGCTAGTGATTACATTCAAAAACCCTTTATGATAGAAGAGCTGATTAGAAAAATAAAGCATTATCAAGATTTTAGAAAACTTTCAATCCTTAATAAAGCTTATCAAAGCTACATCAAATCAAGATTAGAAACAATCAAAATTCCAGAGTATAATTATAAAAAATTAAAACTTCCATTGATATTAAAATCCAACAAGCAAAGCAGTGCTGATGCTTTTGTTTTTAATTATGCAAATGAATGTGACATTACTCTTTCTTTTATTGATTTAACATCTACAAATTCAGTTGAAAAAGTTATGAAACTTCCCACAGAAAACAATCTTTTATTTTTAAGTAATTTTCAAGCATTAAAAGCAACAGAAAAGGAAAAACTCCTAGATTTTATACAAAACAAAAATGTTATTTTGCATACCAATTCAAATACAGATGATTTAAAAATAAACTGTATTAATTTAAATGATAATGAAAAAAATATCGATAGCAATGAAATTTTAACCATAGATGAGTATGTAAAATATGTTATTATAAACTACCAAAATATATTTCCTGATACTGATCTTTCAAAAAAATTAGGCATTTCACGTAAATCTTTATGGGAAAAAAGGAAGAAATATGAAATCAGCAAGAAAAAATAAAAACATTACCATAGATCAAAATCAATTTGGCATCTTATCACTTATTAAAGAAGGTTTATTAGGTACTTGCACTCATTTAATGAATGAAAAAGAAGTCAATGAAATCATTAAATCAAGAAAATTTAAAGGAGAAAGTTTTCCCTATCCCTTAAGCTTTGCACCAAAAAATGCTGAAGAAGCAGTAAATGATATAAAATCTGGCGATAGAATCGATCTAATACTAGATGAAAAAGTAGTAGGACATATAGATTTTAAAAGCCAATTTAAAAATAATAAAAATTTTTCTGATATTTTCAGTCCTAACACTTGCTCTTTAGAAGATATGGGGACAACTTGCATAAGTGGAAAAATAGAAATTTATAATTCTCAAATTAAAAAAATAAAAGAAAATTTTCAACAAATCAAAAACAATCTTAATGCACAAAAAATTACCGCTATAGTTTCAAGTTTTGATCCTTTGCATCGTGCCCATGAAAGAATGTTTCGTTGGACTATTGATAAAGCAGATTTAGTTGTAGTTTTTCTTGTAGAATCTTTTGATGCAAATGGGTTTGAATTCGAACTTAAAGAAGCTTATTTGAAAAAATTTATTCAAAACTATCTTCCACCGGATAGAATTTTCATTTTTCCATTAAAAAATATTAATATTTTTCACGCCCATTTAAATCCTGGCTTAGAAAGCATTATCGCAAAAAGTCTAGGTTGTACCAAACTAGTAGTAGGACAAAATCATACAGGACTTGGAATGTTTTATGATGATAATCAACCAAAAACCATACTTGATGATTTTTCCAAGGATTATGGCATAGAAGTGATTGTTTTGCCTGAATTTGTATTTTGCGATCAATGTCGCATGATTGTTAGCACAAGATCTTGCCCTCATGGTTGTCATCACCATTTGCACTATAATTCTCAGTCTTTAAAAGATTTGTTAAGAGCGGGTATCATTCCTCCAGCAATTTTCATGCGCAAGGAAGTATCTAGTGTTATCTTAACTTCTCTTTTTCCAAATAGATTAAAAAATATGCAAAAAATTTATAATGAGCTTTTTCCAACTGATGGAATTTTAGAATACAAAAATGATGAAGAATTTTATCAAAAACTTTTAGAAATTCATCAAATGTCTTATATGGTGTAACAAAATGCAAAAATTATTTTTAACTTTTTTTTATTCAGGTTCTATAAAAAAGGCAAGTGGGACTTTTGGTACTATCGCTGCTTTAATACCTGCTTTTTTTATACTTAAATATCTTGGGATTAATACTTTGTTTTTACTAAGCATTTTAATTTTTGTTGCAAGTATTCGTGTTATAGATGATTATGAAAAAAAAACAGGAATTCACGATGACAAACACATAGTTATCGATGAAGTTGCTGGGGTTTTTCTTGCTTGTGCTATTGCAGCAAGTGTCGAAAACTCAATAGTCAATTTTATTTTGGCTTTTGTTTTATTTAGACTCTTTGACATTACAAAACCTTCTATTATTGGCAAGATAGATAAAAAAGTCAAAGGCGGACTAGGTGTAATGCTTGATGATATGCTAGCAGGATTGTTTGCTGGACTTTTAAGTGCGGTAATTTATGGATTTTTACTTAAATTTAATTTAGTTTTTTGGGATATAAATTTAAAAGATTTATTTTGAAATTTTGCTTAAATTAATTAAATTTTAAATTTTATTCTTATATAATTTAGTCTTTAATTTCAAAAAAGGAAAATATAAATGGCAAACCATAAATCTGCTGAAAAAAGAGCAAGACAAACTATTAAAAAAACAGAAAGAAATAGATTCTATAGAACAAGACTTAAAAATATAACTAAAGCCGTAAGAGAAGCTGCAGCAAATGGAGATAAAAATGCTGCTAATGAAGCTTTAAAAGTAGCTAATAAAAGCATTCATGCTATGGTAAGTCGCGGTTTCATTAAAAAACAAACTGCTTCTCGCCGTGTAAGCCGCTTAGCCCTTTTAGTAAATAAAATCGCATAATTTTCTATATAGTTTTTAATGTTAGCTAGTAAACTAGATCCTTTTTTAAAACGCTTTGAAGAGTTAAATTCTCTTCTTAGCAGTTCTGATATACTCAACGATATCAGTAAAATGACTACACTCTCTAAAGAACAAAAAAATTTAGAACCTATCGTTTTAAAAGCTAAAGAGTATTTAAAAACTTTAGACAATATAGAAGAAAATAAAGCTTTGCTAAACGATCCAGAACTTGGGGAACTTGCAAAAGAAGAACTAAAAACTTTAGAAGAATTAAAACCAAAACTTGAAGAAGAGATTAAAATTTTACTTCTTCCTAAAGATCCCAATGATGAAAGAAATATTTTTCTTGAAATTCGTGCAGGCACAGGTGGCGATGAGGCATCTTTATTTGTAGGAGATCTTGTAAAAGCTTATGCAAGATATGCTGAAAATCGCGGCTATAAACTTGAGATTGTAAGTTCTAGCGAAGGAAGTGTAGGTGGATTTAAAGAAATCATCATGCTTGTTAAAGGAACAGGAGCTTATTCAAGACTTAAATATGAAGGTGGAACGCACCGTGTTCAAAGAGTTCCTCAAACAGAATCCCAAGGACGCGTGCATACTTCTGCTATCACCGTGGCAGTAATGCCAGAAGTTGATGATATAGAAATTGAAATCAATCCAAACGATCTTAAAGTTGATGTTATGCGATCTTCAGGACATGGTGGACAAAGTGTAAATACTACTGATTCGGCTGTTCGTATCACTCATATCCCTACAGGTATAGTTGTAGTCAATCAAGATGGAAAAAGCCAACACAAAAATAAAGAAAGTGCGATGAAAGTCCTAAAAGCAAGGCTTTATGAAATGCAAGAAAGTGAAAGACTAGCAAAAGAAAGTGAAGCAAGAAAATCACAAGTAGGAAGCGGAGATAGAAGCGAACGCATTCGCACTTACAATTTTCCACAAAATCGTATCAGTGATCATAGAATAAATCTTACTTTATATCGCTTAGATGCCATTATGCAAGATGGGCTTTTTGATGAAATCATAGAACCTTTAATCACTCATCATCAAGCCCAAGCTTTACAAGAACAAAATTTATAAGATTTTATATAAATTAATGCTTATGTGGGAATTTATGTGGATTTCCACTAGCACCTACATGTGAAACATTTCCATTTTCTATATCATAAGCTTGACCAAAACCTTTTACAAAGCGTCCTTTTTTAAATTCAAGCTTTACTAGATGAAAATCAAGCATCTTGCGTATAGTTTTAATGCCTCCTTCTCCTCCGGTTTGTTTTTCAAACTCATCATAAATTTGATCAAATCTTTCACCTCTCTCTAAAAAGCTTGCATTTACTCTATAGCGCAATCTTTTGCGAAGTATCACAGAAGCAGCTTTACTCTCATCCTCTAAAAACATTATTTCTATATTGTTTGGATTTACTTTGATGTTGTTAAAATGTTCGCTTACTTCACTTATATAAATATAATTTCCCCATTGTGTACTTACAAAAGGTGCATACGAGCAAACAACTTCTCCATTTGCATTTAAAGTTGCCAAAGCTACAGAATTAAAACTTAGCATAAATTCATTTAATTCTTTTTCTACGCTACTAAAATTTTGCTCGCTCTTTGCACTCATGCAAAGGGATATTATAGTATCTTTAATCGTGTTTTCATCGGCTTTTTTAGGAAATTCCACTCGTAAATTTTCTTTATCATTGTAAACAAGATCTAAGCCATTAAAATCAACACTTTTTAGAAAAACATCTTGCACTTGCTCAATACCACCAAATTTTTTACAAAGATCAACTAAATTTGATTTATGATGATCATTCATATGAGAAATAATGCTTTCAAAATTCATTTTTATCCTTTCTTGATTTTAAAATAAAATATTAAAAAAAATGGTATCAATTATCAAATTAAAAATAACTTAAAATATAAAAATTATCTATTTTAACAAAAATTTATACTAAATTAAGTTAATAAAGGATAAATTTCGTTCTAAATTATTATGATATAAATTATCATTATTTATTTTATTTAAGGAGTAAAATTTGCACCCAAATAAAAAAGCTTTTAAATTATCTTTATTTGCATTATTACTAATAACTAATTTAAATGCACAAGAATCAAATGAAGCCATCAATCTACAAAAAGTTGTTGTTAGTGCAACAGGTTTTGAGCAAGATGCGGACTCAAATTTACGCAATGTAATCAGCATAGAAGGCAAAGATCTGCAAAATAAAGGTTATGTTTCCTTAGAACAAGCCTTAGAAAGAATTTCGGGTATTAGCTTTGTAAATTTTGGACTTGGACGCAATATAGATATGCGTGGACAAGGAGATAAATCCAATATAGCTGTAAAAGTTATGATCGATGGACGTGCTATTAATGTTCTTGATAATTCCCATGGTGTAACCCCGCTAGATAGTATCAATTTAGATAATGTAGAACGCATAGAAATCATACCTGGGGGTGGATCTGTGCTTTATGGAAGTGGTACTAGAGGGGGCGTGATTAATATCATTACAAAAAAACAAAAATCAGATGCTTTTGCTATAAATTTAAAAAGCAGTGCTTATGATCATGGTGGAATAGGTGGAAATTTAGGTATCAATGGCGCCAAACAAATAAATGAAAATTTAGCTTTTAGCTTTGATATACAAAGTTTTAACCTTGATGGATATCAAGAAGGTTATAATGAAAAAGGTTATTTTATCAACACAAAAACCTATATTGATATCAATGATAATAGCGATTTAACTTTGGGGTATAATTATTTTAAAAGCAAAAATACCAGCAGTGGCTATCTAACAAAAGCACAAGCTCAAAGCGATCCAACTCAAAAAGGCAATAGTGACAATATCACACAAATCAATCGCCCTGAAATTTCTTTGGATTATCATTACTATTTTGATGATATATGGGAATTTAACCTAGAAGCTTTTTGGCAAAATCAAAAGATCAACTATCTAAAAGATGTTTCTGAAATGAGCTCTATGGGGCTAAGCGTCCCTGTATATCAAAATGGAAGTGGTTTTGAAGACACGCTTACAGGGATAAGTTTAAAAAACAAACTAAATTATGCAAATAATTCTTATTTTATTTTTGGTTATGAATTTGCAAACCATGATGCAAAAAGAACAAGTATTATTCATTATGATGTAAATAGTCCTAGTTTTCAAATGAGTCACACCATGACAACGCTTATGGATATGGATAAACAAAGCCATTCTATTTTCGCTCTTGATTCTCATGAATTTAATGATATTTTTAGTATTTCAGGTGGAGCAAGATATGAATATAGTCTTTATGACACAAATAGAAATTACACTAGCAATATGATTATATCAAGCGTTCCTAGACCAAGCACTCCAGAGCTTTTTTCAACCGATGATACAAGTCATAACTTCGCCTTTGAAATCACTCCAAATTTTAAATACTCAGACACAGGAAACCTTTATATCAAATACGAAAGAGGTTTTGTCTCTCCAAGTCCAGCACAATTTGTCAATAAGGATCAAAAAACTCAAAAGTATTATTCTGCAAATTTAAATCCTGAGATCTTTGATACTTTTGAACTAGGAATTGATGATTTTTGGTGGGATTTTTACGGCTTTAATCTAACTTTATTTTACACCCTAAGCAAAGATGAAATTTCTTATCTTGGAAACCCTCACGCAACAGGTGGAGGATTTTGGCAATATTATAATATAGATCAAACTCGCCGTTTAGGAGTAGAATTAAGTCTGAGTCAAAATTTTTTAGATGATGATTTAATCCTTAGAGAAAGTCTAACTTATCTTGATGCTAAAATTTCTAAAGGTGTTAATGACGGCATGAGAATTCCTTATGTTTCAAAAATCAAAGCCACAGCTGGGCTCGAATACGCTTGGAATAAAAATTTCTCAAATTTTATTGATTTAACCTATTTTTCTAGAGCAAAAGATGGTGGAACTATAGATGAAAATACAGGAAAAATGTCTAAAAATTCTTGGATAAGGGATTATTTTTTAACAGATATTGGTATGAAATATAATTATAAAAAATTACAAATTTTAGCAGGAATTCGCAATCTTTTCGATAAAAGATACTACACATACCAAGACAGTATAAATGATCAATACCTAGTTGGGAATGGCAGAAACTACTATGTTGAATTTAAATACGCATTCTAAAATTTTAGTGATTATAGGGCTTTTTGTAGCTTATATAATCGCTTCTTTTACAGCACTTTGCTTAGGAGATGAGAATTTAAACCCAAAAGAACTTTTTTCATATATCTTTAGCCAAGATGAAATTTTAAGACAAATCATCATAGATGGACGCTTGCCACGCATTATAATGGCGATTTTAATCGGTATGCTTTTAGCTAGTAGTGGGGCTATCACTCAAAATGTATTTTCAAATCCTATAGCCGATCCTTATATTATAGGTATAGCTTCTGCAGCAACCTTTGGAGCGGTTTTGGCGTATTTGTTAAAATTGAATGATTATTATTATGGAATTTTAGGTTTTGTTTGCTCTGCCTTTTTTGCCCTAGGAGTTTTTAAAATTTCTTCTAAAGCTTCTATAGCAACTTTACTCATTATCGGCATAGCAGCTTCATCTTTTTTAGGAGCTTTTACTTCTTTTTTCACCTATCTTATAGGCGAGGATTCTTTTAAAATAGTCGCTTGGCTTATGGGAAATATAGGCAATGCTTCTTGGTTTCGTGTGGGAATTTTAATCTTGCCTTTAATTTTTTGTTTGTTTTATTTTTACGCTCATAAAAACGAATTAAACATACTTTTAAGCGGAGATGATGAAGCTAGAAATCTAGGGGTAAATGCTCAAAAATTAAAGATAAATTTACTCATTGTTTCATCCTTGGCTGTATCTTTTGCGGTTGCTTTTAGCGGACTTATAGGCTTTGTTGGGCTCATCATTCCTCATACCATAAGACTTTTGCTTAAAAATTATGATAATGCCTTAGTTATCCCTTTATGTACAGCATTTGGAGGATTATTTTTACTTATTTGTGATACTTTAGCAAGAACTCTTTTAGCCCCTGTGCAAATTCCGATTGGAATCCTAACTGCATTTTTTGGAGCTCCTATTTTTTTATACTTGGCTTTAAGCGCTAGGAGATTTTTATAATGCTAAAAATACAAGATTTAAGCTTTGCTTATCACCAAAAAGATTTACTAAAAAACATTCATTTAGAACTTAAAAATCAGGCTTTTATAGGAATTTTAGGGCCAAATGGCTCGGGCAAAAGCACTCTTTTAAAACTTATACTTAAAAATTTAAGTCCAAATAAAGGAGAGATAAGTCTTTTTAATACAAATATCAAAGATTTTTCTCTTAAAGAATTTGCCAAAATTTGCGGCTTTGTGCCTCAAAAATCAGAATTAAACACCCCTTTAAAAGTCATCGATGTGCTTTTAATGAGCAAATATGCAAATTTAAAACACGCTTTTAGTTCTTATTCTAAAGAAGATATTTTAGAAATTAAAGAATTTGCTAAGGATTTAAGACTTGAAAATTTTCTAGAAAGAAGCATACTTTCTTTAAGTGGGGGTGAATTTCAAAGAATGCTTTTGGCAAGAGCTTTGCTTAAAAAGCCAAAAATTCTTTTTTTAGATGAACCCACTTCAGCCCTTGATTTAAACTATGCTATAGAGCTTTTAACTCTTTGCGAAAAACTAGTTAAAGAAAAAAATATAGCCGTTGTTTCTATCTTGCATGATTTAAATTTAGCTTCTATGTTCTGCGATAAAATCCTTTTTTTAAAAGAAGGGGAGATAAAGTATTTTGGAACGAGCAAAGAGCTTTTTACTCAAGAAATTTTAAAAGAAATT
The DNA here is from genome assembly GCF_004379075.1 of Campylobacter sp. US25a. Classification (NCBI taxonomy): domain Bacteria; kingdom Pseudomonadati; phylum Campylobacterota; class Epsilonproteobacteria; order Campylobacterales; family Campylobacteraceae; genus Campylobacter; species Campylobacter sp. US25a. The sequence goes on from NZ_RYYM01000005.1 coordinate 61,792, forward strand.
TATGATTTAAACTGCGAGATTATTTATAAAAATTCTAAACCTTATATTTTAGCTTTAAAGGAGAAAAAATGAAAAAAATTTTAATTATTATGAGTTTGTTTTTAATCACACTAAATGCAAAAGAACGCCTTGTAGTGCTTGATCCTGCAAGCATAGAAACCCTTTTTATGCTTAAGGCTGAAGATCAAATCGTAGGCATTGCCACTTTACAACACTCAAATATCTATCCTAAAGATCAAACCTCAAAACTTACAAGTGTAGGCACTTTTTCAAATCCTTCGCTTGAAAAAATAGTAGCATTAAAACCAAGTTTGGTGATTTTAAGCTCTTATTCTTTAAATTTAGAAGAAGGACTTAAAAATTTTGGTATCAAAAGTATCAATTTAAAAGCCGAGCGTTTAGAAGATATAACAAAAAATATCACAACCTTAGGCCAAATCACCAAAAAAGAAAAAGAAGCAGAGCTTTTAAAACAAGAATTTACCCAAAATTTAAAAAAATTAAGCGATAAACCCCTAAATAAAAGTGCGATTTATCTTTATTCTAGTAACCCTTTAATGGCCTTTAATGATAATTCTTTAATAGCTGATATTTTAAGACTTATAGGGATTAAAAATTTAAGCCCGCAAAGTCAAATTTCAAGACCTGTTATATCAGCAGAATATATACTGAAACAAAATCCAGACATACTCATTCTTGGAATTAATGCCAAAAACAACCTTTTAGATACAAATGCTTTATTGAAAAATACCAAAGCAGTTAAAACAGGAAGTATTTATTTTAACAAAGATACACATATATTATTACGTCTTAGTCCTAAGATAATAGATAGAATTCAAGAATTTAAAACAAAGCTAGAAAATAACAATTTTTAATCACCCAATCTTGCTTTAAAAAATTCACAAGTTTGACAAAGTTTTTCTATGCGTTTATCTTCTTCAAAAGCTTTTTTCATCATCTTTATACGCGGTGATTTAAAAAGCTTATCAAAGTTATTTTCAAAAACATTTCCCAAGTTAATATCTGCTTTAGCATCCAAACAGCAAGGCACTAAACTTCCATCACTTAAAATCCCAATTTGCTCTTTTAAAGCATGACATTTTCCTTTTTTATAAAGGGGTTTGTCTTTTAAATTTGGCCATTTAAAAAGTTTATTTTGATGAAGCAAAATATGTCTTTGCAAGCGATTTTTACTTAAGTTTGTATCGATCTTAACTTCAAATTCTTTAGCTAAAAACTCATAAATTTTTAAATTTGACTTAGGTGCTTTAAAATTAGCATCTAAATTCCAAAGTCTTAGATTGATAAAAGAAAGGCTTTTTTGCTCTAAATGCTTTTTGCAAAGTTCTAAAATAGGCTTAAAATACTGTTCTAAAGAAATTTTGCTTTGACTTAAAAAAGACATTAAAGAAATATTGATTTGATGGATATTCTCATACCCTAACAATAAAGCTTGATTTTTAGAATTTAGATAAAAGCCACTTGTAGTGATTTCAAGTTTCATAGCTTCACCTTTTGCGATTTTTAGATAATTTTCCAAATTAGGTAAAAGCAAAGGATCACCCAAAAGATGAAAGGTAAAAAGCTCAGCTTTATTAGAAATTTCATAAGCTAAGTTTTGAAATTTTTCTTCACTCATTACCCCGCGAATTCCTTTTTGAGAAGGACAAAAATCACATTTTAAACCACAAATATCGCTTAATTCTATATATATTTTTTTAAATTTCATTATATTTCCTAGAGTAAACATTTTACCAAAATTTATGAAATTTATTAAAATATGTAACATTTTTATCGATATTTTTATCTTTTTTATTTCTCTTCTTTATTTTTAAATATATTAAACAAAAATCACACTATACTTAAATAAAAATCTAAAATTAAGGAAGGGTTTATGCAAGAGCTTACTCGCACGAAAAAAATTCGCTCTATTATTGCTGCAAGTAGCGGAAATTTAGTAGAGTGGTTTGATTTTTATATCTATGCTTTTACAGCAACTTATTTTGCTCATACTTTTTCAACTTCAGATAATCCTGTTATCCAGCAAATCAATGCCTTTGGGGTTTTTGCAGCAGGATTTTTTATGCGTCCTATAGGCTCTTGGCTTTTTGGCTCTTTAGCTGATAAAGTAGGTCGTAAAAAATCTATGGTTATATCAGTGGTTTTAATGGCTTTAGGCTCTTTTATGATAGCAGCCTTACCAAGCAAAGATACAGTGGGCGATCTTGCTATTATCTTGCTTTTAATAGCAAGACTTATTCAAGGTCTTAGTGTAGGCGGGGAGTATGGCATAGCAGCTACTTATCTTTCAGAACTTGCTACGGAAGGAAAACGCGGTTTTTACTCATCTTTTCAGTATGTAACCCTAATAGGTGGTCAACTTTTGGCCGTTGCAAGCATTAGTATAATGTTTTTATTTTTTAGCATTGATGATATGAAAGATTATGCTTGGAGAATACTTTTTGTAATAGGCGGAATTTTAGCACTAGGCTCGCTTTTTGTAAGAAAAATGATGAATGAAAGTGCTACAAAACTTCACCAGCATGAAGATCGTGGTACTTTAAAGGCATTATGCAAATCTTGGAAACCTTTTTTAATGGTACTTGGGGTTACCTCTGGAGGTTCTTTAGCTTTTTACACCATTACAACTTATACTAAAACTTTTATGGAAAATACGGGTATGGATAAAATGCTTGTTAATAATCTTTTCTTAGGTGCTTTATTTATACTAATGATCATTCAACCTCTTTTTGGATATATAGGAGATAAAATAGGTCACAAACGATCTTTAATTGTATTTTGTATTTTGGCATTGGTAGGAATTTATCCTATTTTTTCACTTATAGCCAATAACGCACAAAATAATCCTTCTTTGACATTTATGTTGGTGGTATTATTGTTTGTTATTTTAAGTTTTTATACTTCAGTTGCTGGGATTTTTAAAGCAAAACTTTTTCCTGAACATGTAAGAGCTTTAGGGACAGGTTTAGGTTATGCTATTTCAAATGCTGTTTTTGGAGGATCTGCTCCTTGGGTTGCTTTACAATTTAAAAATGCAGGTATAGAAAATGGCTTTTTTATATATATAGCTATTTTTACAATCATCATGCTTATAGCTACTTTATGCTTGCCTAAAAAATCAGAGCTTAATTAATTTTAACGCTTTTAAAGAAAGTGCCGAAAGCGCGGTACTTTCTAACTCTTTTAAGGTTTTAAATTCATAATTTTTATTTTCATTGTTTAAAATTTGATGATAAACCTTGATATGAAGTTTATACTTAGTATAGCCGTGCTTAAACTCCCCTATAAAACTCATATCTTTAGAAAGTTTATACTCTCCTTCTTTAAAAAAAGGAAAATTATACATACCCTTATAAAGCTTATCTTGGCTTTTCTGTATCGCAAATTTTTTATTAAATTCAAACAAAAAAAGATTTAAATTTAAACTCTCATAAAGTATTTTTTTAACTCTTGGATAAAGCTCTGTATTAAATTTACCTTGACAAAAATCATACAAAGGACAAATTCCACACTTTGCATTTTTACTCACACAAACCAAAGCCCCTATATCAAGCAAAGCTTGGTTATGATCAAAGGCATGATTTAAATTTAAAAGCTCTTTAGCTCTTTTTTCAAGTTCTTTCATACTAGGATTTTCTAAAGCAAAAAGACGAGAAAACACACGGCGTATATTACCATCAACAAAAGAAACTTTTTGATCATAGCCAAAACAAGCTATAGCGCCTGCTGTATAAGCTCCTATACCGCTTAATTTTTTTAGATCCTCAACTTCTTTGGGTAATTTAGCTTCAAACTTATCCATGCATTCTAAGGCTGCCTTTTTTAAATTTCTAGCACGAGTGTAGTAGCCAAGCCCTTGCCAAGCCTTTAAAAGCTCATCTTCATTAGCATTAGCCAAACTTTCTAAAGTAGGAAATTTTTGCAAAAAGGGGAAATAAAACCTTTCTAAAACTGATTTAACTTGAGTTTGCTGAAGCATAATTTCGCTGATATAAACCCCATAGGCTCTATCAATATGCTTTAAACTTTCATCACAATTTTGACTTTGTAAATTACGCCAAGGTAGAGTTTTGCGTCCATTTTTTTCATACCAAAGAAGTAAATTTTCTTGTAGTTTTTCAAGCTCTTTTTTTTGCATAAATGAGAGTATAACAAAAAATTTTAAAACTTTTGTAAGCATATAATTTATTATATTTTTTACCATTAAAAATGTTTTATAAAATCAAAATTTTTGATATAATTTTACCATATGATTTAAATGAATTCCAAGGATTGGAAAAATGGATGGTCAAAGACTAATCCCTATTTGGGATGAGCGCTATAACATCAATAATCAAAAAATCGATACTCAGCATAAAAGACTTTTTGAGCTGGCAGCACAAGTTGAAAATGCTGTTTTTAAATTTGTTAAACGAGATGAATTAAAAGAAATTTTAATTGAACTCTTTACTTATATGAAGGAACATTTTCATGACGAAGAAGAATTTATGCAAAGCATTCAGTATCCGCGTCTTTATGAACACAAACAAATGCATAAAAATATTATCTATGAAATGTCTCAACTAATACAGAATATAAAAACTACAAACGACCTTAAAGAAAAATTATATTCAATTATGTCAAACTGGCTATCTAAGCATATACTAAGCCATGATGTAATGATAGTTACTTGGATTAATGAGAATTTAATAAAAGATCAAGAAAAAACACGAGCTCCAATTAACCGAGAACAGATTCAAGAACAAATTATGATGTATGAAGAAAATTTTGAATTTATTTATTCTTGCCCATGTCAAATAAACCATAGATTAACTTTTAAAGACCATGTAAGTGTAATGAATGATGGTAAAGTTATGAAATGTAAAAAATGTCACAAACTTTTGATTTTTGTCAAAAGCGAAGAGAAAACTTACAAAGGATAAAATTTGCTTCCAAAATGGGATAAAAGCTATAGTGTCCGAAATGGAAAAATTGATGATCAACATAAAAAACTATTTGAATTAGCAGCCAAAGTTGAGCATATCTTTGATAAACCTGTAAATAGAAATGAAATTAAAATTTTACTTACAGATTTTTTTAACTACATGAAATACCATTTTAACGATGAAGAAAAATACATGATATTTATTAGATATCCTGATTTTGAAAGACATCGTAGAATTCACAAAGAAATTATTCAATCTATGGTAGAAATCATTCAAAACATAAAAACTACAAATGATTTAAAAGAAAAACTTTATACCATGGTAAAAAAATGGCTTTTAGAACATATACTTTATGAAGATATGAAAGTAGAACAATGGAGAATAGGAGCTTTAAGCTCTGAAGATGGAGCTGATATAAGCTTTGAAGAAATAAAAGATGGAGATGAAGATGAAGCAGTTATTTATTTTTATACTTGTGATTGTATAGGACAAATGCATGATGTACCTTTTGGAATTCATAAAAAAATTCAGAGCGATAATGCCAAATTTAAGTGTAAAAAATGCAAAAATCCTATAAAATTTTTTAAAAAAGGATATTAATTTTAAAAATTAAATTATATAAGGATATTAAATGTTAGCTTTTTTTAAAGGTTTAGGCGTAGGTTTTTTATGTTTATTACTTTTTGTTGCGGGAGTAGTTTTTAATGTAGAATTTTTAGGCAAAAAAGACTCTAATCATGATTTATATTTTTCAAGAAATATAGAAGTAAGCAATACACTAAAACCCGATATTTTATATGCAAATATTAATTTTTGGGCAAATGAAAATTTAAGTTCAAAAATCACATTAGACAATAGTGAAAAAGCCGAAATCACAAATACTTTCAATCAAATTTTAGAACGCTCAAAAAAAGAAAATTTTTGTAGCGGAGGAAGTTTTTCTTTAGAACCTAATTTTTCCTATAAAGATGGTATACAAACTCCAAAAGGTCAAAGATTTGATGCGAATTTAGAATGTGAATTTAAAGAAAACCAACTTGCAGATTTTAACAGGCTTTTAAATGATATCAATTCTATCATAGCTAAAAATTATTTCATCAGCGTTTCAACACCAGCCATACAAACAAAATTTTCAAAAGATACACTAAACAACAACAAAGAAAATCTCTACAAAGAGCTTTTAAAAACATCATACGAATATGAAAAAACTTACTCTTTAGATCTTAATAAAACTTGTGTATTGAAAAATTTACAAGTAAATACAAATGCTAATATCGCACCTAGAATGCTAAATGCGAAATCTGATAATATAGAACTTTCATCTCCAATTATCAGCGAAAAAGAACAAATTTTAAGTGCAAAAGCTTTATTTATTTGCAAATAACTTAAGGCAAAATAAACTCCTTTTAAGTTTATTTTGCTATACTTTTATCTTCAATTCTTTCAGAAATTTATGCGGGAATAGCTCAGGGGTAGAGCACAACCTTGCCAAGGTTGGGGTCGCGAGTTCGAATCTCGTTTCCCGCTCCATAATCACCCGCCCGGGTGGTGGAATTGGTAGACACAAGGGACTTAAAATCCCTCGGAATTTTTCTTCCGTGCCGGTTCAAGTCCGGCCTCGGGCACCACTTTTTCAACATTATCAGGGCGACATAGCCAAGCGGTAAGGCATGGGCCTGCAAAGCCTTGATCTCCGGTTCGAATCCGGATGTCGCCTCCAAAAGGCAAAACTTTACTTTATCGGGAGATGGCTGAGTGGTCGAAAGCGGCGGTCTTGAAAACCGTTGAGGGTCACACCTCCAGGGGTTCGAATCCCTTTCTCCCGGCCACCAAAACTTTCTAGTTTATCAAGCTTATATCATTCCTGAAATTATAAAGGATACTACAAATGAAAAATAATACTTCAGTCTTACTATTTTTGTTATATCCTAAAAAACTTAGAAAAACTATGGCTAATATAATTAAAAATAAGAAATACAAATGGAAAATTTAGAATTTATTATCTTAAAACAAAAATATAAAATTTTAAAAATATGTCAAATTTTAAAATACAAGGTAGGCAAATGAAAGAATTTTATATGATTTTAGCCTTAAATGAGGCTTGGAAATATCAGTTTTTAACCTATCCAAATCCGGCTGTAGGCTGTGTAATCTTAGATAAAAATGGAAAAATTTTAGCCATAAAAGCTCATGAAAAAGCTGGATTAGCTCATGCAGAACTTAATGCCATAGCTCATGCTTTTAAAAGCTTAAGACCTGAAATTTCATTGCCCAAAGAAGCAAACGCTTTACATCATTTCATTTGCAAAAACCATCAAGGTGTATTTAAAGATAGCATAGCTTTTATAACGCTTGAGCCTTGCTCTCATCAAGGAAAAACACCTCCTTGTGCAAAACTCTTTAGCGAGCTAGGTTTTAAAAAAATTTTCATCAGCGTTAAAGATGAAAATAAAATCGCAAGTGGTGGGGCTGAATTTTTAAAAAAACAAGGTGTAGAGGTTGAATTTGACATACTTAAAGAAGAAGGAAAAAAACTTTTAAAACCTTTTTTAAAATGGCAAAAAAGGCAATTTAAACTTTTTAAATTAGCCCTTTCTATGAATGGCTCGCCTCTTGGCAAAATCGTAAGCAATGATCTAAGTCGCACTTATGCACATAAAATTAGAGCGGTGATTGATTTGCTTGTAGTCGGTGGAGAAACCATAAGAAAAGATCGCCCTATATTAGATGCTAGACTTTGCAAAGCAAAAGCGCCTAATCTTTGTATCTTAAGCCGTCAAAATATAGATAATTTTGATAAAAATATCCCTTTATTTAAAGTTCCAAACCGCCAAATTTATACCCAAATTCCAAGTGAGGCTAAATTTTTAATGTATGAGGGTGGGGAAAATTTTCTCAAAATCTTTAAAGATGAAATAGATATGTTTTTGATTTTCCAAAGTTCAAGTTTAAATGATAAAAAAAATGTTACAATACCTTTAAATTTCAAGCCACTTTATAGGAATTTTTTAGGGAGTGATACTTATGGCATTTATGAACTTTAGTGGATTTTTTTATGCAAGAAATGATTTAAGATTATTTAAAATAGAAAAGAAAAATGAATTAAAATCCTTTTTTTACAAAGACTACACCTTATCAAGCTACAAAGATGCTCTAAATTTAAACAATGAAATCTTTTTTTATAAAAGTTTAAAAGAAAGCTTATTTAAAGAAAATGATGAAATTTTAGTTTCAAATTTGGGTAAAAAGATCATACTTTTTAGAAATTTCACTCAAAATTGTGATAATTTTAATGAGGCAAAATTAAAACAAATATTGCTTTTATTTTTTTTATTATTAGCGAGTGTATTTTTTGCAAGTTTGGCTATGATTAATGAATTTGGAGCCATAGATCTTGTTTTTTTAATGATTTGCTTATTGCTTTTAGTGATGGGAGCAATCAATCTTGGCTTGCTTTTTAAGCAAATTCGTATTCTTAAAAGTTTTTCCAAAGAAGAAATGAAAGAATTTTTAAGTCAAAGGATGAAAAAATACACTAAAGTGTAAAAACACTTTAGCATACTGTTTTTAAATTTGTAGCAAGACCACCTAAGGAAGTTTCTTTGTATTTATAATTCATATCTTTTCCTGTTTCGTACATGGTTTCTATAACCTCATCAAGGCTTACCATAGGAGTAGATTTACGTGTCATTGCCATTCTAGCAGCACTTATGGCTTTAATAGCTCCAAAGGCATTTCTTTCTATACAAGGAATTTGCACAAGTCCTGCAACTGGATCGCAAGTTAAACCTAGATGATGTTCCATTGCCATTTCAGCAGCGTTACATGCTTTAAAAGCATTGGCTCCTAAAACTGTTGCCATAGCTGCAGCTGCCATAGAACTAGCACTACCAATTTCTGCTTGACAGCCTGCTTCTGCTCCGCTAATACTTGCATTTTTCTTATAAAAAGAACCTATAAGCATTGCTGTTAATAAAAACTCTATAGCCTTTTCATCACTAAAACCTATAGTATGATTTTTAAGATAAAGCATAACAGCAGGGATAACAGCACATGCTCCATTTGTTGGCGCGGTTACAACCTTTGCTCCGCTAGCATTTTCTTCAGCAATCGCAATAGCATATAAAGAAATAAAATCGATAATGCCCATAGGATCAGTTGTCATCGCCACTCTTTCTTTAAGCCCTTTAGCTCTACGTTTTAAATGAAGTTTTCCAGGCAAATAATCTTCATTTGGATGTGTACCATTATAATACACTTCTTGCATTACTTCCCAAATTTCAAGACAATAAGCACGAATTTCCTCTTTAGTGTGAAATTGCAATTCATAACGATAAGAAAGCTCTGCTAAATCCCAATCTCTTTTATCACAAAGCTCTAAAGCTTCTTTTGCATTGTTAAGCTCTATATCTAGTTTTTTCTTTTTGTTTTGGTTGGAATTTTTGCCTTTTTTTTCTAATTGTGCAGCTGTTAAAACAAAGCCTCCACCTACAGAATAATAAGTTTCTTCATCAACTAACCCACCTTTGCAATCATAAGCTTTAATTTTCATACCATTCTCATGCAAAGGTAGAAAATCTTTGGAAAATATCAAATCTTTTTCATAATTAAAACAAAGTTTTTTTTCTCCACAAAAATCAATTTGAGCATTTTCAATAGCATTTTTATTTACTTCATCTTGTATTGCCGCGCTTAAATTTTTAGCTTCTAGGCCATTTAACCCCCAAATTACAGCCTTATCACTCAAGTGTCCTTTACCTGTTAATGACAAAGAACCATAGAGAGTGACTTCAACTCTATCAATTTCATCAAGCTTTTTAGCAACTTTTTTACAGAATAAATTTCCGGCAAGCATAGGCCCTAAAGTATGAGAAGAAGAAGGACCGACACCTATTTTAAAAATGCTTAAATTACTCATTTTTTATCCTTAATTTATAAAAGATTGTGAATTGCAGCAGAAATTGCAACTATTCCCATTACCAAAATAAAAAGATCTAAAAATTTATTACGAAATCTTGCCAAAATATCAAAACGATAAATACAATAAAGTGGCATCAAGAAAAGCAAAATAGCCAAAACAGGACCACCAATAGCCTCAATAATTCCTATAACACTTGGATTTTTATACGCAACAAGCCAAGCGATAGCAAAGGTAATGATCGCTGTTAAAGTTTGAGCGAATTTACCTTGAATTTTACCATTACTTGCTTTATATAAAATGCCATTTAAGCCTTCTTGAGAACCAAGATAATGTCCTAAGAAACTTTTACTAATGGCCACAAGTGCAACAATAGGCCCAACATAAGTCAGCAAAGAAACTTCAGGAAATTTATTTGCTATAAAGGTAAGAATATTGATATTTTGTTCTTTTGCTGATGCAAAATCTTCTGGTGTAAAAGTTAAAGCACAAGAAAAAACAAAAAACATTACAACAAAAACCATAAGAATAATTGCCAAAGAAATAATTTTTCTAGCACGAGGTTCAGCATAATCACCATATTCTTTTTTACAATAACAAGCAAGCGAAGAAATAATAGGAGAGTGATTAAAACTAAACACCATCACAGGAACAACAAGCCATAAAGTAACCCAAAAATTACTTGTTGAGATTACAGAAAAATCAACATTTGTAAATAATGATGAATTCCATTGTGGAATTAAAAGCAATGAAAAAATAAATAAAAATATAATAAAAGGAAAAACAAGAAAACTCATTGCTTTTGTTACAACATTTTCACCAAGAATAGAAATCAAAACCAAAACCCCAACAATCAAAAAACTTACCCACCAACGAGCAGCATGAGTAAGATCTGCATTGAAATTAAACTGATTGACTAAAAATTCAAGTAAAGTTGTTGTAAGATTAGCACTATAAACCAATAAAATGGGCAAAATAGCAAAAAAATACAAAAGCGTAATTAAAAATCCACCACCCTTGCCAAAATAACCTTCTGCAACAAAAGTAATATCATCTTTTGGATTAGAACTTGAAAGCACAAAGCGACATAAATTTCTATGAGCTAAGTAAGTCATAGGAAAAGCTAAAACAAGTATAACTAACAAAGGTATCAATCCACCAAGCCCAGCACTAATAGGTAACAAAAGTACACCGGCTCCAATAGCTGTTCCAAAAAGAGATAAAACCCACCTTGTATCGTGACTAGTCCATTTAGGAGTATTCATTATTCTTCCTTAAAATTGTAAGATTATATCTCTTTTATTTTAGCAAAATATTTATAAATAATTATTTTTTTTTAAAAAATATTTTAAATTTTATGTAACATTTTGTAAATTTAATTTTATAAAAAAACAATCACTTGTATCAATAAAGTATTATTTTAAAACTAAATATATTTTGGGTTTTACAATCAAAAAATAAAAATTTGGAAGACTATGCTTCCAAATTAAGAAGGTTAAATTTTCAAAAATTAATCTAATTTTTGACCTAGGACATTTCCTTGCATATCCGTATAAACTTTCATGTTATTATTAAACTTAAATTTATAACCATTAATTTCTTTATCTATTTCAATAATTTGAGCATTTGGTTGAGTTGCACTCACTTTTTTCATAACACTAGGTAAAATAGTATGCGGTAAAGCCTTGTATTTTCCATCAACTTCTTTCCAATCTCCATTGATCGTAAAATCAATTTCAGTTCCATCATTTAAAATTACATCATAAGAATCTATATCTTTTTTCACTAAACCAATTTGAGCGGTTTTAAAATTTTTAGAAATAAATTCTTTGGCATTATTTGGAAGTTCGCTAGCAGGAACAACCATATCTTTAGCTAAAAGCACCGTAGCGCCCAACAAAGCAAGTAAAGTTAATTTTGCTTTCATAATTTCTCCTTTTGTGTTTTGGTTGGCGAAAATTTAACTCAGAACTGTGAAGTGAATGTGAAACTTAAAAAATAATTTTCAAGATTTCGTTCTCAACACTTATGCCTTGACTTTTTATAAATTTTATTTCTTTTCCATCTTCAAATTTTAAAATATCTTTATCTTTTAGATTAATATCATAAGTTAAAATATGTAAAACAATATCATAAATACAAAAGAAAAGTTCTTTTTCTTCTATGTTTAAATCACAAACTTCAAGTTCTAATTTATCAAAATTTCTAAGCCCACAAGTATAAGCATTGACTCCATTTTCACTAGGATAAACACTAACATATATCCAATTATATACCGGCAAGCGATTATCATCTAACATTTTTGCATTTTCTATATAAAAACTGGGCTCTAAAACAACTGCACCTGTATAAAAACCTAAAGCATGTTTATTATCCAAACATAAAGCTGCAATTTTCGTAAACATTTTAGCTTGTTCTAATTTGCTTTGATCCTGACTTAGCACCGCTATAAGAAGATGAGCTTTATGTTTTTTAGTTTGCTCTAAGGCATCTTTCCACATAAAATTAAAATTTGCATAATATTCTGCTTCGTGATTAGGTATAGGATTTTTAATCAAATTTAGAGTAATCAACATATTTTCATGTGAAAAAATCACACCCTCTTTGGTAAAATTTTCATCAGCTATTTTTATATTAAATTTATCTTCTAAAATGCTTTTTAACTCCAAAAAATCAAAATCAACTTCGTCAAGAAGAACAAAAGAGGTAAAATTGTGATTTAAATCTATAGTCATGTTAAACCCTATTAATTTTTATAAATTATAACCTAATAAAAACAAAAATTTCTTATAAATTATGATAATTGATATTAATTATAAATTTATTTTTTATATAGTATAATTTTTTAAAATTTATAAGTATATTTTTGGAGAAAAATGTGGAATTTCTAAAAGATTACATCGACTTAATTATCTTTTTAATTCTAGGAATTATGGCATTTATAGCTTTTTGGTGTGTCATAGAAAGAATGCTATTTTTTAGAAAAATTAACTTTAAAAATTATGAGAATCAAGAGCAATTTGATGATGCAATTAGTGAAAATTTAACCACTATATATATCATTTATTCTAATGCCCCTTATATAGGACTTTTAGGCACTGTAATAGGCATAATGGTTACATTTTACGAAATGGGCTTGGTAGGCAATATAGATGTCAAATCTATAGTCGTGGGACTTTCTTTAGCTCTTAAGGCTACAGCTTTGGGACTTTTGGTTGCTATTCCTGCTTTAATGGCTTATAATGCCTTACTTAGAAAAGTTTCTCTCTTAAGCAATGCTTATAAGGCAAATAAAAATGCTTAAACTACCGAAAAATGAAGGTTTAAATATAGTTCCATTTATAGACATTATGCTTGTTTTGCTTGCTATAGTACTTAGTATTTCAACCTTTATTGCGCATGGAAAAATTCAAATCTCACTTCCTTCAAGTGAAAATGCTACCAATATAAGCAATAATGAAAAAAAACTTCTTATAACCATAGACGAAAAAAATACTTTTTATTTAAATGATAAATTAGCTGATTTAAATGAAGTTCAAAATGCTATTTTTTCACTTGATAAAAAAACCATAGTAGAACTAAAAAGCGATAAAAATGCCAAATTTGAAAGCTTCGTAAAAATTATAGATTTTTTAAAAGCCAAAGAACATGAAAATTTTCAGATTCTTACTGAGAAAAACAAATGAAAACTTTATTTTTAAATCATAAATACCAAGCTTCTTATATAACTTTTATAGTCTTTATACCTTTACTTTTTGTCATTTTTCACTCAAATGACTTTTTTAAAATGGAAATTAAAAATGAAGATTCTTTTTCTTTAGCAATAAAACAATTTACCCAAACCAATCCAACAAATGAGACTAAACCAACAGAATCCACTATAGAACCCATCAAACCAAAACCTCAGCCAAAAGTTATTAAAAAAACTCCTGAAAAAATTCAAAAAAAGATAAAAAAAACACCTCCACACCCAATACCAAATAAAACCCCCATAGAACCAACTCAAGAAGTTAAAACTTTTGCAAAAACAACTGATACAAATGTCAAACCTAAGATCACTCAATTAACACAAGGAAAAGATAATCACCCTGTATTAAAAGAAATCCAAAAAGCTATACAACAAGCACAATTTTATCCAAGGCAAGCAAAAAAAATGCGTATGCAAGGAACTGTAAAAGTAGAATTTTTATGGAAAGAAAACAAAACTTTAGCGGATTTAAAAATCATCGAAAGCTCAGGATATGATTTGTTAGATAAAAGTGCTTTAGAAAGCATAAGAAAAGCTTCTTTAAATTTTCCACAGTATAACGGAGATTTAAGAATTACACTACCTATTATATATGATTTTAAAATCTTAAGAGGATGAAATTATAATTTTATAAAAACTACACTCTCTTATCTACAATTTGCGCTTCTTGATTTTCAATTTTATTTTGAAAATCTTTACTTAAATTCTGACTTAATTCTTGCAAAGATTTTTGCTTCAGTTTTTCAAATTCTTCAGGATTACTAGCCTCAAGCTTTGCCTGCTCATCAGCACTTAAACCTTTTTCTTGGGCTTTTTGAAGCAAATCTTCGTCTTCTTTTTCTTTGATATTATTTTCCTTATCATCTTTTTTATTGATTTTTTGCGGATCTATGGTTTTCATAGCATTAGCTCCACCACCTGATGCCTCTTTAATGTCACTTAAAATTTCTCTCATGCTAGGTTCTTTAACATCGCTATCATCAACTTTACCATCTTTATTTACATCTTTATCAATAAAAAAATTTAATTTTTCTTCTATATTTGCATCATCAGATATTTTTTCATCGCTTGTTTTAAAGCCTAAATTTTGCATACTTTGTTGAAGGGTGCTTGTATTAAAATTTAATTTTACACTTTGTTGTTTATTATTTAAATTTGAATTTAAAGAACCAAAATTATCTTTTACACTTTCAAACCAATTTGAAATAAATTGATTTGCTTCGCCATTAAGCCTTATACTACCATCATTTCTAGCAACATAATTCGTATAAGAACCAAAATTTTTTTGCAAACTACTATAATTTTCATCGCTTAAATTTAAAGCTATAAGTTCACCTTGCTTATTTTCAAAAACAACCTTAACACCATCACTATTTAAACTCGAAAGATCTTGCACGGGAATTTTATCTTGATCTTCTTTTTTTAATACACTAAGCTCTTTTTTATCAACATTATTAGTTAAAGAATGGGTTAAACTAATAGAAGTATCAATTTTCATTATTTATCCTTTTTACATTTTGCAAATAAACCTAAACGACACATTTTTCTCTCATGTGAATTTTTTAAAGAATTACACTTTTTAAGTTCTTGCTCGTAGTTAGCACAAGAATTTGCAAAAGCAAAAGAACTCAAAATGCTTAAAACCAAAATTATTTTTAACACTTTCCAATCCTTATTTTAAAGATTTTTTAGTTAAAATTATACCTTTTATAATCGACAAAATCTTAAAAAACTTTATAATCTCAGAAAGGAATCAATGAAAGCATTAGCTCTTTTTAGCGGTGGGCTTGATAGTATGCTTGCAATGAAACTCATCACTGCACAAGGCATAGAAGTTAAAGCTCTAAATATCAACATAGGTTTTGGAAGCACAAGTGATAAAAGCGAAATCATGAAAAAGCGTGCGGCAATGGTAGGTGCAGATTTTGAAATGATAGATGTAAGAAATTCCTATCTTCAAGAAGTGCTTTTTAATCCACAATATGGCTATGGAAAACATTTTAATCCTTGTATAGATTGTCATGCTTTTATGTTTAAAACTGCTTTGGCTATGTTAAAAGAAGAAAATGCAAGTTTTATCATCACAGGAGAAGTTTTAGGACAACGCCCTATGAGTCAAAGAAGTGATGCGATGGCAAAGGTTAAAAAACTTGCTCTTGATGAAGAAGATCTAATCTTGCGTCCTATGTGTGCAAAAAACCTACCTCTAACCAAACCTGAAAGAGAAGGTTGGGTAGATAGAGAAAAACTCGAAGGCATTAGCGGAAGAAGTCGCAAAAGACAACTTGAACTTGCAGCTAAGTTTGGTTTAGAAGACTTTGAAAGCCCAGGTGGAGGTTGTTTGCTAACTCTTGATAGTTTTGCTAAAAAAATTCGAGATTTCATAGAATTTGACAAAGATATGCAGGTTAATGACGCACAACTTTTAAAATATGGTCGTCATTTAAGATTGCCTGATGGGGCTAAAATGATCATAGGTAGAAATGAACTAGAAAATGAACTTTTAAGAAATTTAAAAACATCTAAATACGAAGTCATAGAACTTGGGGATTTAATCGGAGCTTACTCTTTGGTAGATGAAAAAATTTCAGAAAAAGACTTAGAACTTGCCTTAAAAATAGCCCTTACCTATACTAAACACGAAGTAGGAAAAAGCTATGAACTTAAATTTAAAAATCAAGCTTATACAAGCATAGCTTTTGAAAATAAGGCTGATATTAATCAATTTTTTATTAGTTAAAGTATAAAGTATTTAGCAAAACAAGCGATATAGTATTTGAATCTTTTCAAAATATTGCAATCAAGCCCATGAAAATGGGCTTTTTTTATTTTAATCCATAAGCATTTTTTAAATTGTTTAAATTCGCACTCGCATTCAAAAGCAAACAATCGGCCAAAACTAAACGTACCATAGCACTAGCTACAACACTTCCTCTAACACCTACACAAGGATCATGCCTACCTTTGAGTTCAAATTCCAAATTATTGCCAAATTTATCTATACTTTCTTGCTTGGCAAAAATAGAAGGAGTAGGTTTAAAATAAGTTTTTAAAATAAGATTTTCTCCATTTGAAATTCCTCCTAAAATTCCTCCGCTATGATTGCTTAAAAACTTGCCATCTTTTAAAGCATCATTATTATATGATCCGCGCATTTTGCTTGCATTAATACCTTCGCCTATTTCAACTGCTTTAACAGCATTAATTCCCATTAAAGCATGAGCTAATTTAGAGTCTAACTTATCATAAAGAACTTCTCCAAGTCCCACAAGCATACCACTAACTTTTGTAAAAACAGCAGCGCCTACACTATCTTTTGAATTTCTAGCATTTAAAATTTCATTTTTAAAGTCACTTTCTAGCTTTGGATCAAGACAAAAAATTTCACTTTTCTTAGCAAATTCAAAATCAAATTCTTCTTCTTTCAAATTTGATACAAAAGTTCCTACTCCAAAAACACCACTTTGAACACAAATGCCAAATTCACACAAAAGCATCGCTGCAACTGCACCACCAGCCACTCTAGCAACACTTTCCCTAGCACTTGATCTACCCCCACCCCTATGATCTCTTATGCCATATTTATAAAAATAAGTAAAATCCGCATGAGCAGGACGAAATAGATCTTTTAAATTATCATAATCTTTAGAATGAGCATTTTCATTAAAAACTACTATAGCTATGGGATGACCCGTTGTATATCCTTCAAAAACCCCACTTAAAACCTGAGCTTTATCGCTTTCTTTTCTTGGTGTTGCAAATTTACTTCCGCCTTTGCGTTTATCAAGCTCATTTTGTAAAAATTCTTCATCAAATTTAATTCCAGCAGGCATTCCATCAATAATACATCCAACAGCCACACCATGAGACTCACCAAAACTTGTAAATTTCAATCTTGTACCAAAGGTATTCACTATAAAGCTCCTAATTTCTCAAGTGCAATTTTTGCTGCCATTTGCTGTGCTTCTTTTTTGCTTCCCGCAATAGCTCTTGCAAGTTCTTTACCATCAAGCATTAAAGCGATTTCAAATTGCTTTAAATGATCAGGACCAAAAGCACGCACTGTTTCATACTGCGGAGTTTGTCCGATTTTTCCCTGTGTAATCTCTTGTAATTTTGTTTTATAATCTTTTATAAGAATTTTTGCATCAATTTGAGGGAAATTTTTTTCTATAAGTCTTAAAGCAATAGTTTTTGCAAACTCAAACCCAGCTTCTAAATGTATAGCACCTATAATGGCTTCTAACGCATCTGAAAGTATAGAAGGCTTTTCTTTTCCTCCATTGTTTTCCTCAGCAACACTCATAAAAATAAAATCGCCCAAATTTAAACTATTTGCAATTTTTGCAAAAGACTTTTCATTCACTAAAGCCGCTCTAAGCTTAGATAAATCTCCTTCGGCATCTTTGGCGAATTTATGAAAAAGGTATTCACCTACAACTAAATCAAGCACGGCATCACCTAAAAATTCCAGGCGTTCGTTGTTGTAAGATTTTTTAAAACTTTTATGGGTTAAAGCATGTATAAGAAGATTTTTATCTTTAAATTCATAAGTTAAACTCTGCTCTAGTTTTTCAATGTTTTTCATCATTTTCCCTTGCAATTTTCAAAGCAGCTTCACGCGCCAATGTATCACACCTTTCATTTTCCAAATGTCCATTATGTGCTTTTACCCAAAAAGCCTTAATCTTATGAGATTTTGCCACTTTAATATATTCCTTCCATAAATCTATATTTTTTTTACCTTTAAAATCCTTTTTTATCCATCCTTCTAGCCATTCATTAATACTTTGAACCATTAGGTTAGAATCTGTAAAAAGCGAAATTTCACAAGGCTCTTTTAAAGCCTTCAAAGATTCAATAATTGCCATTAGCTCCATTCTATTGTTAGTGGTATTAGCCTCAGCTCCAAAACCTTCCTTTTGATACTCCTTATAACGCAAAATATAAGCCCATCCGCCAAAACCCGGATTATTAAGACATGAACCATCTGTATAAATTTCAATGTGTTTCATTGTTTTTCACTTCATAAATAATTTTACAAGTATTAAACTCATAACAAACAGGACAGTGATAAAAAAACAAAGGCATAACATTTTTACACTCAGAACAACGATATGAAAATTCTAACCCCGCATTAAAAGAATTATCTTTTAAAATTTTTAACATTTTAAAATTAGAATTTTTAAAAACAAACTGATGCGTATCATCATGCTTTGAAATTTTACCCAAAGCATAAAAGAATTCTAAAAAATCTTGATTTTCTAAATTAAACGCTTCATTTTCTCTATAAAGCAAATCACAAATATCAAAAAAATTTTGCCCTAAAAACATATGATATTTTTCAAAAACTAAACGCCCTAACATAGGATTATCTTCTATTTTAAATTCTAAAAGTTTTTTCTTTTTTTCTTCATCAGTGATATTAAAAGTACAAAGCTCCAAAGCTTTGATAAAATCATGCTCTTTTTGCACATCTTCATTAAGCTCAAAAAGACATTCTAAAAGTTCTAAATTTTCTTTATAAGAACGAAGTTTTAAATAAACAATTTTTAAAAGTTTTAAGGCTTGTATATTTCTTGGACGCAGTTTTAAAGCTTGTAATAAAACTTCTTTTGCACGCTCTAAAAATCCTGCTTTAAAATAAACTTTTGCTAAAGAAAGGAAAATAAATTCTCTTTCTTGTTTATCTTTACATTTTTCAAGAGCAATCAAATAAATTTGAGTTGCTTTTTCAAATTCCCCGCTTTTAGTAAAAATTTCGGCCAAAAAACTTAAATTTCCAAAACTCAAACTACTATTTCTTAACAACTCTTTATGAGCGTTATCCATTTCAAATTTTTTTATAAATTTTTCAAGCTTTTGTTCTTCATCTTTGCTAGCAAATATTTTCCAAATATAATTTGCAACAGCTACAACAAATACTAAAATGGTTAAAATTATAAGCCCTACTAAAGGGTCTCTGTATTCTACAAAGAAAAAATCCATAGTCTCGCTCTAAAAAAATTTATGCCAAATTATAGCCAAATCTTTGTATAATTTTAACAAGGTTTATAAAATGATAACTAAAGAAAGTATAGAAAATTTATCCCAAAGACTTAATATTGTTGATATTATAGAAAATTATATTGAAGTAAAAAAACAAGGCTCAAGTTTTGTGTGTATCTGTCCTTTCCATGCAGATAAAAACCCGTCTATGCATATCAATCCTACCAAAGGTTTTTATCATTGTTTTGCTTGCAAGGCTGGTGGAGATGCTTTTAAATTTGTAATGGATTATGAAAAATTAAGTTTTTCCGATGCAGTTGAAAAAGTTGCAAGCCTTAGTAATTTTACTTTGAGTTATACAAAAGAAAAACAAGAAAATAAAAAAGAGCTAAAATCTATACTACCGATCTTAAATGCGTATTTTAAAGATAATCTCAAACACCACAAAGAAGTTTTAACCTATCTTTACCAAAGAGCTTTAAATGACAAAGATATAGCCAAATTCGAATTAGGTTTTGCAGGAGCAAGTGAAGATAGTATAAGATTATTGCAAAATCAAAAAATTCCTTTAGAAGATGCTATGAGTGTTGGAGCTTTAAAAAAAGATGAAAATAATGAATTTTACGCAAGTTTTATATGGCGCATCACCTTTCCAATCTACGATCATAAAGACTTATTAGTAGGGTTTGGAGGGCGTACTTTAAATCCCAATGTACCGGCAAAGTATGTAAATTCACCCCAAAATATACTTTTTGATAAAAGTAGAATTTTTTATGCTTTTAACATCGCTAAAGAAAATATAGCCAAAAAAAAAGAAATAATAGTATGTGAAGGCTACATGGATGCAATAGCTTTTCACAAAGCAGGGTTTAACAATGCTGTAGCAGTTCTTGGAACAGCATTAACCGAACATCATCTACCCTTAATCCGCCGTTATGATGCAAAAGTGATTTTATGTTTTGACAATGATGAAGCAGGATTAAAAGCTGCGACACGATCTGCATTTTTATTAAGCACAAACAAAATAGACGGTAAAGTGGCAATTTTGCAAGGCGGAAAAGATCCTGCTGAGCTCGTAGCAAAAAATGAAAGCACAAAACTTCATAATATACTCGATGAAGGAATAGAGCTCGGTGAATTTTATATCAGACGCTTAATATCCACTCATTCCATAATTTCTGCTCTTGATAAACAAAAAGCTTTAGAAACTATACAAAAATTCACCTTTAATCTTGAACCTTTAGTGGCAAATTCTTACACTGGTCTAGTTTCAAATTTATTAAAAGTGGATGAAAAATTTATTGTCTTATCACAAAATTCAAAAAAAATCATACAAACCCCTTTAATTTCTCAAAATAAATACAATTTTCCTAAAGAAAAAATTCACATTGCAGAATTAGAACTTATAGCTTTTTTAAAACAGCATCCAGATATATGTAACGATTTTAAGCAAATTAGTGATAGTGTTTGTTTTAAGCATAAGATTTTATTGGATAAAATTTTAGAAAAAAAAGGTTATGAAGATAGTGATATTAGAGAATTTGAAAGTAAAAATATTCGAAAAAATTTAAACTATAGCGAATTCTTGTTAGGTATTTGCAAGGTTAATTTAGCTTTTTTAAACAATGTAAAAATTAAAAATTCTACACTCGCATTAAAAAAACAACTTTTTACGCTTATTGATAAAAATTTAAATCTTTTAATTAAAAATTTAAATACCGAAGAATTAAATAATTTTTTAAAAGAATATTTAAGCTTCTTAAAATATGAAAAAAACGAAGAAATTCTGCAACAATCATTTAGAAACTTAAATGGAATTTTTGGCAATAAAAACTTTACAGTTTATGATTTAGGATTTAGCGCGCAAGATAATGACGAACCTTTTTAATTTATTTAAATTTCAAGCCTTAATTTACCTTTTTTTAAACACAATCACGCTAAAGTATATAAAAATTTTTAAGGATAAATTATGATGCCTTTTAGTGATGAAGAGCTTATAAATCCTGTTAAAGCAAGTTTAGAAAAGAGTTTGCCTATGCTTGAACGTGATGGCGGAGGGCTTGAATTTTTAGGAATTAAAAATGGGATCGTTTATATCCATTTAATAGGAGCTTGTAAAGGCTGTGCATCGAGTGGAACAACGCTAAAATATGGTCTTGAAAGGCAACTTAAGATTGATATTCATCCAGAAATCACTATAATCAATTTAAACGGCGGAGCAGACGAATTTGCAAAATTATAAAAAACTTGGAATTGAACATTTTTACAAGAAAGATTTTAAAACTGCAAAAATGTATTTTTCTATGGCTTATGAAAAACGCAAAAATAAACGCTTGCTAAATTTTATCTGCCTTTGCGATCTTGCTTTAAAATCTCCTAAAGAAGCTTCTTTACTTTTTGATTTTTATATAGAACATTACAAAATCTCTAACATTGATAAAGACTTAGAAGAAATTTTAAGTACAATTGAATTTAAAAAACAAGAAAACAAACAGGAAAACGAATTTGAAGATGGACATGCGTTAAATTATCAAGATTTTTTAAAAAGCGAAGAAGAACTTGGTTTTCAAAAAAGTTTTGAAAATATCATTAATAGCACTAAGTTAGTTATTGATAATCGTGATGATTTTTTAGATTTTTTGGAAAAATTACTTGATAATGGCTATAAAGATATGACTTTAAATTATATAGAAAATGTTATGCCTCATTTTTGGGCAAATGATAGATTTATCAAACTCCAAGAAAAACTCATAGGATTTAAAAGTGAAATTAAAACTTGAAAATTCATTCATTACAGATAATACCTTAGAGTGTGAAAAAGAATGCTTTTTTTTACAAACCACACAAAATGCTAAATTTCACGCTCAAGCCTTAGAAAAAGGTGCGAAAATCATTGATGTAAATGAGTGTAAAAAACTTTTAAAAATCGATGAAAAGATTCAAATCATAGGAATCACAGGAACCAATGGCAAAACCACAACCGCAGCAGCGATTTATTCTATCTTATTGGATTTAGGTTATAAATGCGGACTTTGCGGGACAAGAGGAGCTTTTATCAACGATGAACAAATTGATGAAAAATCCTTAACCACCTCCCCTATTCTTAAAACCTTAGAATACTTACAGATAGCCACTCAAAAAAAATGTGATTTTTTTATCATGGAAGTAAGCTCACACGCCTTAATTCAAAACCGCATCGAAGGCTTAAATTTTGTTGCTAAAATTTTTACCAATATCACTCAAGATCATTTAGATTTTCACGGTACTTTTGAAAATTATAAAGAAGCAAAAGAGCTTTTTTTTACCGATGAGAGTTTAAAATTTATCAACAAAGATGCTTTGGCTATTAAATTTAATGTGCGTAATGCTTTTACTTATGGCATAGAAAATCCTGCTTTATATCAAATCAAAGCTTATTCTTTAGAAGAAGGCATTAGTGCTATTGTAACAAATAAAAATCAAACTTTTCACATAGACTCGCCCTTGCTAGGACTTTTTAATCTTTACAATCTTCTAGTTGCTAGCGCTTGTGTGAATGAACTTGTAAAGCCTGATTTAAAAGACTTGGAAAATGCTATCAGTGGATTTGGTGGGGTTTGTGGCAGGGTAGAACAAGTAGCAAAAGGTGTGATTGTAGATTTTGCTCATACGCCTGATGGCATTGAAAAAGTGCTTGACACTCTTAAAAATAAAAAGCTCATCGTTGTTTTTGGAGCAGGTGGAGATAGGGACAAAACCAAACGCCCTTTAATGGGAAAAATCGTCGAACATTTTGCAAAAATTGCTATCATTACAAGTGACAATCCACGCAGCGAAGAACCAAAAACCATCATGGAAGAAATTTTATCAGGCTTTGCTAAAAAAGAAAAAGTTTTAATGATAGAAGATAGAAAAGAAGCCATAAAAAAAGCTTTAGAACTAAAAGAAAATGACGATTTAGTCGTTATTTTAGGAAAAGGTGATGAAACTACTCAAGAAATTAAAGGGATAAAATATCCTTTTAGCGATAAAATAGTTGTTAATGAAATTTTAAAAAATCAAGGATAATCAATGTTTGAAAATATGGATTTTTCTAAAATGGGAGAACTTTTAAATCAAGTTCAAGAAAAAGCAAAAAATATAGAACTAGAACTTGCAAATCGTGAATTTAGCGCCAAAAGTGGAGCAGGACTTGTTAAAGTAAGCGCCAATGGAAAAGGTGAAATTATCGATGTTAGCATTGATGATTCTTTACTTGAAGATAAAGAGTCCTTGCAAATTTTACTTATTTCTGCAATTAATGATGTTTTGGCTATGGTTGCGCAAAATCGTTCCAATATAGCGAATGATGTTTTAGGCGGTTTTGGAGGTATGAAATTATGAAAAAAATTTTAATTATTTGCATGCTTTTTACTTTATCTTTTGGTATAGAAAGACCTAAATTTGAAGATTTTTTAGCAGGTTATGAAAGAAATAAGGCAAGCATGCTCAACTATGAAGGAATGCCAGCTTTTGCACTCAGTGAAAATTTACTTGCTGTATTAAAACAACCTAATGCTAAGCTCAACAAATATGTAAAATACGATCCATTTTTAAATTTATATCTTGTAAGAACTGACTTTAGCCTAATCCCTACTCCTATGGGCGATGAAGAAAAACTTACTCGCAATGATTGGGTTGGAATTTGGGATCCTAATAAACCCTATATAGGGCATATTAAGTATTTAGCTCAAAATATTGATGAAAAAGATCAACTTGATTTTAATTCTAAAATAGGACTTTTAGGGACTCCATGCTGTGAAATGATGGGGATTGCTTTAAATAATAGCTCTTTTATAGGCAATCGCTATTTAAAACATTTTATGAAATATAACGATGTTTATTGGGGAGATATTGGCGTTGATTTTGTTGTTCGAGAAAATAAAATTTATGTTAACAATGTAAGAAAAAATCCACAATTTTTAATCAATGATCAAGTTATAAGTGTTGATGGTTTGCCCGCCAATGATTTAAGAAAACTCAATGAAAAAATTCTTTTTGCAGATCGCGGAAGTACTCTTTATTTTCAAGTGTTGCGTGATAATATGGATTTAAATATTTCTACTGAAGTTTTTGCAAAAGATTTGAGCAAATTTAACCTTCCTGATTCTAAACCAAAACCAAAAATTACAAATTTCACAAGCAATCTTGGTTTAACGGTTAATACTAGTCTTATTGTAACCAAAATAGATCCAAAATCAAAAGCATCAAATGCAGGATTTATGGTAGGAGATAAAATTTTACGTGTTAATAATATTATTTTAAATAATTTTAAAGAATTACAAAATATTTTAAGTGCTGGTAATGACTTTAGCATCTTGATTGAACGCAAAAGTACTAAATTACCTTTATCAAATTTCAACAATGAACTAGGCGGAAATGCCAACTCAGGTGGCGATGGTAAATTTCAATTTTTCATAAGGCTTACTAAGTGAATTTAAAAGAACTTTTTATCCATCACTTAGAAAAAAATCTACCCAAAGTTGAAAGCTTTCATCCTTTTTTCAATGAAGCTTTAGCTCTTATGCTAAAAGCAGGAGGAAAGCATTTTCGCGCACAATTGCTTTTAAGCGTAGTACAAAGCAATAAACCTGAACTTTTAAATCAAGCTTTAGATGTGGCTTTGGCTTTGGAATTTATCCATACTTATTCACTCATACACGATGATTTACCCGCTATGGATAATGCAGACTTTAGACGAGGAATTCCAACCTTACACAAAAGCTACGATGAAACTACAGCCATCTTAGTGGGCGATGCTTTAAATACTGAAGCTTTTTTAGTTCTAAGTCATGCTCATTTAAAAGATGAAATCAAAATCAAACTCATCAAAACCCTTGCCTTTAACGCAGGACTTAATGGAATGGTCATAGGACAAGCTATTGATTGTTTTTTTGAAGACAAAAAACTCAGTTTAAATGAACTTGAGTTTTTACATACACACAAAACCGCAAGATTGATCGCTGCAGCTTTAAAAATGGGTTGTGAAATTTGCGAACTTAACAACGAAGAAAGTAATCAAATTTACAAACTTGGATTGAAGTTAGGACTGATTTTTCAAATCAATGATGATATTATCGATGTAACTACAAGTCAAGAACAAAGCGGAAAGCCTACTAACAACGATATTCATAAAAATTCTTTTGTCAATTTGCTTGGACTTGAACAAGCCATAAAAACAAAAGAAAATCTTCTTAGTGAATGCGAACAAGACTTAGAAAAACTTAATGAAAAACTCGCACAAATGATACAAAATTTAATAATTCAATACTTATAAAGGCAAAAAATGGACATTCAAATTTTACAAGAACAGGCAAATACTCTAAGATTTTTAAGTGCTGATATGGTGCAAAAAGCAAACTCAGGACACCCAGGTGCACCTTTGGGCTTAGCAGATATTTTAAGTGTTTTAAGTTATCATTTAAAGCACAATCCTAAAAATCCCACTTGGCTAAACCGTGATAGACTTATATTTTCAGGTGGACATGCAAGTGCTTTGCTTTATAGTTTTTTACATTTAAGTGGCTATGATTTAAGCTTGGAAGATCTTAAAAATTTCCGCCAACTTCATGCTAAAACCCCTGGACACCCTGAAATTTCAACTCTTGGAGTAGAAATCGCTACAGGCCCTTTAGGACAAGGCGTTGCAAACGCTGTAGGCTTTGCTATGGCAGCAAAAAAAGCACAAAATTTACTAGGTAGTGATTTAATCGATCATAAAATTTATTGTCTTTGTGGAGATGGAGATTTACAAGAAGGCATTTCTTATGAAGCTTGTTCTTTAGCAGGACTTCACAAACTTGATAATTTCGTACTCATTTACGATAGCAACAATATCTCTATAGAAGGCGATGTAGGTTTAGCCTTTAATGAAAATGTAAAAATGCGTTTTGGAGCACAAGGATTTGAAGTTTTAAGTATAAATGGACACGATTATGAAGAAATCAATAAAGCCTTAGAACAAGCTAAAAAATCCACAAAACCTTGTCTTATCATCGCAAAAACAACTATAGCAAAGGGTGCAGGAGAGCTTGAAGGCAGTCATAAAAGCCATGGTGCACCTTTGGGCGAAGAAGTGATTAAAAAAGCCAAAGCACAAGCAGGTTTTGATCCAAATATCAGTTTTCATATCCCACAAGCAAGCAAAATCCGCTTTGAAAGTGCTGTAGAACTTGGGGATTTAGAAGAAGCAAAATGGAAAGATAAGCTTGAAAAAAGTGGTAAAAAAGAACTTTTAGAAAGGCTATTAAATCCCGATTTTAGTAAGATAGTTTATCCTGATTTTAAAGGAAAAGATCTTGCTACAAGAGATAGCAATGGTGAAATTTTAAATGTTTTAGCTAAAAATTTAGAAGGATTTTTAGGTGGAAGTGCGGATTTAGGCCCTTCAAATAAAACAGAACTTCACGGTATGGGAGACTTTATAGAAGGTAAAAATATCCATTTTGGTATCAGAGAACACGCTATGGCAGCGATTAACAATGCTTTTGCAAGATATGGAATTTTCTTACCATTTTCAGCAACTTTTTTCATCTTTAGTGAGTACTTAAAACCTGCCGCAAGAATAGCAGCTCTAATGAAAATCAAACATTTTTTCATTTTCACACATGATAGCATAGGTGTGGGCGAAGATGGACCAACACACCAACCTATAGAACAACTTAGCACTTTTAGGGCTATGCCAAATTTTTTAACCTTTAGACCTGCTGATGGAGTGGAAAATGTCAAAGCCTGGCAAATAGCTCTAAATGCAGGTATTCCAAGTGCTTTTGTACTTTCACGCCAAAAACTCAAAGCTCTAAATGAACCCGTTTTTGGAGATGTAAAAAACGGAGCATATTTACTTAAAGAAAGCAAAGATGCTAAATTTACACTTTTAGCGAGCGGAAGTGAAGTTTGGCTTTGTCTAGAAAGTGCAAATGAACTTGAAAAACAAGGTTTTGCTTGTAATGTTGTTTCCATGCCTTGTTTTGAACTTTTTGAAAAACAAGATAAAGCTTATCAAGAAAGATTGTTAAAAGGTGAAGTTATAGGTGTTGAAGCAGCACATTCTAATGAACTTTATAAATTTTGCCATAAAGTGTATGGCATAGAAAGTTTTGGAGAAAGTGGCAAAGACAAAGATGTGTTTGAACACTTTGGCTTTAGCGTTTCAAAGCTTGTAAATTTTATCCTTAGCAAATAAAATGAATACAAATTTCAAATTTCAAAACAACACTCTTTTTATCTTTGGAATTTGGGATAAAACAAGTATTTATAAGTTAAAAATAAAAGATTTTTTAGCTTTGATTCAAAGCAAGGAAGTGATTTTTGATTTTAAAGATCTAAAAGCAATCGATACCGCTGGAGTGAGATTTTTCCTTGCTTTGGAAAATGACCTTAAAGATAAAAATATTAAAATCACCAAAGAAGGCTTAAATTCACGCTTTCAAACCCTTTTTGAACTTTGTGAAAAAAACTACCAAAGACTAAGCAAAACAAAAAAATCACATAAAAATTTCAGTGAATACTTTATCGATCTTGGAAAATTAAGTTTAGAACTTTTAAAAATTTTAAGAAAATTCATCAATTTCACAGGAGCTTTTTTCACAAGTCTTTTTTTATGCCTTAAAAATCCTAAAAATTTTCGCTTTATTGCTTTTTTATATCATATAGAAAATTCTGCTTTTAAAGCCTTGCCTATAGTTATTTTAACTGCTCTTTTAGTAGGAGTGGTTTTAGCCTATCAGGCCGCTTATCAACTCGCACAATTTGGAGCCAATATTTTCATAGTAGATTTGATGGGAATTTCAGCCACTAGAGAACTTGCACCTTTAATCGCTGCCATAGTGATCGCAGGAAGAAGTGCAAGCTCTTATACCGCACAAATTGGAGTGATGAAAATTACTGATGAAATTGCAGCTATGAATACTATGGGTTTTCGTTCTTTTGAATTTATTATTATTCCACGTGTTATGGCTTTGGTAGTGGCTATGCCTTTAATCGTTGCCATTAGCGATGCAATCAGTATTATAGGTGGAATGATGGTTGCAAAATTAAATCTTGATATTTCAATTGCCGAATTTTTAAGACGCTTTAGAGAAGCTGTAGATATAAAACATATCTTTATAGGACTTGCAAAAGCACCTATTTTTGGATTTTTAATAGGGCTTATTGCTTGTTTTCGTGGTTTTGAGGTAAAAAACACTACACAAAGCATAGGAATTTATACCACAAAAAGCGTTGTAAATGCTATTTTTTGGGTGATAGCTTTTGATGCTTTATTCTCTGTTATTCTAACTTCTGCAGGAATTTAAATGGTTATTAAAGCACAAAATATCATTACAAAATTTGGAGAAAAAATCGTCCATGATGGCGTAAGTTTTGAAATCAAAAAAAAAGAAATTTTTGGTATTTTAGGAGGTAGTGGAAGTGGAAAATCCGTCCTTTTAAAACAAATGCTTATGCTTGAACATTTTGATGGTGGAGAATATGAAATTTTAGGCTATAAACTTAAAAATATCAACGAAGAAGATGCACTTGCTTTGCGTAAAAAATGGGGTGTGGTTTTTCAGTTTGCTGCACTTTTTAGCTTTTTTAATGTTTATGAAAATATAGCCATTCCTTTAAAAGAATACACTCATTTAGATGAAAATAGCATACAAGAACTGGTTTTAATGAAGCTAAAAATGGTAGGCTTAAACGAAAGTGTTTTAAAACAATTTCCAAGTGAACTTAGTGGCGGTATGCAAAAAAGAGTGGCAATTGCTAGAGCTTTAGCACTTGATAGTAAATTGCTTTTTTTAGATGAACCTACTTCAGGACTTGACCCTCATAGTAGTCGCGAATTTGACGATTTGGTTTTAGAGTTAAAAAAAAGCTTTGATTTAAATATCATTTTGGTTACACATGATAAAGAAAGTATGAAAAATTTACTCGATCGCTTTATCATTTTAGAGAATAAAAAAGTTGGATTTTGCGGTACTTATGAAGAATTACGCTTGCAAAATGAACGACTTTTTAAAAGATTTATGGAGTAAAAGTGGAAAATAGAGCAAATTATTTTTTTGTAGGACTTTTTGTTTTTGGAGTATTTTTTGCAAGTCTTGGTTTCATACTTTGGCTTGGGGGATACTCTAAAGAAGAAAGTTTTAAGTATTATGAAATTCACACACAAGAATCTGTTGCAGGACTTGGCATAAAAGCACCCGTAAGGCTTTTGGGCGTGGAAGTAGGTAGCGTAGAAGAAATCAGCATTTACAATCAAGATGAGCTCGGCGTTAACATACGCATCAAGGTCAAAAACAATACCCCTATAAAAGAAGACACCTTTGCTACTTTGCAACTTCAAGGTATCACAGGACTTAAATTTGTCCAACTTCAAGGCGGAAGTAAAAATAGCAAAGATTTAGTATCTATACAGGGAAAACTTCCAGTCATTCCTTTTAAAGAAAGTTTTTTAGCAACCATAGATAGACAAAGTGAACATATTTTTTCTTTAGTTAAAACGGCCGATGATAAATCAAAAGAACTTTTAAGCGAAAAAAATCTTAAAAATCTAGAAATCCTTTTGCAAAATCTAGCAGAATTAAGTGCAAATTTAAACGCTAATTCTAAAAATTTAAGCCTTAATCTTTCAAACGCAAGTTTAAAAATAGGAAAAATGGCTGATAATATAAGCCTTAGTGCGCAAAATTTCAACTCCAGTCTTAAAGACATAAAAGAAAGTACGATGATTTTAAAAAAATTCATAAAAAAAGCTGATGAAAAATTAAACACTTATGATGATATTAAAGCATCTTTGATGCAAAATTTAGAGCTTTTTAAACGAATTTTAATTGAAAGCAATATTCTAATAGAAAATTTACAAAACAGCCCTGCTGATTTGATTTTTAAAGAAACTAAACCTAAACTAGGACCAGGAGAAAAATAATGCTAAAGCAATTATTCTATATTTTGACTTTTATTTTTATATTATGCGGATGCTCTTTAAGACACGAAACCATCAACAAAAATGAAAATATCATATTAAAAGATGAAGGAATAGACTCAAATATTTTTTTTAAAAAAACCGGTAAAATTCTTAAAATTCGCAATGCAAATGCACCTTGGTATTTAAACTCGCGAGCTATTGTTTATATAGATAATGGTTTTAGCAACAAATACGCACATTATTTCTGGGGAGACTTACCAAGCAATCTTTATTCTTTTTTAATTTTATCAAAATTTGAACAAAGCAATATTTTTACAACCTTACTTTCTTCAACAAGCTCTTTAAATGCGGATTATACCCTTGAAAGCAGGATTAACTCTTTTGAACAAATTCTTAACAACAATGAAAACTACGCTCAAATTTCTATAAGCGTAAATTTCATAAATCTTGAAAACAATCAAATAATAGCTCATAAAATTTTCAATACTAAAGAAAAAATAGAAAAAAAAGATATCCGCTCTACTTATAATGCTTTTCAAAAAGCCTTAAATAAAATTGGAAATGAGATTGTTTTTTGGGTAAATTCTAATTTATCCTAATTTAGGAACACTTTTTGCTTTTTAAATATTTAGCAATATTTTTGAAAGGTAAACAATGAAAAGTGATTTAGATATATTTAAAAAACACTTAGGTGAAATTCAAAGCGTGAATGAATTTAAAGCAAATCAAATTTGCTCTCAAATCAATGATGCAAATGATTTTATAGGAGCACTTCAAGTACTTGATATGTCTTTAAAAAAAATAGAAAAAAGCATTCTAGAAAGAATAGATGAAAATTCAGATGATATGCAAAAAAGAACTCTTGATGCCACAGCATCACAACTTATACAAAACTGCTCTTTCATGGGAACAGCCCTTTTTGGAAATATTTTCAATGTTTATGTTGGTAAAAAACTTTTTGAATTTGAAATTGCTAATCCACTTTTAATTCTTCAAACAAGTAATTACGAAGGTGTATTGGCCTATATACAAGATAAAAGAGATGAAATAAAAATCATTCTATCAGAGTTAGCAACCGCAATCACCATGGGCGAAACTATGGATAATGCTGGAATTTATAACTCTACAATGGATTTTAAAAATTTATTTAAATAAGAATAGTAATCATTTGTTCTCTTTAAGCAAATATAATATATTTTAGCTTAAAGAGATTTTCCAAACTCTAAAAGAGAGTTAGGCTACGAATAAAAAGGGGGAGGGAAATAGCCTAACCCAAACGAGATCTTAAAAGATCTCTTTAAACTAAAATAAATATTTAGATAATTTAATAAAAATTATTAAATTATCTAAACCATATTTATGTTTTAGTTTAATACGATGTGACACTTTATTCTAATAACACTTAATATATTATAAAAATATTATTTAGTAACTTAAATTATTAAAGAATATTACTACAATATTATTTAAAAAATTTTAAATTTTTAGGATTTTAAGAAAAAAATATTATTTTTATAATTTAATATCATATCATAGAAAGAATTTCAGCACGCCCATTAATCACAGCAACACAATGTTCATAATGAGCCGCATTAAGCCCATCAATACTTCCAGCATCCCATTTTCCATTATAATGTTTTGGTGTTCCATCTTTTTGGCATATCATAGGCTCTATACAAAACACCATTCCATTTTTAATTTTAGGGCCACTTTTTGCACTCGCACCTTTTTCTAAATAGTTTAAAATTTCAGGCTCTCCATGGGGCTTTCGTCCTATACCATGTCCACAATATCCACGAAGCGGGACAAAACCTCTTGCATGGATAAATTCGCCTAAAGCAGCTGAAAGTTCCTTAAAACGCATTCCATCATGAATAATATCTATAGCATGATATAACGCGTCTTTAGCACAAGAGATTAAAGCTTTATCAGTGGGTGAAACTTCTCCTATAGCAATGGTTCTTGCTGCATCCCCATAATACCCATCAATCAAACTTCCCACATCAAGACCTAAAATATCACCCTCTTTGATAATTTTATCATCTGGAATTCCATGGATACAAACTTGATTTAAAGATGTGCAAATAGCACCTGGAAAACCATAAAGTCCTTTAAATGATGGCTTGGCACCAAGGCTTAAAATATAATCTTCTGCCATTTTATCAATTTGTTTTAAACTCATTCCTATTTTAATTTCATTCTCTAAAAAATTTAAAGTTTTTGCTACAATTTGATTTGCTATTCTTAATTTTTCTATTTCATCTGGTTTTTTCAATTCTATCATTTTATTTCCTTATAAATTTAGCCAAATTTTAGCAGTATTTTTTAAAGATTCAACATCGCTTGAAGCATAAAAATGCAATCTTGCTTTATGATTTTTCAAATCTATATTTTCTCTTTCTTTAAGAAATTCAACTATAGCATCTCCTGAATGAATTAATTTTGTTTTATCGCCAAAATACTTACTTAAAGAACGACCTAGTAAAGGGAAATGAGTGCAAGCGAGTATCAAAGCATCTGGAATTGTGATATTTTTAAAATAATACTCCATAGCACTTTGCAAAAAATCTCCTTCAAAAATACCTTCTTCAACCATAGGCACAAAAAGCCCTGTAGCTAAAGCATTTATATTTGTATATCCTTGAGATAATAAACGCTTTTGGTATTCTTCTGATTTAATGGTTGCTTTTGTTGCAATGACTAAAATTTCTTTATTTTTATCATGTAAAGCTTTTATCGTTGCTTCAACCCCTGCATCAATTACGCCATATACCGGAAAATGTGCTTTTGCTTTTAAAGCATCTAAAGCATAAGCACTAGCAGTATTACATGCAATGATAAGCATATCAATTTGGAATTGTTCAAAAAATTCCAATGCTTCAAGACAGAACTTTATAATAGTATCTTTATCTTTCACCCCATAAGGAACTCTTGCGGTATCTCCATAATAGATAATTTCATCAAACAGTCTAGCTTCATAAAGAGATTTTAAAACACTAAGCCCCCCTACTCCGCTATCAAATACACCTATTTTCACTTTAATACCTTCTTGCTCCTATATAACGAGCCTTCCAATAAGAACTATTTAACTCGACTTCTTTTACTCCACCTTTAGTAGATAAATGTATAAATTTTCCCTTGCTCGTATAAATACCAACATGCATACCATTTGGCCCTCTACCTGTCTTAAAAAATACCAAATCTCCTGTTTGCAATTTTGATTTAGAAACTTTTCTCCCAGAACCTAATTGAGTTTTTGTAGTGCGAGGTATGCGTATATTAAGCTGAGCTAATACACTCTGTGTAAATCCTGAACAATCAGCACCTTTTTTAGTAGTTCCACCTAAAACATAAGGAGTTTTTTTCCATTCATTTGCTATAGTCTTAAGTTTTGTTTCTTTATTTGTATTATAAATCGGACGAGTATAGTTTAAATTCTGATAAAAACTACATCCACTTATAAAGAATACAATCGTGATGATGAAAAAAATATGCCTCATCAGTCCCCTTAAGATCGAGTAGCAAAGAATTTAAGATAAATAAAACCCCAAATCCCAGAACAAAATGAAGCTATAAGAATAGCTAAATTATCTGCATAATTAAAAATATCACTGACTTCATACGCCAAGCCATCGATAAACAAACTCATTGTAAAACCAATACCTGTAAGTATACAAACCCCATAAAGTTGTTTCAAATTTGAACCTTGAGGCAAGGCTGCAAATTTAAAGCGGATTGCCAAATAAGAAAACAAAAATACACCCACTTGTTTACCCACAAAAAGCCCCAAGAAAATACCTATACTTACACCTGAAAAAATTGCTCCTATGTCGATATTGGATAAATTTACCCCAGCGTTAGCAAAAGCAAATAAAGGCAAAATAACAAAAGCGAGCCAAAATTTTAGACTTTCATAGATTTCTTCTAAAAATGCTTCTCCATTTTTAGTTTGCATCGGTATAAAAAATGCTGTTATGATTCCAGCCAAAGTTGCATGCACACCACTTTTTAAAACACTAATCCAAAGAATAACTGAGCAAATAAAATAAAAAGACTTTCTTGTTATTCCTAAAATATTTAAAACAAGCATTACCAAAATAGCAATTCCTGCAACGACAAAAGCAACTATTGATAATTTTGTCGTATAAAAAATAGCTATAATTAAAATAGCACCCACATCATCAAAAATAGCCAAAGAAAGTAAGAAAATTTTTAAACTTGATGGAATATGCTTACCACACATCATTAAAATCGCTAAAGCAAACGCTGTATCTGTAGCTGTAGGTATAGCCCAACCTTTTAAGGTATAAGCATCTCCTATATTCACCAAAGCAAACAACATCGCAGGTATAAGTATACCTCCTAAAGCAGCCATAAAAGGTAAAACAATATTTTTAGGATTTTTAAAATCCCCATGCAAAAATTCCTTCTTAAGCTCAAGCCCTATAGCAAAGAAAAATATAGATATAAGCCCATCATTTATCCAAAGCAAAAAAGGTTTATTAAGCTCAAATTCACCCACACTAAATCCGACTTTTAAATTTAGAAATTCTCGATAATGTTCGCTAAAAGATCCATTTTGTACAAACAAAGCAAGCAAAGTACAAACTATAAGTAAAACACCACCAAAAGCCTCATTTAAAA
The DNA here is from genome assembly GCF_004379075.1 of Campylobacter sp. US25a. NCBI lineage: Bacteria > Pseudomonadati > Campylobacterota > Epsilonproteobacteria > Campylobacterales > Campylobacteraceae > Campylobacter > Campylobacter sp. US25a. The sequence continues at coordinate 96,966 of NZ_RYYM01000005.1, forward strand.
CTAAAGTTTTTAATTTATGTACTATATTATTCATTTAACAATCTTAAGATAAATAAAGCCAACAATGGCACTTAAAAAACTAGCTATTAAAATAGCAAGCTTATCCGCATGTTCAAAAATATCACTATTTTTATAGGCCAAACCATCAATAAACAAACTCATTGTAAAACCAATGCCTGTTAAAATACATATACCATAAAATTTTCCATATTTAATATTTTCAGGTAGTTTTGCAAGCTTAAGTTTGATAGCAATAAAACAAAAAGTAAAAACACCTAGTTGCTTTCCTAAAAATAATCCTAGAATAATTCCAAGGCTTACAGGCGAAAATACCGAACCAAGATGCATATCTCTAATATCAATTCCAGCATTGGCAAAAGCAAATAAAGGTAAAATAAAATAAACTACCCAAGGATTTAAATCCTTAAGAACTTCATGTAAATAAGGTTTTTTATTTTTTGTATCAAGAGGTATAAACAAAGAAATGATCACACCAGCCAAAGTTGCATGCACTCCACTTTTAAGCATAGCTATCCACAACACAACACCTACCAACACGTACAAAGAAAGATGGGTGATGTGATAATAATTTAACAAAAGCAGAGCAAATATACAAAACAAACAAATAATAATTGCCAAAGCTGAAAGCTGATCTGTATAAAATAAAGCAATAATAACAATAGCGCCCAAATCATCAAAAATAGCTAAAGAGAGTAAAAAAAGTTTTAAACTTGTAGGAATTTTATTTCCTAAAAGCATTAAAATACCCACTGCAAAAGCTATATCAGTTGCTGTAGGTATTGCCCAACCTTTCATAGCAAAATCATGAGAATAATTAATAGCAATAAAAATTAAAGCCGGAGTAATCATACCCCCTAAAGCTCCAAATATAGGTAAAGATACAGCTCTTATATTTTTAAGTTGCCCACGTAAAATTTCATATTTTAACTCAAGCCCTATACATAGAAAAAATATAGCTATCAAACCATCATTTATCCATAAATCCAACGACTTTGAAATTTGAAAATGATCAAATCCTACTGTAAAATTAGCATGAAAAAAATCTGTATAAATAACACTTAAAGAAGAATTTTTACATAATAAAGCTAAAAATGTAAAAAATATAAGCAAAATACCAGGGAAAGTTTCACTTAAAACCATCTTCTTTATCATTTGCATCCTTGCTCCTAAGTAAATATTTGTAAAAATTTAATACGATAAATAAAATGGCAAAATTATAACGAAAAAATACTAAAGAAATAATTATTTAAAAAACAAGCCCAAGATACCAAAAAGTTCTTAAGCTTGTTCTTAAGATATTTAAGCGTAAATATCCAAACCACTAGAGCTAGAAGCTTGTGGAGCGGAGGCTTGAGAGACACCTTCCATACCTTCGATGAGTTCATTCATCAATGCCTCGTTTGTGTCCATAGATTTTTTCAAAACTGAAGTATTAACAGCAGTCATTAAATTAGTATTACCCATAGAAACATCTGAAACCATATCATCCTCCTTTTAGATTGAGTCTTAAGACTTTATTTAAATCGGATGATATTTTTAAAACTTAATATTTTTTACTAAACTTTTTAAAATTTTTCAAGGGAACCAATATCTGAAATTAAAAATCATAAATTTTTTAAGATAAAACCCTATTTTAAAAATTTTTACACTATGAAACAATAAGCAAAATATAAATGATTGATGCTTTTAAAAGCGAATTAAATGGATAAAAATTTATTTCAATAAATTTAAGTTTTATCTTATTTATACGATTTATAATATAATCAAAAATTACAACTTAAAAAGCTATTGCAATTATATAGGAGTTTGCTAATGTTACTTAATACACCTTGTAGGGGAATAGTAGATACAAATTTTGAAAGTAAAAGAATTAATATAACTTCAACTTTAAAATTTCAAGAAAAAAAAGAAAAAGTAGAAGCTAAAGCTGAGAAAGAAGAAGCAAATAAAGACAATAGCAATTCTACAGACACAGATACCAACAAAAAAGATAAACTTTTGGATATATCTGCTTAATCTAAAATATGCTATAACCATCTCCTTGAAGAATACAATAAATGATTTTTTGATTTTTATTAAGCTTTTAAAACACTAAAAAATGAAAAATTAAAAATACAAAAACAATATCCCAAAGTGCATAGCTTAGAAGAAAATCTTGCGATACTTAAAAACAACCCATATTAAATCACAAAAATAAGATATATTTAAAAATTTATTAAAATATATCTTAAATATAATTAATAAAAAATATTATCGATACAAAAGCTTATTTTTTAGTTCTATTTAAGATTTTTAATATTATACTAGCCATTATTTATTTTGATAATAAATATTATTTTTATCAAAAACCAAGGGTAATGATAATGAAAATTTTTAAAATTATATTTTTAATTATAAGTATTTTTTTATCAAGCTCAGCTTTTGCTAGAGTAGATGATTATATTAATGAAGCAAATCTTATCAAAGATATGCTAAAACAAAGCATAGAAACTTACAAAAAGGGTGATAATCTAGGTGCTAAAAAGCTTAGCGAAGATGCGTATTTTCAACATTTTGAAAATATGGAAGGCCCTATAGGAAGAAACATAGGAAGAAAAGCCATCACCATGGAGCGTAAATTTGTAAATTTGCGTCGCATGTATAAAGATGAAGCTCCTTTAACACAAATTAATGCTTTAATTGATAGTCTTTATTATGATCTTGATGAAGTAGCCCCAATCTTACAAAATGGATATCGTTTAAAAGCAGAAGCAAGCGATACAAACTATGATAAGGCTAAAGCTGAAAAATCAAGCCTAGAAGCCAATGCCAAACGCGAAGCTGATGCAGAAGCTTTAATCGCACAAATGATGAGTATGGATAAAAAAGATTTAGCACAAAGTTCTTTAGGCACTCAAACTCCTAATACACCTGCAAACAACGACACAAGTAAACTTACAGACAATAATGCAAGCGCTGATTTACAAGCTGCTGCTGCAATGGATGCAAGATTGCAATTTATACTAGATAATATCTCTACCAAATTTTCACAGGCGGCTAATGCTTTTAAAGAAAAAAACTACCAAGCTAGTAAAGATTTTTTAAATGATGCCTTATTTAGCGATTATCGCAATACCAAAGTAGAAATTTTAGTAAATAAATTTACCAAAGCAGGAAACGATCAAAAAATTCAACAAGCCATACGCACTCTTATACGCCAAATCAACGATGCAAAAATAGATGAGAAAGGCTTAAGAGATGGCTTAGATAACATAGAAGAACAAATTTTTGATGTTTTCTTACAAATTCCAAATTCAGAACTTTCAAGTTTGCAAATTTCAGGCTTTAATGATGAAACAAAAGGCAAAGATTATGCCAAAGTTTCTAATGATATCAAACTTGCTTTAGATGGAATTTTAAAAAATTATGATGGCTTTAGCGCTTCTATAGTAGATGATTTACAAGGAATTTATCTAGATATTTTTGAAGCAAGCGGTATGGAAAATAAAATCGGTGCTGTAGATAGCGGCTTAAAACTTAAAATAGAAAGTTTATTTTCCAAAGGCGTAGCACTGATTAAAGCAAGTGCAGATAAAAAAGAGCTTGAAGCTACTTTTAATGACTTAGAACAACTCATAGCAAGCAGCGTGGACAAAATTCAAGATTCTACTCCTTATTCGCTATTTATATGGGCTTTAGGCATTATTATCCGTGAAGGATTGGAAGCTTTGATTATCGTTGTAGCCATTGTTTCTTATCTTGTGCAAAGTGGTAATAAAAATCGCCTAAATATCGCCTATAGTGCTCTTTTTACAGGAGTGATTTTAAGTTTTGTTACCGCTTTTGGAGTTTCTTGGCTGTTTAAAGAAAACGCAGGACAAAGTAGAGAGCTTATAGAGGGTATTACCATGCTTATAGCCGTATTGCTACTCTTTTATGTGGGCTTTTGGTTACTTTCAAACGCACAAAATAAAAAATGGACAAGCTTTATCAAACAAGGTGCTATAGATGCTATATCAAACAATAGTGCAAAAACCCTTTGGATCACCGTATTTTTAGCTGTTTATAGAGAAGGTGCAGAAACTGTGCTTTTTTATCAAGCCTTGCTTTTTGATGCTAAAACAAGCACTGATTTTAGTGCTGTTTTTGGTGGGCTTGGACTTGGAATTTTAATACTTATTGTTTTATATTTTCTTTTAAAAGCAGGAGCCATTCGCATACCTGTAAAACAATTTTTCTATATCACTTCTTACATTATTTTTTACATGGTTTTTGTTTTTACAGGCAAAGGCATAGCTGAACTCATAGAAGGAAAAGTCATTATTCCTAGTCTTATACCTATGAATTTTGAACCGATTTTATGGCTTGGAATTTATCCTTACTATGAAACCTTAATCCCTCAATTTATAGTTTTGATCATGCTAATTATTGGCATTTTAATAACAAAACAAATTTCAAAAAAAGGAGTAAAATCATGATAAAAAAAGTTTTATCAGTAGTTGCTGCAGCTGCGGTTATTAGTACAAATTTATTTGCAGGCGAAGTGCCAATCGGTGATCCAAAAGAACTTAATGGTATGGAAATAGCCGCTGTTTATTTACAACCTATTGAAATGGAACCAAGAGGTATTGATTTAGCTGCATCTTTAGCAGATATTCACCTAGAAGCTGACATTCACGCACTTAAAAACAATCCAAATGGTTTTCCAGAAGGTTTTTGGATGCCTTATTTAACCATAGCCTATGAACTTAAAAATACCGACACAGGTGCGATTAAACGCGGAACTTTGATGCCTATGGTGGCTGATGATGGTCCTCACTATGGCGCAAATATCGCTATGGAAAAAGATAAAAAAGGTGGCTTTGGCGTAGGAAATTATGAACTTACTTTTTATATCTCAAATCCAGAAAAACAAGGTTTTGGACGCCATGTTGATGAAGAAACAGGCGTGGGTAAGTGGTTTGAACCTTTTAAAGTAGATTATAAATTCAAATACACAGGCACGCCAAAATGATTTTACACTCGGATTTTCCGAGTGTTTAAATATTTTTATTTTTATTTGAAAATTAAAATAACAATGTTTAAAGAGTAAATTATGAGTATATATTTTGTGCATTTTCTTATCAGTGTTTTACCGCTAAGTATTTTAATGGCCTTTATCACTCCTGATAAAAAATATATTTTTAAAAGTTTTTTAGTAGTTTTTTTGGGCTTTTTATTTGGATATTTTGCTTTTTTTATCGCAGCACAATTTTTAAAAACCGAAAATTTAATCTTTAATTTTGATTTTGTTTTTATAGGTTTATTGCTAGTAAGCTTTATATTTTATTTTTGGAAAAAAATTGAAATTTTAAATTTTATTTTATTGGGAATTTTAAGTTTTTGCACCGCTTTGCATTATTATTTTTTAAGTCAAGATTTCCCTATTTTTACTAGCTCTTTAATCGATAGCGAAGGTATAAGTTCTTTAGGTTTTATTGCTTTAGCCTTGCTTGCTTGTATTTTGATTTTCTGCTTTTTAAAATGGCAAAAAAATTTTAATCAAAAAACAAGCTTTATGCTGTTTTTACTGCTTATCCTTATAGAAAGCGATAAAGCTCTAGCCAATATCTTGCTTACTTTAATGCGAAATTCCATCATAGAAACTCATACTTTTTTGGTGAGTTTTGTAGGAAAAAGTAATTATTTTGGTGTTTTTGGAATTTATGTTTATTTAATTTTCATCGCTTTTTTAGCATTCTTAAGCTTAAAAATTCGCAAAAAAAATATAAGCAAAAAACAAATTTTAGATATAAATTATCGCAAAAACGAAGCTAAAACAAGTCTTATTAATCGTTATTTTTCCAGTGTTTTTATCTCCTGTGTTATAAGTTTTTGCATTATTTTATACTTTTTTATGGTAAGCTCTAAGCCTTTAACCATAGATGAGCCTAAAGAAATTTTACCCGATAAGAATGGCAAATTTATCTTTGATATAGCTCTTTTAAGGGACAACAAACTTCACCGCTTTGCTTATATCAGTGCTGAAGGTAAAGTGATAAGGTTTTTTCTTATCAACAAAAGAGAAGATAGGGATTCTCCTGTAGCTGTTTTTGATGCTTGTATGATTTGTGGAGATATGGGTTATATCAAAAAAGATGGACAACTCATTTGCATTTCTTGCAATGTGCGTATTTTCTTGCCTAGTGTAGGCAAAAGCGGGGGTTGCAATCCTATCCCACTCAAATACGAATACGATGGTAAAAAAATCACCATAGATGTTAAAGATGTAATAGCAGGATCTAATTATTTTAGTCAAATCAAGGAAATTGAAGTGCAAGATCCTGTATCAAAAACAAAAATTATAAACACCCAAGCTCCTTTTTCTTATAGCTATAAAGGGATTACTTATTATTTTTCAAATCAAAACAACTATGAAGAATTTAAAAAAGATCCTACAAAATATGTAGAAGAAAACGAAGCGAAGTTTTTAATCCAAAGGAGAAACGATGTTGGCTAAAATGATTTTTAACTCTATATTTAAAAACAAAATTCAAAAATTTTTAGCCTTTCTTACTTGTTTTTTAGCCACGCTTTTGCTCTCTACTATGCTAAATATTACCCTAAGTATAGGCGATGAAGTAACCAAACAACTCAAAAGCTATGGCTCTAATATCCTTGTTTTACCCAAAGGCTCAAGCCTTAGTATAGAAATAGGTAATGAACTTTATGAACCCTTAAAAAACAAAAACTACCTAGAAGAAAAAAATTTATATATGATTAAAGACATTTATTGGCGTAACAACATCACCGCACTTGCTCCTTTTTTAGAAGGTAAAATCACCATTGAAAACTCCCAGCAAAAAGCACTTATTTATGGCACTTATTTTCAAAAAGCCATAAAAATTAAAGATGATGATGATTTTATCACAGGTATAAAAAGTCTTTATCCTTATTTAGCAGTGCAAGGAGAATGGGCAAAAGATGATAGCAATGAAATCATGCTAGGCGAAGACTTTGCTAAAAACAATAAACTAAAATTAGGAGATACTATCAAACTCAAAGGAGAAAACAATCAAAGCAAAGAAGTAAAAATCGTAGGCATTTTACTTCATGCCAATCCTAAAATGTCAAATAAAATCATCGCTCCTTTAAATTTAGCTCAAGATTTACTCAACAAACAAGGGCTTTACTCAAGTGCAGAAGTAAGAGCTTTTACCATACCTGAATCAGCCCTTTCTGAAAAAGTGCGTCGCATGGGAGAAGAAAAATTAGATCAGTTAGAATATGACAAATGGTATTGCTCAGCCTATGTAGGCTCAATCGCTAGTCAAATTAGCGATGGCTTACCAGGTGCTGATGCAAAAGCTCTAAATGCTATAAGCGATGCTCAAAGCTTGGTGGTTAAAAAGATCCAATCCCTAATGGGCATTACTTGCATTATTTGTCTTATTGTTGCAAGCATTGCGATTTCAAGCCTGATGAGCTCTGAAATTCATCGCAGAAAGAAAGAAATAGGACTTTTAAAAGTACTTGGTGCTAATACTTTTCAAATTTATCTCATCTTTGCTAGTGAAAATTTAATCGTAGCTTTATTTGCTGCTTTATTTGGCTTTATTTTTGGCACAGCCCTTTCTCAAATCATCAGCCTTAGCATTTTTGGATATTTTATTGATATAGCCTTTATAGCTTTACCTTTAAGCTTTATTTTTGCAGGACTTATTGCCTTACTAGGTTGCTTGCTTCCTATAAAAAATATCACACAACTTTCAGCTGCAGGAGTGCTTTATGGTAGATAAGTTTTTCCTTAATGAGCTTTTTAAAAGCATTAGCTTTTCTTATCAAAGACTTTTTATAATAGTTTTAAGTGTTTTTATAGGAGCACTTACTTGCTCAGCTTTTTTAAATATTTATTTTGATATTGACACCAAACTTTCTAAAGAATTAAAAGCTTATGGAGCAAATGTAATGATAAGCCCTAAACAGGATGAAAATTTTATCTCCAATGCTGAGTATGAAAAAATAAAAGAAAATTTAAAGGCTAGAGCTTTAACTCCTTTTTTGTATGATTTTTTAAATTTAGGCAGTACAAGCGGAGTGGTTTTAGGCACTGATTTTAGGGCTTTAAAAATCACTAAACCTTTTTTAGAAGTTAAAGAAGGAAGCTTTTCTCTAAATGATTTTGATGAAAATTCAGCCTTTTTAGGGGTTAATTTAGCCAAGCAACTAGGCCTAAAAACAGGCAATGAACTTCAAATTTACAATCCAAACAACGGAAAAAGCATAAAACTTACCATAAAAGGCATACTTTCAAGCAATGATGAATTTGATAGCATTGTTTTAGCCCCTTTAAGCGTGGTGCAAAATTTAAGCGATAGAGCCGGTATTAACTATGCTAATGCTGTAGTTTATGGAAATTTTGATGAAGTTAAAGCCAAAACACAAGCAATCAACAATGAATTCATCGATGCAAAACCTATATCTTCAGTATCCTTAAGCGAAGGTTTAGTACTTGGAAAAATCAAAGCTTTAATGTTTTTAATCATACTTGTAGTATTGATCATAGTCACTACTAGCGTTAATACGACCTTAAGTTCTATTATATTTTCTCGCAAAAAAGAAATCGCACTGCGTTTAGCCTTGGGTGCAAAAAAAAGTGAAATTTTTAAACTTTTTGCTAGTGAATGCTTTATAGTAAGTTTTTTTGCTAGTTTAATCGGAGCTTTTTGTGGGATATTTTTAGCCAATGTCTTTGGTTATTTGATTTTTAATTCTAGTATTGATTTTAGATTTATAGCTGTTTTTATAGCCTTAATCATTTCTTTGATTTTTGCCTTTTTGGCTGCATTTTTTCCTATAAAAAGAGCATTAAAAATCAATGTGTGTGAAAATTTGAAAGGTGAATGATGAAAAAAGAACTTATTAAAATAAACAATTTAAATAAAGAATTTGGCAAAGTTAAAGCCTTAAACAATATCAACTTAAGCGTCTATGAAGGAGAATGGCTTGCTATCATGGGTCCATCAGGAAGTGGAAAATCAACGCTTTTAAACATACTATCACTCATGGATACTCCAAGCTCTGGAGAGTATATCTTAGACAATGAAAACCTAGAGCAAATGGATGAAGAGCAAAAAATCACCTTGCGTCGTGAAAAAATAGGACTTGTCTTTCAACAATTTCATCTTATCCCCTATCTTAACGCCTTAGAAAATGTTATGCTCTCTCAGTATTATCACTCAAGCGTAGATGAAGAAGATGCTAAAATGGTTCTTGAAAAAGTAGGACTTTCACATAGACTCACTCATTTACCTAGCCAATTAAGTGGCGGGGAACAACAAAGAGTTTGTATAGCAAGAGCTTTGATCAACAACCCAGAGCTTTTACTCGCAGATGAACCCACAGGAAATTTAGATGAAGCCAATGAACAAATCGTTCTTCAAACCTTGCAAAAATTAAAAAATGAAGGCAAAACCATAGTTTTAATCACACACAATCCTGATTTAGCCAAATTCGCAGATCGAACCCTTATCTTACAACATGGGGTGTTAAAATGAAAAAAAGCCTTTTAATCTTAAGCATTTTGTTTTTGCTCAATGCTTGTTCTTTTGAAAATTCAAAAGATACTGGAAAAGTTGGAGAAAAAAGCGCTGAAATTTCAGCTAAAGATACTTTAGGAAAAGCTGTAAAACTTGCTGATGATAATACAAGTTTAAAAGTCTTAGTCTTTTTTCAAAATGGCTGCCCTTCTTGTTTAAAAGAACTCCCTTCTTTGGATGAATTCATACAAAATCATCCCAATAAAATCAGTGTTTATGCTATAAATTCCATCGATAATGCCAATGTGGTTAAAGTTTTAGCCGAACAATTTGACTTTAAAAATGTAAAAGTTTTAAAAGACGATCTTAAAATCACCAATGATCGTTATGCTGTGTTTGCAACCCCTACTACCATCATCATTAAAGATGGGATGATAAAAGATAGAATTTTAGGAGAAAAACCATGGGAATTTTTCGAATCCAAGCTTATTTCTTTGCTTTAATCATAGCTTTATTTTTTGTAGCTTGTGATAGTGGAGAAAATTTTAAAGCTTTAAATAGTGATAAAACCTATAATTTTGCCTACAATGGTTTTGAAAACAGCCTAAAACTAAATGATAAAGCACAAAATTTTGCCTTAGTATTTTTCACAAAAGATTGTGGAGTTTGTAAAGAACAAATTCCTATTTTAAAGAATTTGGCTAAAAATTATGATTTTAATATCTTTGTGGTTTTAGGCGATGCAAATGATGTAAATGATGCAAAAGCTTGGGCTGATGAAAAAGGTTTATCTAATTTAGCAATGTTTTATGAAAAAAGAGCAGCTAAATACCTTTCAAGTGCCATTGGGGAAATATATGGAGTACCTGTACTTAGTTTTTTCAAAGAAGGAAAAATGGATGAAAAATTCATAGGCTTAACTCCTTATAGCATACTTGAAAAAGAAATCAAAAAAGTAAAAAGCTAAAAATTTACTTTAAAGCTTTTTATCTCCTATAAAATATCCATAAAGCTCATAGCTTCCATCTTTTTTCATCAAAATTACAGGATATTTTTCACTATAACCTTGTTCCATTCCTGGGCTTCCTTGCGGCATGCCAGGAGCTGAAATTCCTATAACATCTTTAGGTTTGTTTTCAAGCAACCAGCTTACAGCACTTTCAGGAACATGCCCTTCAATAGCATAGCCTTCGATCACACCCGTATGGCAACTTTGATACTCATCTTTTATACCCATTTTTTCTTTGATTTTAAGAAAATCATTGGTTTTATGAATACTAACCTCATAACCCTTAGCTTTCATATAATCAGCCCAAAGATCACAACAGCCACAAGTAGGACTTTCATAAACTTGTATTTCCTTAGCCTGCGTAAGAGTAAGTAAAAAAAGAATGGTTAAAATTGTTTTTTTCATAATTGCTATCCTAAGTAAAAAATATATAATAATACTTTTATAAAGTTAATACCATCACATTTTTAACACTAAAAATGAATTTACAAAAATTTAATCAAAAAAAGATTTTTAATGAGTGCTGATTTTATCTTTACAGCAAAGATATATAAAGATAAAACGATTTAAAAAAACTAGAAATTTTTAACTTAAAAAACCTAAAATTTAGATATAATGCTACTTTAAGACGCTTAGAATGTTTTTTCATTCTAAAAGCCTTTGATAGTGGATTTCCGCCAAGAGTGAAAACTCAAGGCGGATTTTTATTTGCAATATTTACTTAATAGAATAATTATGATCGCTTGTTCCTCCACATAAATACCCCTTCTTATCAAAACTTGCAATTTCGCAAGAAAGAGTAGAGAGCTTAGCTCTTTTACCATCACTAGTTAATATAAGAACTTGTTTATAATAAACATAATTGCTTTTATCTGAATATATTTTTTGTATTATAGCTTGAGTTGAATTATAAGTTCTTGGATCAACTTTTGCAACAATATCTGCTTCATAAAAAGTTGCCTTTTTAAAAAGTGGCTGACCTATAATTGGTTTGATGCTCTCTTGGAAATATTTGTTTTGCATTTCACTTGCTGAAACTGGAACTAAATCTTTTTTATTGATAACTATCAAATCTGCAAATGCTGACACATTTAAAGCAACTAAAGCTGCTAACGCTAAACCTAATTTTTTCATTTTATCTCCTTGAATTGAATTTTATATATTTTAATTATTTTTCAAATCTTTTGCAAGATAATTTTTAAATTTATCTAAATTAAATTTGCATTTTATCTAACAATCATAAGAAATTTTAAAATGAAATAAAAATTTATGAGAAATCAACTCTTGTTTGAAAATGATAAAAGTAAGTGGTGCGGATGAAAGGACTTGAACCTTCACGCATTGCTGCACCAGATCCTAAGTCTGGCGTGTCTGCCAATTTCACCACATCCGCTAAAGTGGTACGCCCAAGAGGATTCGAACCTCTGACCTACGGCTTAGAAGGCCGTTGCTCTATCCAGCTGAGCTATGAACGCATATAAAATCTTGGTGGTGCGCCCGATAGGAATCGAACCCATAACCTACAGATCCGAAGTCTGTCGCTCTATCCAGTTGAGCTACGAGCGCTTAGTGGGGTGAGTGATGGGAATTGAACCCACGACCCTCAGGACCACAATCTGATGCTCTAACCGACTGAGCTACACTCACCATTTTGTATAAATTTATAAAAAATGGTCGGGGTGAAAGGATTCGAACCTTCGGCCCCTTGGTCCCAAACCAAGTGCGCTAACCAGACTGCGCTACACCCCGAATAAATAAAAGGAAATATTTTATCACAAAATAATTTTAAAGTCAAGGATTTTCATCTCTTATTCTTAAAAAAACCGGAAAGCGAGGTAAGGAATTTTTGGTCAATCCATTAAATTTATAAGTCACAATACTACCAATTTTTGGAGGATTTTTTCTATCTTCATCTTTTAAACCACTGCCTATTTTAATGATTTGTCCATTAGGCATTTTACAAAGTAAGGCACCTACTTGATTTTCAAATTTACCCTTGCCCTTGCGAAATCCTACTAACTCACACTCTGCATCATCATAGGGTTTTAATTTCATAGCATTTTTACTTCTGCCTTTTTCATAAGGACTTAAATTTTTGCGTATGACAATACCTTCACCTTGATTTTTTATAATGCTTTCGTAAAATTGATTTAAATTATTTTGATTTTCAACTGGAATTTGAGGAATAATTTTTATATAGGCACTAGGATATTTTTGCAAATACTCTTCTAAAACAGCCAAACGATTTTTAAGAGTGCAAGTAGAAATTTGAAATTCTTCACAAGCATTTGGTACATCAAAAATATTATAAGTTACTTCCTTCCATAAGGTCAAATTGCTATCTCCACTACGAATTAAAGCTGAAATTTCATCAAATTTATTTCTTGCTATCCAAAGCTCACCATCAACAGCAAAAGGAGGGAAATTTTTTGTAAAAAAGTCAGGAGTTTTTATTTGGTAATTTTGGCGAGTTTTTAGATATTTCCCATCCCAAATTCCACGCACTCCATCAAGTTTTTCGCTCATCAAATAAGCATTAAAATCTTTAGAGTTAAAATCTTGCTTATCGAATTTGCTAAGAAGTAAAATTTCATTAGCAAAAACTAAACAAGCACAACATATTAAAAAAATAAATCTCATCAAAGCAGATTAATCATATATCCAGTTGCATCTTTTTGAATATTATAATTATAAGTTCCATCAAGATATATTACAAGTCGATAATATCCTTTATGAGATCCAAAGTCTATGCGTTTAAAAATAGAATTGCTAAGGCGTATGTTTTTTGTAGGGCTAATCATTTTAGATCTAAAATCTATAACGATTTTGCTTGGATTTCCTACTGAAAAATCTGTGATCATTTCATCACTAGTGTTAAGTTTTATTTTGTTTTTATAAACCGCGTAAGAAATAAAATCATAAATCTTTGCAACCTGTAAAGGTATTTCAACATTGGCTGTTGAGTTTGATTCTTGTTTAGAACTATTTTTTTCAGGTATAGTAACTGAAACATCAAGTACTTTTGAAGGATCAGGGCTTTTAAATCTTGATATAGTATAAGTATCGTGCCAATCAATACTTTTATTGACATCTAAATCGATCTTATCTTCACTTCCGTCTAAATTGATATAATTAAAAGTAATGCTTTTTAAAATTCTTGCACTAGAATTAAATTTAACTTCCTCTTTTTGAAATTCAGGTGGAGCAACCAAGGTTATATTTTGATCTGTCTTGAAAGGATTTTCATCAGCATATAAAAGAGAGGTAAAAATAAAAAATATTGCTAAAATTCTAGTTTTCATTTGGGTATAATCCTTTTAATTCAAAATAATCTTTTTGTGCTTTAGCATTTTGTTCTTTGAGCAAAATAATCTTTTTATTAAGCTCTTCTTTGGTATTTTCTAAGCTCAATAAAGTATCTAAAGAATACTGCCCAAAAAACATATTGCCAAAATAAATCGCTCCAATTACAACAAGAAAAGCCCAAAAAATCATTTTTATAACATGGGTATAAAAACTTTTTTTTCTTGTGCTTTCGTCGTATTCTTTAAGTAAATCGCTCAGAGCTTTTCTCCTAAGTATTCATCACTTTCAAGTTCAATTTCAAGCAAGCGATTGTATTTTGCAGTTCTTTCGCCTCTTGCTAGGGCTCCTGTTTTGATTTGTCCTGTATTTAAAGCTACGGCAAAATCTGCTATAAAAGCATCTTCACTTTCGCCGCTTCTATGACTCATCACGCATTTATAGTTATTTCTTTGTGCTAAACGCACAGTTCTCATAGTTTGGGTAATAGTTCCGATTTGATTTGGTTTAATAAGCACAGCATTTGCCATTTTTTTGATGATGCCTTCTCTTAAAATATCTTCATTAGTTACAAACAAATCATCGCCTACAAGCTGAATTTTATTGCCCAATTTTTCAGTAAGCTTAATCCAACCTTCAAAGTCATTTTCAGCTAAGCCATCTTCGATACTGCAAATTGGATATTTTGCACAAAGTTCTACATAGCGTTCGATCAAATCCTCGCTTGAAAAAGCCTTGCCTTCCATGTGGTATTTACCATCTTTGAAAAATTCTGTACTTGCTACATCAAGAGCAATTTTTACACGATTTTCATAACCTGCTTTTTTGATACAAGTCATTAAAAGATCGATAGGTTCTGTGTTATTAGCTAAATTTGGAGCAAAACCGCCTTCATCACCTAAAGCTGTAGAATGTCCAGAATTTGCGAGTTCTTTTTTTAATATCGCATAAATTTCACAAACTGAACGCAAAGCTTCTTTAAAACTAGTAAAACCAAAAGGCATGATCATAAATTCTTGAAAATCTACATTGTTGTTTGCATGAGCACCGCCATTTATGATATTACACATTGGTACAGGCAAAATGCTTGCATTTGCACCACCTAAGTAGCGATACAAAGGCATTCCCAAAGCAGCTGCAGCTGCACGAGCTGTTGCCATAGACACGCCTAAAGTCGCATTTGCGCCTAAATTTGAGTAATTATTTGTTCCATCAAGCTCACGCAAAGTATCATCAAGTTGAGTTTGATTAAAAGCATCTAGCCCTAAAATTTCATCTGCAATGGTTTCATTGACATTTGCAACAGCTTTTAAAACGCCTTTTCCGCCAAATCTTTCATCATTATCACGCAATTCTAAAGCCTCTTTTGAACCTGTACTTGCACCACTTGGAACTATGGCCGCACCTACACTTCCATCGCTTAGCGTAACTTCAGCTTTTACGGTTGGGTTTCCTCTACTATCAAGAACTTCATAGGCTCTAACATCTTCAATTACTAACATTATTCTTCTCCTTCGTCATCTTCGCTACCGCTGAACATACCTTCTATTCCCATAGAATTTTGAATCGCTTTTGTGATTTCATCTGCAATTTCAGGGTTTTCTTTTAAGAAAGCTTTTGAGTTTTCTCTACCTTGTCCAAGTTTTTTATCTTTATAAGAGAACCACGCACCACTTTTATCTACGATATCAAGTTTTACACCGTAATCAATCAACTCACCTTCACGGCTTAAACCCTCTCCAAACATCACATCAAATTCAGCTTGTCTGAATGGAGGAGCAACTTTATTTTTAACTACTTTTACTTTTACACGATTTCCTATAGGTTCTTCGTTTTGTTTTAAGGTTGCTACTTTTCTAACATCTAAACGCACAGAAGCATAAAATTTTAACGCATTTCCACCTGTTGTGGTTTCAGGAGTACCATAACCCATAGCGCCGATTTTCATACGAATTTGGTTGATGAAAATTACTGTGGTATTCATTTTATGAACTATACCTGTAAGTTTTCTTAGAGCTTGAGACATAAGTCTTGCTTGAAGTCCTACATGTTGATCACCCATATCGCCTTCAATTTCTGCTTTTGGGGTAAGTGCTGCAACGCTATCTACTACGATAAGATCTACTGCACCACTTCTTGCTATAGTTTCTACAATTTCTAAAGCTTGCTCTCCAAAATCAGGTTGAGAAACATATAAATCATCTGTATTTACACCTAAATTTTTAGCATATTTTACATCAAGCGCATGTTCTGCATCGATAAAAGCACAAACTCCACCTGCTTTTTGGCATTCTGCGATAATGTGTAAAGTTAGAGTGGTTTTACCTGAACTTTCAGGCCCATAAATTTCTATGATTCTTCCTTTTGGAACACCGCCTATACCTAAAGCAAGATCAAGCCCAACTGAACCTGTGCCTATGCTATCGATTTGCTCGACTTCTTTATCCCCTAGTCTTAAGATAGTGCCTTTTCCAAAGGTTTTATCTAAACTTTTTAGGGCAGCATCTAGGGATTTTCTTTTATTATCATCCATAACTTTCCTTAAAAATTCTAAATTTTTAGTTAGAATTCTAACAAAATAAAATTAAATAATGGTTTATTTTGCTAGAATTAAAGCAAAGATTAAAGGAAGCATAGATGAAAAAAATTACTATTGCACATTCTCCTGATGCTGATGATATTTTTATGTATATGGCTATTAAATTTGGGTGGATAGGGAATGATTTTGCTTATGAAAATACAGCTTTAGATATACAAACTCTAAATGAATTTGCCTTGAAAAATGAATTTGATGCTACGGCTATTTCTTTTGGGCTTTATCCTTTAATCGCTTCTGAGTATGCACTTTTACGCACAGCAGTGAGTTTTGGTGAAGGTTATGGGCCAAAACTCATCAAGAAAAAAGATACGCATTTAAAAAGAAATTTTAAAGTCGCTTTGAGTGGAGCAAATACCACCAATGCTTTGATTTTTCGTATGAAATACCCTGAAGCTAGAATTATTTATAAGAATTTTTTAGACATTGAAAATGCAGTTTTAAATGGTGAAGTAGATGCAGGAGTTTTGATCCATGAAAGCATTTTAGAATTTGATCAAAGTCTTTGCGTGGAAGCAGAACTTTGGGATATATGGCTTGAATTTACTAAAGAAAATTTACCTTTGCCTTTAGGTGGAATGGCTTTGCGTCGCTCTTTGCCTTTAAGCGATGCGATTAAGATCGAAAAGGATTTAACCAATGCTGTAAAAATCGCCGATGCAAATCGTAAAATTTTAGCCCCTATGCTTATGGAAAGAAAACTTATCCGTGTTGATGAAGAAAAACTGGATACTTATCTTAATCTATATGCCAATAAAAACTCCATTAGCATGAATCAAACTCAACTTTTAGCTGTAGATACGCTTTTTAAACTAGGATATGATTATAAATTTTATGATAAAATCATACATGTAAATGATTATCTTATCCCTAGCGAATACGAAGAAGCTAGAAATTCTTAAAAAGGATAAAAATGGATGAAAGTACCTTGGTTGCTCTTGGAGTGCAAACCTTTAAAATCACACTTTTACTTTCCTTGCCTATGCTTTTAGCAGGGCTTATTGCAGGGCTTGTAATCAGTATTTTTCAAGCAACTACACAGATTAACGAAATGACACTTTCTTTTGTTCCTAAAATCATCCTGGTTGTAGTTATTTTAATCTTTTTAATGCCTTGGATGACTACAACTATGATTGACTTTACCGAAAACATACTAAATCAAATTCCAACTTTTATCAAATGATCATTGATTTTAAAAAATACTCTTCTGTGCGTATAGGAAATGAATTTGAAGTTTTAGTTTTGGATCAAATTTGTGATTTTGATGGTTTTTTAATAGGCGGCGCAAATAACCTTTTAGTCAGCCCTAAACCTAAAAATATAGGAATTTTAGGAGATAGTTTTGATTTTATACAAATTTTAGATCAAAATAAAGATTTTATACATCTTCGCATAGGCTGCAAAACAAAATCAAGCAAAATGTATCGCTTTGCCAAAGAAAACAATCTTAAGGGTTTTGAGTATTTAAGCAAAATTCCTGGTACACTTGGCGGGCTTTTGAAAATGAATGCAGGACTTAAAGGAGAGTGTATCAGTCAAAATTTAATCAAAATTGCTACTTCTCAAGGCGAAATTCTAAGAGCAAATATAAATTTTGATTATCGTTTTTGTCCTTTAAATACGCATTTTTTTTGGGCTGAATTTAAACTAAACTTTGGCTTTGATACCCTTAAAGATGAAGCTTTAAAAAATGCAAGAAGCAACCAACCTAGTGGAGCAAGCTTTGGCTCTATCTTTAAAAATCCGAAAAACGACTTTGCAGGACGTTTAATCGAAGCTGTAGGACTTAAAGGATTTAGCAAAGGAGATGCTATGTTAAGCGATAAACACGCAAATTTTTTAATCAATAAAAAAAATGCAAGTTTTGAAGATGCGTTTTTTCTTATCGAATTGGCTAGAAAAAAAGTCTTTGAAGAATTTGGCACAAACTTAGAAAATGAAGTGATTATTATCTAACATACAAAACAATAAAAATTCTGTCTAAAAATTTTACCCTCATTAAATCAATTTTTTATATAAAATAAAATTTAAATTGAAATTTTATAATTATATAATAATCAGTATTTAATTATACTTTAAGTTTAAATATTTTAATATTCCGCTATTTTATTTTTATATTTTATATTATTATTAAAAAATAAAAAATATGAAATTAATTTCAAAATAAATCATTTTAAATAAGGAAGGAGAAAAATATTTGAGTAAAAATATTATTTCAAGTAAGGTGTCTACGGGGGGGGGATTAAAGAATCCTGTTTAAATTCTAAAAAGATAGTTTTATCTTTAGCTACTATTTCTTTCTTAGCGAGTTGTGCTAATGCTACATTAAATTCTGAAATAAAAACTTATGATGAAGTTCATAAAAATACTAAAGCTAGATCAGCAAGTGTTTATACTCCTGAAGCTAGAGTTAATACAACTGTAAGTGGCTCAATAAGCAATCAAATCAACATTACCGATCAAGGTCCACATACCATAATAATTGAAGCAGGTGGAACTTTAGGCAATGAGAATAACAACAATAAAATTATCTATGCTCATGCTAGTGGTAACAACACTCTTACACTTACTAATCTTACCAATAATGGAACTATTAACGGTAAGGTAGCTGTAGAACATGATAACAATTTTAATGGAACCATTACTGTTAATACCTTTGAAAACAAAGGTCAGATTAATGGTCAAATTTATATGGGAATTTGGGGAGGTAACTCAGGAACTCTTAATATAGATAAATTTGATAATAGTGGGACTATAACAGCTTCTAATAATGATAAAGGAATTTTCTTCCAAGGAAATACTAATATAAAAACCTTTAACAATAACGGAACTATCAAATCTAATTCAGAGGGTATCAGCATTTCTGGAAATTCAAATATAAATAGCTTTACCAATAGTAGTTTAATTAGCGGAAGCAATGGTATAAGTATGAGCGGTGGAACTATAAATACTTTCATTAATACTGGAACCATAAATAGTACAGGAAAAACAGAGCCTTCATTATATGGAGCTTCATCAGGTATAAGCTTAAGCTATAATACAATAAAAACTTTTAATAATGAAGGTTTAATTTCTGGTATTTTTGGTTTAAATTTAAGTAATGCTACTATAGAAAATTTTACCAACAAAGGAATCATAGAATCAACAAGCAATCATAATCTTGGAGCAGCTATCAATCTTGTAGCTCCTTATGGTGCTTCTTCTGTCATTAATAATTTTACTAATGAAGGAACTATTAAATCAAAGTCTAATGGTATATTAGCAGAAGCGGGTAATAAAATAGAAACCCTTGTTAATAAAGGTACTATAGAAGTAGATTTAAATGGTATAAGTTTTTTTGATTATGGAGATGCAGGGGGCAGCGGTAATAAAATTGAGCTAGGTAAAATCATCCTAGAAAAAGGCAGTAGCATTAAGGCTGGAAATAATGGTATTAATATAGATCATGGAAGTTCTAAGGTTATTGAAGCCGATGCCATTGAAGTTAAACAAGGTGCTAAAGTAGAAGGCGGTAAATCTGGAATTTATATAGGAGGCGGTAAAGAAATCAATGCTCAAATCACCATCTCAGGTGAAGTAAGTGGTGGAGCTGCTGGTATAGTCAATGAAGGTATCATAGGTGGTAGTAGCGATGATGATGATAAAAAAGGTGGCATTATCATCTCAGGAGGTAGTGTTAGCTCTTCAAGTGGAGGCTCTGGCATAGTCAAT
>NZ_RYYM01000060.1:0-1070 GCF_004379075.1 Campylobacter sp. US25a
TACAAATGGCTATAAAAATTGAAATTAGCGGATTTGATAAGGATTTTTTACCTGTTTTTGAGAGTTTAGCTAAAAGCCTAAAAGCTACTTATTGTTTGTTAGAATGTGATACTCCAGAAGAGAAAAAACAAAGTTCTATGAAAAAGGCTTTAGAAGAAATGAAAAATGGAGAACATGAAACTTTTAAAAACTTTGATGAGTATAAAAAGGCTATGCGTGAAATATGAAATTAGAGTTTTAAAAGAATACAAGAAAAACTATAAGAAGCTAACGCTAAAAGAAAAAGACTTAGTAGATGAAATAGTCTATCGCTTATCTAACAATGAAACTCTTGAAAGAAAATACAAAGATCATAAACTAAAAGGTGAATTTAAAGAGCTTAGAGAGTGTCATGTAAAACCTGATTTGCTCTTAATTTATCAAAAACAAGATGATAAACTTATTTTAACATGTATTAATATAGGTTCTCATAGCGAGTTGTTTTAATAATTGAAGTTAAATTAATCAAGTTTATAAAAATCCATAACTACATATTAAGTCATTTATATCATAATAGAAAGAAAAAAGAAAAACACTATGAAAAAATTATCCCAAGAAGAAATACAAAAAGCTATGAGAGAATGTGTAGTAAGTTCTTATACTTATGATCCAGTTAATCCTAATGGTTATTTCTCAAGATTTATTCGATGTTTTAAATGAAGATTTTACCAAAGAATATGAATTCATAGATAGTCCTACTTTAGATGATATGGTAAAACACAAACAAAGTGATGAAGTTTTTAAAGTGTTTTATAAAAAAGATGATAAAATAAGATTGCTTAGAGTTAGCAATATGCAAGCTTTAAATCGTTTTGATAAACTTAAAGGTGCAATGACAAAAATAATTTTAGATAGTGGTTTTAAACCTGATAAATAAAAAGGATTAATATGTGTAAAGATCAAGAATATATAGACCAAATGAAAACTTTATTATTAAAAGGTTTTAAAGATGCCAAAGATGATAAAGTGTATCAAAAAGAACAGCTTGAACTTGCAGAAGCAGGAATTAATGATGGCTTAGAGGAGGATTA
>NZ_RYYM01000061.1:0-977 GCF_004379075.1 Campylobacter sp. US25a
TTTTTGTCTTTTCGTGGGTTTGGATTTGGAGTATTTTTTAATTGAAAAATTTACAAAAATTTTAGAGTGAAGATAGGTAAAAAAATAAAAATAAAAATAAAAAATGATAGATAAAAAAACAAAAAAAATAAATCAAAATAAATATAGTTTTGCTGTAATTTTCTCTTTGAATTTTTGCTCGTGAAAAGTACAAGATAATTTTTTTATTTTTTTAATCATTTAAAAAACAATATTTTTTATATGAAAATTCACAGAAAAAAAAGATAAAATTTTAATACTAATTTTAATTAATTTTATTTTAAGTCTAAAATATATAGAGATAAAAGTAGTATAAAAAATACTTATTTTTTACTTGTTTTTAATTGATTTTTATATCTAAAATATTTTTCTCATAAAAACATGATTACTCGTTTATATAGATAGACTTTTCAAGCTTTCTTTCCATTTCTTTTTTCTTTTTTTCAATTGCTTCATCAAATCCTTTAAGCACTGAAAATGGAGCAAACTGTGCCGCTCTTTTTTCTAATGGCATAAGAGGATATTTTGTAGATTTTTTGTATTTAATATTAATAATATCATCGTGGTTATTAGGCATTGTGTCCTCCTATTTGCGAATTAATTTTTAAGCCATTTTCAAGACTCGAGGCTTTAAAAATAGATTTTTTTCCATATTTGTGAACAATCGCGAGTCTAGCTTTTTGTAATTTCTCTTCTTTTATAAAATTTTTATTTTCCTTCTGTTCTATGTCGGCAAAAAGACTGGGTTCTTTAATTTTTTTTATCGTGTCATTTTTTACAACATTATTAAGAGTAAGACTTATTTTTCTAATTAAAAAATCAGCATTAACTATTAAATCAAACAATTCTAAACCTTTATTGCAAATAGTTTCCAAGGAAGAGCTGTGGTAATCCAAATTGATTGTTGAATGTGCATTTTTTGGAATAGATCTTCCATAGGAATCTTTGCTCATTGGACC
>NZ_RYYM01000062.1:0-920 GCF_004379075.1 Campylobacter sp. US25a
TAAAAGAATTAGAATTTAACTCTAGTTTTTATACTATCTTTATCTCTCATAAAAACAAACTAAATGATACTTATTTAAAAGCAAGAAAAGAACTTTATAAAAGTATTGATGAATTTAAAAGACTTGGTTTTAAAGATTTAGAAAATGCTTATCAAACTTATATGAGCTCTTTTATTATCAATGAAGAATTAAATAACAAAGATAAAACAATCAATAAAAATGAAAACAAAGAAATAAATAAAAATTCAAATCAAGAAAACAATACAAAAGAAAATACAAGCAGTATAATAAAAAATACAAATTTTAACAATGAAACTTCTTTAAAAACGAAACAAAGCAATACCATTATAGATGATATAAAAGAAGATTTTAAGATTGTATCTAATAATGCTATAATAAGCAATACTAACTTTAAAGGTAAAAAAATTGCTTAAAATATCAAAAAGAATTTCTATTATAGTTTTTATTGTATTAGTTTTTATCATAATTGCTAGCAATGCTTATAACTTTATCCAAGAAGCTTTACAATTTAAAGAAGCTAATGAAAATAAAGCAAGAGAAAATCTTAGTGCTTTAATCAAATGGAGTGAAAACGAAGGCAAGGAAGAATTAGAATATGCTAAGAATTTAAGCAAAGAAAACTATAATCAAGAAAAAGCTACACAAATGATTATTAAAAATCTTAAGATGATACAAGCTAGTATTGAAGATATAAGAATTTTAACTATTTATTCATTCCTAGATGAAGATGAGGAACTTTCAAGAAAAGCTAGTCGAATTGTTTTAAGAATAAATATGGATATTATACTTTATCTTTTAGATAATGAAAAAACTTTTATAGGACATAAAACTTATTTTTTATTTGACAAGGAAAGATTTAAAGTTTTTGAAGATTTTTTATTTTTTCTAAATACTCGTTT
>NZ_RYYM01000063.1:0-915 GCF_004379075.1 Campylobacter sp. US25a
ATCAACGAAAACATCCTTGCTACTAAAAAAGGTTTAGAACAAGACAATCAAGCTGTTAAAGAATCAGTTCAAACCGTATCAGTTGTAGAAGGTGGTAATTTAACAGCAAGAATTACCGCTAATCCAAGAAACCCACAACTGATTGAACTTAAAAATGTTCTAAATAAACTTCTTGATGTTTTACAAGCTAGAGTAGGTTCTGATATGAATGTTATTCATAAAATATTTGAAGAATACAAAAGCTTAGATTTTAGAAATAAAATCTCTAATGCTTCAGGAAGTGTTGAATTAACTACTAATGCTTTAGGTGATGAAATAGTTAAAATGCTAAAACAAAGTTCAGACTTTGCTAATGCTTTAGCTAATGAAAGTGGAAAATTACAAACTGCTGTTCAAAGCTTAACCACTTCTTCAAATTCTCAAGCTCAATCTTTAGAAGAAACTGCAGCAGCTTTAGAAGAGATCACTTCTTCTATGCAAAATGTTTCAGTTAAAACTAGTGATGTTATCACTCAATCTGAAGAGATTAAAAATGTTACAGGTATCATAGGAGATATTGCAGATCAAATTAATCTTCTAGCTTTAAATGCAGCTATTGAAGCAGCTCGTGCTGGAGAACATGGTAGAGGCTTTGCTGTTGTGGCTGATGAAGTTAGAAAACTAGCTGAGAGAACTCAAAAGTCTTTATCTGAAATAGAAGCTAATACTAATTTACTTGTTCAATCTATCAATGATATGGCAGAAAGTATTAAAGAACAAACTGCAGGTATTACTCAAATCAATGATAGCGTAGCACAAATTGATCAAACTACTAAAGATAATGTTGAAATTGCTAATGAATCAGCTATTATTTCTAGTACAGTAAGTGATATAGCTAATAATATCTTAGAAGATGTTAAGAAGAAGAGGTTTTAA
>NZ_RYYM01000064.1:0-898 GCF_004379075.1 Campylobacter sp. US25a
AATAACCATTTTCTCCTTCAAATCCCATATCAAGCAATATTTTTTCATAACGCTTATTTATTTCTTCGTTTAAATTTTTATAATCTATTTTTGTGTCATCCATATAAGCTGCAGGATTAAAAAGAAGCTTGGTTTCATCTTGAAACAAACCATAAGAAAGCTCTAATAAGAAATCTTTTAAACTCCAAACCAAATCAGCATAAAAATACTCATCATCAAAAGTGATTAAATAATCTTCATCTTTTTTATTTTGTTTTGCTAAATAATCAAGCATAGCAAGCAATATTGGATTTTTTTTAATATAACTTTTATCTTTAAAATTATTAGCTTGTTCTTTTGTAAGAATGCCAACTTCTCCTAATTGATCATAAATTTCATCACTAAATACGAAAGGTTTTATGCCATGGTTTTTATTGATTGCATCAATATAATTTTTTATTATCATTGTGTTTTTACTATAAAGTTCTTTCACATAGGAAATGATTTGTTCTTGGCTTAAAATTTGAGTGTCTTTTTCTATTTTACATTGATACTCTAAATTATTTGGACTTTCAAAATAATAACCCCCATCCATACCATCATAAAATTTAGGTTTAATATAATTAGGATTTTTATTAGCAAGCCATAAGGGATTTTTTATCTTTTTAACTTCTTCTTCTAAATTTTCAAATTTAGTGGCTATGTATTTTGGGATGAGTTTGTTGCCTTTTTTATCAAAAACAATTTTACCAAGATATATGCCAAATTTTGGATTATAGCATTCAAGCTCATTCATATCATTAAATTTCCAAAAATATTGCTCGCTAGGACAAATATTATTATAACTTTTTATGTTTGTATTTATGGCTAAATAAATAGCATAAGGTTCTTTTCTGGTTTGTAAGAAATCTTTATGTTT
>NZ_RYYM01000065.1:0-866 GCF_004379075.1 Campylobacter sp. US25a
GGTGTAAAACTAGCCCTACAAATCAAAAAAGACACAGACAATACAGGTAAATCTGTATCTAATCTCAATTCAGCTTCTAGTGCAGTAAATACCACTATGAATATTTCTAATGATGTTTCTATAGGTTCTCGTGTAGCAATGCTAAACAATCCTTTTGGAACTTATGCTTCTAAAATGAATGGCCTTAAATTTGCTGCTTTAGATAGTGATATGAGACCAAGCTATGTAAATGAATATACCAATAGTATTTGGGCTAATGCTTTTGGTGGTGCTAACATTATCGATGGAGATAGTGGTGCAATGTATGGTGCTACCGTAGGGGTAGATAAACAAGCTAATGATAATGTTTTATGGGGTGCTTATTTTACTTATGCAAATGCTAAAATCAAAGACAATAATTTAGAACAAAAAAGTGATAACTTCCAATTAGGTATGTATTCTACTATCAATGTAGCTCCACAATGGGAACTTAATCTTAAAGCTTATGCTCAAGTTTCTCCAACTAAACAAGACAATATTCAAACAGATGGTGCATATAACTCAGATTATACAAGCAAATTCTTAGGACTTAGTGCTAATGCAGGTCGTGTGTTTGACTTTAGTGATAATACTTTATTTATTAAACCTTTTGCAGGGATAAATTATTATTTTAGTTATACTCCATCTCATACAGAAAATGGTGCTATTGCTAAAGATATTGATTCTATGAAAAACAATTCTGTAAGTGTTGAAGTGGGTGCTGAATTTAGAAAATATATGAATGAAAACTCTTATATTTTTGTAACTCCAAAAATAGAACAATTTGTTATCAATAGGGGTGATGATTACACAGCTAATTTAGCTATAAATAATGCTTTCTTTACTAG
>NZ_RYYM01000066.1:0-851 GCF_004379075.1 Campylobacter sp. US25a
CACAAAAGAAAAACTTGTGATTGAGTATTATATCAAAAATGATTTGGTTTTTCCTTTAGGAACTTTTTTTATATATTATCGTCAAATTTCATATTCACCTTCTCCAGGACATATAGTGATATACACCTTTGGAGATAAGGCCAAAGAATACCTTGAACCTGGTTTATTCAGTGATGGCGATGATCCAACAAAAGGTTGTTGTGAAAAAATTAATGCCATTATAAAACCTCATGTAATGCCTTATTTGCTAGGCTTAAGTGATGAAGAATTTGAAAAAATCTTTTTCCATGTAAACGCTACTAGTGACATTGATACCACTTTCCTTAAAGAAGCAATGGAACTCAGAAAAGAGAAAAAAGATGAATGAAAGCATTTATGGAAGTTTAGAGTTTTATTCTAAAGAAACCCAAAGCACTCCTAGTGATAAAAGGGATTTAGGAGTATTTGGAGATGTTGCTCCTTATGCTTTAGGCATTACAGAAGGTTTTGCTACCGAAGCTTTTAAAAAAGGGATAAAAAGTTTAGATATAAAAGCTGATTCTTTGTTTTGGAAAACCATGCGTTATAAAATAACAGTAGTGAATTTTGGAATATTGAATTTTTTTCTGGCTAAAGCAGAAGGAAAATCCAATGTAAGGGCTTTGACTGAAACAGGTGTTGGTGTTAGTATCAGTATAATCATGAATGAAACTCCTATTGGAGCAACAATAGAAAAAGGTAGCGAATATGTCGCCAAACAAACCTTAACTCAAACTAGCAGGGTTGCTTCTAATACTGCAACTAAGATAGCTAGCTCAAGAGTAGCATCTAATATCGCAGCTAGAGCTGGCGTATCCATACTTTCTCGTATT
>NZ_RYYM01000067.1:0-820 GCF_004379075.1 Campylobacter sp. US25a
ATAGAGTGGTGGCAAAGGCTATGAGTGATGATGAGGGTAAAATAGTATTTGAAAATGTTTATGTGGGTAAAGAGAGCACTATAGATAAAATAAGCTTTATTATAGACAGAGAAAATTTCAATGAAGACAATTTTTATGAAAGTGTTTTAAAATACGCTCCAATGTTTAATATACAAAAAAAGCATAAACAAAAAGGGCAAGCTTTTATTGATAAAATGTTTTTTAGTTTCACTTATGCACAAGGAATAATGCAAGATAATGAGGTGTTAAAACTAGAAGCTTTGAAAAATAATTTTAATATCGTTTTTGATTATGAGGTAAGAAAACAAGAAGAATCCTATAAAAATTATATCATTTTATCTTATTTAGTTTTTGATGTTAAAGAAGATATAGAAGAATATATACGCCATACTACTATAGAAAATAGAGCTTTTCGTGGATTAGAATTGTTAGGTCGTGGATGGAAAAATCAATACAGCATCAAAGACGAGTGGAGAGATAAGGGTGTGGTATTTTTTGCTTATTTTAATTCTCAAAAATTTACCCCTTATAAAAAAATGGCTTTTATTGACAAGCCTATAGTTATTTTAGATATAGAAAAATTTGATAAAGAAGATATATTAAAAGATATAAAATTCCATTTTAAAACTCTTACTAAAGCCTATAAAATTTTTGTAATAGATTTAGATGCTAATACTCAAATACAAGAAAAAAAATCCATTGTCAATAATATAAAAAAGAATACCCAAAACTTAGAACTGCTTTATCTGCAACTTAAACTTTTTGATGATAAAGATGCTAATAAATGCAAGGTGCAATA
>NZ_RYYM01000068.1:0-805 GCF_004379075.1 Campylobacter sp. US25a
ATAAGCTTGAAAACAAACTAGATAGCTTTAAAAGAGAAGTTAGAACATATGTAATTATTCTTGCTGCTTTAATGTTTATTTTACAGCCCACAATTTTTGATTTAATTTTGTCTATCTTTAAATCATTTCTAAGACAATAAGGTTTTTAACTTTTACTTTCGTTAGTGTGTTTATCATTGAGATAATGAGCTACTAAAACCAATATGCCAAAAACGAGAGTGATAGCACCAATTAAAATAGCTATATTATAACCATCCATTTTTTCTCCTTTTTTCAAAAAAGTTCAATCTTTAAGAAAGATTGATGATAATGCAACTACCGTTAAAATTAGCAAACTTTCAATTAAAATAATAAAAGCTCTACTATCGCCTGTATTTATAAACAATCCTATGCCAATAGATTCCATGAATATTAAGATTGCTTTTGTGGGTATTTTTGTAAATATTACTATTTTTTTGAAAAAATCTTTCTTTTTTCTCCTTATCTTATAACAAAAAAATGCTAAAAGTCAAGGGATAAAATATCCCACCTTAGGGTTAAGTTACACTAGATTGTTTCTAGTGTGAGAGTATTATTTTAAGTGTTCTACAAACATAAAGTCCATTATTGCCCAAACACTTGAAATTATAGTAGCAATGCTAACAACACAAGCTCCTATAAGCCAATAGATTCCTTGTTGTTTTAATGAACTTACCGATAGTTTGATTTCGGCTTCAAGTCTTTTAATCTCAGAATAAAATAAGTTTTCAAGTCTTTTAATCTCAGATTGGAATAAATCCTTGCTAACCAACTCATTTCTTATTTG
>NZ_RYYM01000069.1:0-794 GCF_004379075.1 Campylobacter sp. US25a
TTTTTTATGATATATAAAAACTAAATTTGATTTATATAAGATATTTGAAATAATACAATTTAAAAAGGAGTATCAAATGAAAATCACAATGATAATTCTAAGCTTATTTTTTTTAGTATCTTTAAGTGCATGTGCTTTTAAAGACAATAAAGCAAGTGAATTAGAAACTCTTGCAAGTAATTATGGTGGAATTTATATCTTTGATAAAAAAATAAGAGAAGAGATATTGGAAAATGAAAGAAAGAAAGGAGAGGCAATGAAAAAAATGTCTTTAGGGGATGATTTTTGGGATCAATTAAAAGTTATAGAAAAAAAATTCCCTCAAGTCCTTTCTAATGGTTGTAAATATTATCGTAATGATTATAATTATGATGTAGATGATCCTGACTATGATTTTAACTTCAAAGATAAACCCGAATTTGCATACTATGAAGATCAATTTAAAGCATATATGGGTGAAGAAAACTATAAAAAATTAAGACCTTATTTAGGTATGACAACTTATTATGTGTGTGAGAGTAAAAAATATCCTGTTGTTTTTTCTACTAGATTTATGTATAGTAAAAAAAGCTATGGATTATTTGGAGATGAAGGAAGAGGATTTAGCTTTTCTAGTACAAGATACACAGGTGTTGGCGGAGGACATTTTCATTATTTTACTAATGGTAAATTTATAAAAAGTGATGAAAAATATAATTTGGAAAGATATTAATGAATCCTAAAGAACTTATCTCTCAAATCAAAGACTATGCTAATATAAGATGCTAGTTATGCTATGCTTGATTTAATCGATG
>NZ_RYYM01000006.1:0-98655 GCF_004379075.1 Campylobacter sp. US25a
CTCAGTTTAATTATCTTTGGTAATCTTATAAAAGATCATACCTTAGTTTAATTAGTTTACTCTCCTACTTGTTAAAAATTTCATCCTAATAATTTTAAAATTATTGGGATGGATGTTTTTAAGGTTGTTAAACTCTTTTTGGATTGCAATCATTCTTTTAAAGTATTTTAAAAACTCAGCTAAGATTATAACAATACAATCATTTTAAATTATTTTAATACGATTAAAAAGAAGTGAAGAGGATTGAAAAGTAAAAATTAACTTTTTAAAATCCTTGCAAGTTTAAGCAAATTCGAAATCAAAAATTCTTTTTTTACGAGTTTAGGATTGGTTTTAAGTTCGTATTCGCTTTTAAGTAAAAGAGTGAAAATTTCTTTATATTGTTCGATTTTTAAACTAAAGGCTTGAGAGCTTAAATTTTGTCCCACTTGAGGGGGTGGAGTGTAGCCTAAAAGCTCTTTAAAATCAATTTTGCCATTGACTTTAGCATAAAGTGCGATTTTAAATAAACGATAAAAAGAATTATATAAAGAGTTGATTAAAGCAATTTCATTAAAATTATCTAAAATTTTTTCAAGTTCGCTTTTAAAGTCTTGTTTTTTTAAAATTTTATCAAAAAAGCTTTCAAAACTTCCTGTATTTAAACTATAGCAGTATTGTTCTATGGTTTTTTCATCTACTCTTAAACCGCTAAATTTATTAAGTTCGCTTGCAGCAAGATACAAGTTTTCATCAAAACTTGTAAAAAGAGTAAATAAAGCATTTTGAGTGATTTCAACCCTTAGTTGTTTTGCTTTTATGCTTAAAAGCTCCACGCCTTCTTTAGCTCCGTTAGCTTTAAAAAATCTTACAAAATGAGGAGAGAAAATTTTTTCTATGTCACTTTGCTTTGAACTTTCATCATAAAATTCTAAAAGAAAGAAATTGTCCGCATTGTTTTTGCAAAGTTCGACTAAAATTTTAAGATCTTTTATTGGAATTTTTTTAGAGGTTTTGATTTCTAGTAATTTTTTTTCGCTAAAAAGCGATCCTGCGCTTAAAAAATCACTCGCACGAGTGAAGTTGTATTCTTCAAAAAAAAGCTTTAGAGTTTCATCGGGTTTATATTTTTCTTTTATAAATTCAGCATAAAGTTCGCTTTGAAAATTATCTGCTCCATAAAGAAAGAAAAAATTAGGTATTGAATCTTTAGAAAGCAGGGTTTGAAGCTCTTTTCTATACATTTTCTTCCTTTATAAGTCTTTGGGTGATTTTAGCATAAATTTTTGCCATAACTATATCCGCTTCCATGATTTGCACTTCAACACTTTCTAGTAAATTTACACGCGTATCATAAAGGATTATATCCGCTCCTTTGATTTCATCATCTAGTTTAGCTATGCAAACTCCATCATTTTGCACAACCAAAGCTTTAAATTTTTTGCCTATATTTTTAGCTGCCCATCTAGCAAATTTTCTATCCATAAAATCAAAAGCAACCTTATCCGCCTCTCTTTCAAGTGTACTAAGACTCTCGCAAGTGCTTTCTATGTTTAAAAGCAGATAATTAAAAAGTTTTTCATCGTTTTTTTGTTTGGCTTTTAAAAGTCTGTGTAAAATAAGATCAGAATACCTTCTTATAGGGCTTGTAAAATGTGAGTATTTATCAAAACCTAAGCCAAAATGTCCCGCATTTACACTAGAATATTCTGCTTTTTTTTGTGCTTTGATGATGAGTTTATCTACTTCTGCTCTTAAATTTAACTCATCGGCTAAAGCTTGTATGTCTCGTATGAGTTCAGGAAGATTGGGCTTAAAATTTACATCGATTCCGAGTTCGCGTAATTCATTTAAAAGTTTATCGATTTTTCTTGTATCAGCACTTAAGTGATTTCTAAAAATACCTATATCTATGAGTTTTGCTGCCGCTTTATTGGCTAAAAGCATACAATCTTCGATCAAATTATGCGAAGGCGTGTCTTTTTCAAAAACTGTGCTTTTTAGACTTAAATTATCATCTAAATTCATTCTTAATTCTTCGGTGCGAAATTCAAAGGCATTTTTAAGACGCATTTTGCGTAAATTTTTTGTGATTTCAAAAAGCTCATAAAGCCATGAAAGTTCTTTTAAATCAGGTTTTTGTACCAAAATTTCATCAACTTCATCGTAATTAAAACGGCGTTTTGAGTTGATAATACCTTCAAAAAGTTCTTCTTTGATGACTTTATTTTCATGATTGAGCGTGATTTTAAAACAATACGCTAAGCGATCTAAATGAGGTTTTAAAGAACAGATATTTTCGCTTAAAGGACGAGGCAGCATGGGTATAGCAATGTGCGGAAAATAAATAGAAAACCCACGATTTCTTGCTTCTTTATCTATAGCACTATAAGCATAAACATATTCGCTAACATCAGCAATAGCTACATAAATTTCTCGTTTTTGAGTGTCAAAATAAATCGCATCATCAAAATCTTTTGCATGTATAGGATCTATGGTGCAAAAAGGCAAGGCTCTTAAATCCATGCGATTTTCATACATACTCGCATCAACACTATCGCCGTTTGCTAGGGCTTCTTTGATACAAGCGTCGCTAAATTCGTTATTTTTATTAAAAAGAGCTAAGGAGATTTTTTCATCTACGCTTTCATCATCAATATGTCCTAAAACTTCTATGATATTGTTATTTTCATTTTCTATTTTTAAAATTGTCCCTAAAGGTAGTGCTTTTAAGGATTTTTGAGAAGCTTTTAAGGCAGTGCTTAATCCTGTTTTGATATTCATTCCAAGTACGGCTTGGCCATACCTTTTGGTGATCACTAAAGAGGTTTCATTGGCTCTTTTTAGAACTAAAATCACCTTTGCACTGGGGCGTTTTTTCTTTAAAGGTAGAAGTTTTACTGCGACTATATCTTTATAGTTTGCACCTTTTAGGTTTTTGTTTTCTATCAAAAGATCTTTTTTGAAACTTTCATCAAAGCATTGTAAAAAACCTGTGCCTTTGCTTGAAATATCAAGCACTCCAAAGGCAAAACCATTGTTAAGATAGTATTTGTTTTTGTGTTCTTTGATGATATGATTAGCTAAAAGCTCTCTTAAAATTTGTTTAAATTCATTGCTTGCTTCGTGAGAGCTAATGCCATAACTAAGACTGTTTAAAAATTCTTTCACTTTTGATACTTTATGATTTTTTGTAAAATTCTTACATAAAGTTTATAAAAAAAATATGAAATTTATACTTTAATTGCTATAATAATACCTTTAATTTTTGAATTTTTAAGGAGTGAATATGGCTATTACAGTATATTATGATAAAGATTGTGATTTAAATTTAATCAAATCAAAAAAAGTAGCAATTATAGGCTTTGGCTCTCAAGGACACGCTCATGCGATGAATTTAAGAGATAATGGCGTAAATGTAATTATCGGACTTCGTGAAGGTAGTGCAAGTGCTGTTAAAGCAAAAAATGCTGGTTTTGAAGTAATGAGTGTAAGTGAAGCTTCTAAGGTAGCAGATGTGGTTATGATTTTAGCTCCTGATGAAATTCAAGCAGATATTTTCAATATCGAAATAAAACCAAATTTAAGCGAAGGCAAGGCTATAGCTTTTGCACACGGTTTTAATATCCACTATGGTCAAATTGTTGCTCCAAAAGGTATAGATGTTATCATGATAGCACCTAAAGCACCAGGACACACAGTAAGAAATGAATTTACTTTAGGAGGTGGAACCCCTTGTTTAATAGCTATCCATCAAGATGAAAGTAAAAATGCTAAAAATTTAGCCTTAAGTTATGCAAGTGCGATTGGGGGCGGACGCACAGGCATTATAGAAACAACCTTTAAAGCTGAAACAGAAACAGATCTTTTTGGTGAACAAGCCGTGCTTTGTGGTGGGCTTAGTGCTTTGATTCAAGCAGGTTTTGAGACTTTAGTTGAAGCAGGTTATGAACCTGAAATGGCTTATTTTGAGTGTTTGCATGAAATGAAACTCATTGTGGATTTGATTTATCAAGGTGGTATTGCAGATATGCGTTATTCTATCTCAAATACTGCAGAATACGGCGATTATATCACAGGGCCAAAGATTATCACTGAAGAGACTAAAAAAGCGATGAAAGGTGTTTTAAAAGATATACAAAATGGTGTTTTTGCAAAAGATTTTATCTTAGAACGCCGTGCAGGTTTTGCTAGAATGCATGCAGAACGCAAAAATATGAATGATTCTTTGATAGAAAAAACAGGGCGTAATTTGCGCGCTATGATGCCTTGGATCAGTGCTAAAAAATTAGTAGATAAAGATAAGAACTAAACATTGTCAAAGAAAAAATTAGTTCAAATTCAGCGTTATTTAATCATAGCTATACTTTTTTTACTTTGTATAGCTTTAGCTTTGGGAATTTTAGTAAAATATCAAAATTCCCAAGATGTTTCTTCTGTTAAGCCGGATTATTTTATTGATAAACAAGAAGATTTAATGTCATCAAACAAAGATCATTATGAAATTGGTATTTTTCAAGAGAATGAGTTTGATAATAATAAATCTGTAAGTATTTTAGAGCAAAAAATTCAAGAAATCGATGATTTAAATACAAGTTTAAATGAGCAAAATTTAAGCAGTGTGGAGCAGAATTTAAGTTTAGAACAAAATCAGAGTTTAGAGCAAAATTTTATTCCAAAAGATACAAATTTAACTCAAGATCAAAATTTAACTTTTGATGAAGATATTCATTTAAATAAAATTTCTAAAAAACCAAAACTTGCTATTATTATCGACGATATGGCAAATGCAAGTCAGGTTAGAGGTTTAAAAGCTTTAAATTTAAAGTTAAATCCTTCTTTTTTTCCGCCAGATAAAAACCATAGCGAAACGCCAAAACTTGCTTTAAAATTTGATTTTTATATGGTGCATTTACCTTTAGCAGCAATTAATTACAATAAACCCGAGCTTGATACTTTAAATCCAAATGATAGCAAAGAAAGAATTTTTAAAAAAATTAAGCAAATTAAAAAAGATTTTAAGGATTTAAGATATATCAATAATCACACAGGAAGTTTATTTACAAGCAATGAAGAAGCTATGAGAAAGCTTTACGAGGCTTTAAAAAATCAAAATATATTTTTTGTAGATTCTAAAACTATAGGAAATTCTAAGGCAAATAAAATCGCTAAAGAACTCAGTATGCCTTATATACAAAGAGATGTGTTTTTGGATAATGAAGATGATGTTAATTATGTTAAAAAACAACTTCAAAGTGCTGTAAAACTTGCACAAAAAAAAGGTTTTGTTATAGCCATAGGACATCCTAGGAAAAATACTTTTAAAGCCTTAGAGCAAAGTAAGGATTTGTTAAAAGGCGTTGATCTTGTGTATTTGAGTGAAATTTATGGCAAGTGAAATTTTGCCTGATGAATTTTTGAAACTTTTTAAAGATTTAAAAAAGCCTCCTAAAAAATTACACTATAAAGGAAATTTATCTTTATTAAGACAAGATAAAATCGCTATTATAGGTTCAAGGCGTATGAGTGTTTATACGAAAAATTGTGTTTTTTCCTTAGCGAGTATGCTTAAAAATACCCATCTTTGCGTGGTAAGTGGCGGTG
Organism: Campylobacter sp. US25a; assembly: GCF_004379075.1. NCBI lineage: Bacteria > Pseudomonadati > Campylobacterota > Epsilonproteobacteria > Campylobacterales > Campylobacteraceae > Campylobacter > Campylobacter sp. US25a. The sequence goes on from NZ_RYYM01000006.1 coordinate 5,584, forward strand.
CTTTGGGTGTGGATATCACTGCAAGTATGGCAGCTATGCCAAATACTATAGGTATTTTTGCTAATGGTTTAGATCAAATTTATCCAAGAACTAATGAAAAAATCATTAAACAAATTTATGAAAACGCTTTAGCTTTAAGCGAATACGAAGATGATTATTTGCCAAAAAATTATGACTTTTTACTAAGAAACCGTTTGGTTATTGCTTTAAGCAAGGCTGTTGTGGTTGCACAAGCAGATATAAAAAGTGGTTCTATGCAAAGTGCAAGGCTTGCTTTAGAGCTTAATAAGCCTTTATATGTTTTACCGCAAAGACTAGGAGAAAGCACAGGGACTAATTTGCTTTTAAAGGAAAATAAAGCAAAGTTAATCTGTGATTTTAAAGAATTTGTAAGTGAGTTTGCAAGTATAGATACAAATCAAGATGAATTTTTAGAGTTTTGTAAAAAAGGTGTGAGTGTTGATGAGGCTTTAAAAATTTATGGACAAAAAGTTTATGAATACGAACTTGAGGGAAAAATTTCCATAGAAGGGCTTTTTATAAGGGTTTTAGTATGAGAGCTTTGGCTTTAGATGTAGGTTTAAAACGCATAGGTGTAGCGCTTTGCGTAGATAAAAAGATCGCTTTACCTTTAGATGCAGTTTTAAGAAAAAATCGCAATCAAGCCGCTAATGAAATTAAAAATTTACTTAAAATACATGAAATTTCTTTACTCATTGTAGGCATTCCTAAGGGTGGGTCAAGTGAAGAAGAAATGACAAGACGCATTAAGCATTTTGTTTCTTTGCTTGAATTTGATAAAGAAATTTGCTTTGTAGATGAAAGCGGAACAAGTAAAGAAGCTTTAGGATACGGCATAGCAAATACACGTAAAAAAGATGGTAAATTAGACTCTTTGGCTGCTTTTATCATGATAAAGGATTATTTTGCTCTCTAGAATAGAAAAACTTTATACCAAAGATGAAATGCAAAATATTTTATCTTCTTTTACTCAAGAAAAAAATGTTTGTGTATTTGCAAATACTTTAAAAATTAGCACTGAAGAATTAGAAAAAGAATTTTTAAAACAAAATTTAAAATTTAAAAAGATCAATGCTTATTGTTATTTGTTTGACGCTAAAGATAAAGCCATCTTAAGTTCTATGAAAGTTTTTAATGAGGGGTGCTTTTATATACAAAATTATTCTTCTTATTTGTGTGCTTTAAATTTAGAGGTCAAAGCAGGGCAAAGTGTTCTTGATATGTGTGCAGCTCCGGGTGGCAAAAGTATCAATCTTGCAAATTTTATGCAAAATACAGGTTATTTAGCTTGCAATGAGATGAGTAGGGATAGATTTTTTATTCTGAAAAAAAATCTTAAAAATTACGGAGTGAATGCTAAAGTTTTTATGAAAGATGGTAAAAATATAGGCAATTTGTGTCCTTTAAAATTTGATAAAATTTTACTTGATGCACCTTGTTCAACTTTTGCTAAAATAGGTTTTGATTTGGAAAAAAGTTATAAAGAAATCAAAAATATTGCAAAAACTCAAAAAAAACTTCTACATTCTGCTTTAAAGGCATTAAAAATAGGTGGAGAGCTTGTATATAGTACTTGTACCTTTACCAGGGAAGAAAATGAAGAAGTGATAGAGAATGCTTTAAAAAGCGAGTTTAAATTAGAGCTTTTAGATATTGATTTGGAAAATGTTGAGGCTAAAGCAGGGCAAAGTGAAGAATTTGCTGAAATTTCAAAATGCAGACGGATTTTACCAAGCTTAGACTATGATGGATTTTTTATAGCTAAACTTAGGAAATTATGTTAATTAATAAAATTATTCACATTTAAATACAAATTCATAAAAAAACTTAAAAAACAATAAATAATTTTTTCTTTATTTTAAAGCTTAAAGTTCTATTTTTAAGTACTTTGAAAAGAAAATCACAGCGTGAAAAGGCTGTGAATAAAGTTGAAATTTTTCTAACCTTAAAAAGATGAAATTAGTCTGATTGTATTTTTTGCAGTTTTGGAGCTATTACAGCTTGACAATATCCTTGATTGGGATTATTTATAAAATAATGTTGATGATAGTTTTCAGCTTTGTAGTAGGTTTGCAATCTTGAAATTTTAGTAACTATTTTTTTGCTAAATATTTTTTGCTGTTCTTTGATGAAATTTTGAGCTAAAATTTTATCTTCTTCATTTTCGTAAAAGATTATTGAGCGATATTGCATACCAATATCTCCACCTTGTTTATCTATACTTGTTGGATCATGAATTTTAAAAAAGAGCGTTAAGATTTCAAGAAGAGAGATTTGTTTTTCATCGTAATTTATTTTGACAACTTCTATGTTACCATCACCATTACACACGCTTTCATAGCTAGGATTTGGATTTCCTCCGCTATATCCAACTTCAGTATCAATTACACCTTTTAGGCGTTCAAATACAGCTTCAATACACCAAAAACAACCACCACCTAAAACGATATTTTTCATTGTGAGTTTTCCTTGAGTTTAGCCCTTTGAAGGGCTAGGATTATTTGTAGTTTTTGATTGCTTTTTCTAAAATTTCAATTGCAGCTTTTTCATCTTTGAAATCTTGTACTTTAACCCATTTGTTTGGCTCTAAAATTTTATAAGTTTCAAAGAAATTTTTGATTTTATTTAAAGTTGCTTGTGGTAAATCTGTGTAAGTTTTTATATTGTCATATCTTGCATCTATTTTTGAATTTGGAACGGCAAGAAGTTTTTCATCCATTCCGCTTTCATCTTCCATGATTAAAACACCGATTAAGCGACAAGGAATCACAGCTCCAGCTTGGATAGGATATTCATTAAGTACTAAAATATCCACAGGATCACCATCATCAGCCAAAGTATTGGCAATAAAACCATAGTTTGCTGGGTAAAACATCGCGCTAGCCATAACGCGATCTACCATGATAGCACCACTATCTTTATCGATTTCATATTTTATGTTTGAGCCGTATGGAATTTCGATTACGGCATTGATTTTATTTGGAATATCTCCGATTTTGATTTTGCTTAAATCCATTTTTTTCTCCTTATATACTTTGAATTTTTTTAATCAGTTCTTTCATATCTGCAACGATAGGTTCGATAGTGCGCTCTCCATCGATAATAAAATGAAGTTTTTTCTTTTGATAAAAATCTAAAATTTCATTTAAAGGTTCTGTATAAACTTTCATTCTATTGTAAAACACTTCTTCATTATCATCTGCACCACGATTTCTGCCTAGAACTCTTTCTTTGGCAACTTCTTCGCTTACTCTTACTTCTATGACGCCTTTAAGACAAATTTCATTTTGCTCACTTAAAACCTTGTCAAATTCCATCATTTGTTCTACGCTTCTTGGATAGCCATCGATGATGATAGTTTTAGTTGGAGCAGCTTTTAGTGCGCAAACTATAGTATTTACAACAACATCTAAAGGAACAAGATTGCCTTTGGAGATAAAACTATCTATAGTTTTTCCAAGCTCACTCCCACTTGCTACTTCAGCTCTTAAAAGATCTCCTGTTGAATAGTGTGTAATATTTGTCGCATCTGCTTGTGCGATTAAACTAGCATCGGTAGTTTTTCCACTACCTGGTGCACCTATGATTAAAAACAATTCTTTCATTTTATATTCTCCCTTAATTTGATTCCTAATTCTCTCATTGCTTCATTACTAGCAGGCGATGGTGCATCTGTCATTAAGCATTGTGCTCTTTGGGTTTTTGGAAAGGCTATAACCTCTCTTATGCTGTTTGCTCCTGTAACTAGCATGATGAGTCTATCAAGTCCTATAGCAATACCTCCATGTGGTGGAGCACCAAAACTTAAAGCATCAAGTAAGAAACCAAATTTTTCTTTTTGTTGTTCTTCATTGATATTTAAAAGTTTAAATACTTTTTGCTGAATATCGTTTTTATGGATTCTTATACTACCTCCACCTAGCTCAACGCCGTTTAGTACTACATCATAAGCGATAGATGAAATTTCTTCTAAATCAGCTTCATTGATATTTTTTGGCATAGTAAAAGGATGGTGCATCGCAGAATAACTTCCGTCATCATTTTGCTCAAACATAGGAAAATCAACAACCCATAAGAATTCTAAGGCATTTGGATCTATAAGATTTAACTCGTTGGCTAAGAAAATTCTAAATCTTCCCATATAATCAAGCACAGTTTTTTTAGCTCCTGCACCGAAAAATACCACATCTCCTACTTCAAGCTTACAGCGTTTGCTTAGCTCATTTAAATCTTCTTCGCTAAAGAATTTGCAAAGTGGACCTTTAAGTCCATCTTCTTTAACTTGTATGAAAGCTAAGCCCTGAGCGCCAAATTTACGCACAAATTCTTCAAATCTTTGCATTTGTCTTTTTGAAAAAATAGTATCGCCTTTTGGAACGCGTATGGCTTTGATGCGATTTTTCTTTGTATCTTTGGCGATATTTGCAAAAATTTCATTATTTGACTTAGCGAAAATATCAATAACATCAATAAATTTAAGATCAAATCTTAAATCCGGCTTATCAGAGCCATAATTCTCCATAGCGTCTTTGTATTGCATTTGTCTAAAAGGGGTTTGAATTTCTTTGCCGCAAGCTTTGAAAATATCTTTTAAAAAAGTTTCGGCTACATTGATCACATCTTTTTGTTCGCAAAAACTCATTTCAACATCAATTTGTGTGAATTCAGGTTGGCGATCAGCTCTTAAATCTTCATCTCTAAAACATTTTGCGATTTGAAAATAACGATCAAAACCGCTACACATTAAAAGTTGTTTGAAAAGCTGAGGGCTTTGTGGAAGAGCGTAAAATTCACCCTGATGCACACGAGAAGGTACGAGATAATCTCTTGCGCCTTCAGGAGTAGCTTTGGTAAGAATAGGGGTTTCAACTTCTAAAAATCCCATATTTGCCAAAGAATTTCTAGCTGCTATACAAGCTTTAGAACGCAGGGCAAAATTTTCATAAAGTTTAGGATTTCTTAAATCTAAAAAGCGATATTTTAAACGTAATTCTTCATTTACACTTTCATCAGCGATAGCAAAAGGAGGCACGGCACTTTCATTTTCTATGGTAAGTTTAGAAACAACTACTTCGATTTCTCCTGTTTTTAATTTAGGATTTACAAGTCCTTCACCACGTGGACGAATAGTACCTTCTGCAATAAGTACAAATTCATTTCTTGCATTGGAAGCGATTTCATGAGCTTCTTTACTATCATTTGGATCGCAAACAAGTTGGATAATACCACTTCTATCTCTTAAATCTATAAAAATAACTCCACCATGATCGCGGTAGCTATTTACCCAACCGCAAAGTTTAACGCTTTGACCAACATGGGAAATTCCCAAGTCTGTATTATAATGACTTCGCAAATTTATTCCTTGAAAAAGATTTTTTAAGATAATGAGCAAAATTATAGTATTTTTATTCTTTTGCTTTGCTAAGATTTGATATAATTTTTTATGCAAAATAAAATAGATCATAAAAATATTAAAAAAATTGGACTTGTTACACGACCCAATGTGAGTTTAGATAAGGAAATTTTAAAACTTCAATCGATTTTATCTATATATAAAGTTGAACTTGTATTGTTTAAAGAAAGTTCTGAAATTTTAGATTTGCCAAAGTATGGATTGGATGATTTGTTTAAAATATCTGATTTTGTTATTTCTTTAGGTGGAGATGGGACTTTGATTTCTTTATGCCGTAAAGCTTGTGAATACGATAAAGCAGTTTTAGGAATTCATGCTGGACATTTAGGTTTTTTAACAGATTTTAAAGTTGATGAAGCTGAAAATTTTTTTCAAGCTTTTTTTCAAGGAGAATTTAGAATAGAAAAGCCTTATTTGTTAAGTGTTTTTTTAGAAGATAAGCAAGGAAAAATTTTAGAAAAATTGGCTTTTAATGATGTGGTTATCAGTAAAAATAATCAAGCTTCTATGGCTCATATAGAAGTTTTTAGAAAAGAAAAGAAATTTAATGAATATTTTGGAGATGGGCTTATTGTTGCAACTCCTGCGGGTTCAACAGCTTATAATTTAAGTGCAAATGGGCCCATAGTTTACACTTTAGCTCAAGCTTTTATCTTAACTCCTGTTTGTTCTCATTCTTTAACACAACGCCCTATTGTCTTGCCAAAAGGTTTTGAAATAGAGATTATGGCAAAGGATTGCATACTTTGCATTGATGGGCAAGAAAATTATAAAGTGAATAATTTTAAAAGTATAAAAGTGGGTTTAAGTGATAAAAATGTGGCTTTAATTCACCCAAAAAATAGAGATTATTTTCAAATTTTAAAAGAAAAATTACACTGGGGAAATTGATGATAAATAGAATTTTTATGAAAGAAAATCTTGGTTTTAAAAAGGCTGAGCTTGAAATTTCTAAAGGACTTACCGTTTTTACAGGGTTAAGTGGAGCTGGAAAATCGGTCTTGTTTAAAGGAATTTTATCCGCATTTTCTTTGAGTGAAAGTGAGGCTAAAATTGTCGAAATAGAACTAGATGATAAGTTAGATTTAGAAAGTTTTGGCATAGAAAGTGAAGAGGAGAATGTTTTTAAGCTTTTAAAAGAAAAAAACACAAAATATTTTATTAACAATCAAAGCATAGCGAAAAAAAGTTTGCAAAATTTAAGTAAAACTTTTATTAAGTATTTAAGCGCAAAGGAAAATAACGAATTTGGAAATGAAAAATTTTTAAATCTCTTAGATGCCTTGGAAATGCAAGAAAATACAAATTTTGTTTCCTTTTTAGAAGATTTTAAAAAAGATTTTAATGCTTATAGTCAAATTTCTAATGAGCTTAATGCAATTTTAGAAGAAGAAAAAAAAATAGAAGAATTAAAAGAACTAGCTAGAGTGCAAATTGAAAAAATTTCAAGCATTAATCCTAAAATAGGTGAGTATGAAGAGCTTTTAATACTTAAAAAGAAGCTTTCTAAAAAAGATAAATTAGAAGAAGCTTGGAGCAAGGCAGAGCGTATTTTTGAGCTTGAAAAAGTTGTTATTGAAGCTTTAAATTTAAGCGAAGTTGATTCGAGTTTTTTTAGTGAATGTTTAAATGAATTACGCGTGATTTGTGAAAATCAAAAAATGGAAGATTTGGATTTTGATGTGGAGACACTTTTAGATCGCATTGAAAATTTATCCTATCTTATCAAGCGTTATGAAAGCATAGAAAATGCTTTAGAAGTTTTAAAACAAAAAAGACATGAACTAGAACATTATGAAAATTTAAGTTTTGAAAAAAAAGAACTTGAAAAAAAATTTCAAGAATTAAAACAAAAATTAGAAGAAAAAGCACAAATTTTAACCCAAACAAGAAAGAAAAACCTTAAAAAATTAGAAAAATGTTTAAATAATTATCTTAAAGATCTTTATATGAAAGATGCAAGTTTGACGCTTAAAGAAAATGAGAAAATTTCAATTTTAGGCAAAGATGAGATAATGCTAGATATTAATTTAGCTCATTTAAAAAATTTAAGTTCGGGTGAATTAAATCGCTTAAGACTTGCTTTTATAGCCACAGAATGTAAAATTTTAAATGCAGGTAAAGGGATATTATTTTTAGATGAAATCGATGCAAATTTAAGCGGAAAAGAGGCTATGAGTATAGCCAAGGTTTTAGAGGAGCTTTCTAAGTTTTATCAAATTTTTGCTATTTCTCATTTGCCTCAACTTTCCTCTAAGGCACATAATCATTTTTTAGTTGAAAAAAATGGCGAAGAAAGTAAGGTAAAAAAGCTCGATCAAGAAGAAAGAATTAAAGAGCTTGCTAGGATGGTAAGTGGAGAGCTTGTTAGTGATGAAGCAATCGAATTTGCTAAGACCTTGTTTAAGAATTAAGCGGATTTTTTATTTTACTATGTTAGAATATATAACTATAAGATTTCCTTTCTTTTGAAATAAATATATTAAAAAATTTTTAGATATAAAGGTATTTTACACACTATGAATAAGAAAATTTTAATTATTGATGATAATAAAATGCTCGGCAAACTTTTGGCTAAAAAAATTCAAATGACTTTAAATTATGAGGTAGATATTGCTTTTGGTTTTGCTGAAGCTAAGGAGTTAATGAATAATAATTATTTTTTAGCTTTTGTGGATTTATGTTTGCCAGATGCCCCAAATGGTGAAGTTGTGGATTATGTTATAGAAAAGAAAATTCCTGCTATTGTTCTTACGGCTAGTGGTGATAAGGCTACTAAAGAAAAATTTATGGATAAAGATATATTAGATTATATTTTTAAAGAAAGTGAAACTTGCATTGATGAGATTATTAGTTCTATTATAAAACTTAATCAATATGCAAAAACTAAAGTGATTTTAGCTATGAGCAAGCTACCTGAACGTAATGAAATTAAAAAAATACTTACTCAAAGACAATTTAATGTTTTAGCTGCAGCTCATGGTGAAGAAGCAATGAGTTATTTAAATGATAATAATGATGTTAAGCTTATTATAGCAGATGTCAATATGCCAGTAATTAGTGGTTTTGAGCTTTTAACTCAAGTAAGAGAGCGTTTTAGTGATGATGAATTAGGTGTGATTCTTTTGGGGGATCATAATGATTCATTTGAAGCAAATTCTTTTAAAAATGGAGTTAATGAGTATTTGTTCAAGCCTTTAAGCAAAGAAAGCTTTAATTGTCGCTTAGATCGTTGTTTATCTTATATGGATGATAAAAAATTTTTAAGCACTTATAATGTTTTAGATCCTGTATCTGGGGTTAAAAATTATAATGCCTTAATCGATGGAATAGATGATTATTTTAATGAAATAGCGACAAAAGACGAGGAATTTGCTTTTGCTTTCTTAGATATAGATAATCTTCAAATGATTAACGATGAATACGGCCGTGAAGTTGGTGATGAAGTAATTAAAATCTGTGCTAATGAAATAGTTAATGAAACTAAAGGAAGAGATCTTGTAGGTAGATATAGTGCAGAAAAAATTTGTATTTTACTTAAAAATATATCCCAAGAAAGAGCGATTAAAATCTTTTCTCGTATACGAGTAAATATAAAAAAGGCTGGTGTTTTGGTTAATTTAGATGAAATCTTTTTTACAGCTTCTATAGGCGTGGTTTTTGGAAAAAGTGGAGATAAGATTGATTCTTTGGTTAATAAAGCGAGTAAAATATTGTCTCAAGCAAAAGATAATGGCAAGGATAGAGTTGAAGTATGTTCTTAAATCTTGATTTTCAAGATGGTTTAAGGATTGTTGATACGCATTGCCATCTAGACAGTGAAGCATTTAAAGATGATTTAGATGAAACTTTAAATCGTGCTTTTAAAAATGGTATAGAAAAAATTATCATACCTGGTGCTGATATAAAAGATTTGCCCTATGCAGCTACAATTGCTCATAAATATAAAAATGTTTTTTTTGCAGTAGGGGTGCATCCTTATGAAATTGATAATTATGATGAGAAAATTTTAAGGCAGTATTTATGCGATGAAAAATGTGTAGCTGTAGGTGAATGTGGGCTTGATTATTTTCGTTTTAAAAGTGATCTTGCTGAAGAAATTCAAAAAGAAAAAGGAAATCAAAAAAAGATTTTTATCGCACAGCTTGAACTTGCTATTGAATTTAAAAAACCTGTTATCATCCACTCAAGAGAAGCAAATCATGATACTTATGAGATTTTACATGGGTATTCTAAGGATCTTGTAGGAGGAGTTTTACACTGCTTTAATGCAAGCGAACATTTGCTAACTCTTTTTAAAGAGGGATTTTATTTTGGTATCGGGGGAGTTTTAACTTTTAAAAATGCTAAGAAATTAGTTGAAATTTTACCTAAAATTCCAAAAGATAGATTGTTGCTTGAAACTGATGCTCCATATCTTACTCCAGAGCCTTATCGTGGTAAAAGAAATGAACCTTTGTTAACTCAATTTGTAGCAAATAAAATGTGTGAAGTATTGAATTTATCAAGAAAAGAGCTTCTAGAAATTTGTTTTAATAATTCTGAAAAATTATTTTTTAAAGGTTATTAATGAAAAAAATTTTATTGTGTTTTTTAATATGTTTTAATTTTCTTTTTGCACAAATTAATACTCCTGAATTTTATGAAAGACAAATGAATGTTTTAAGAAATTTAGATATTAATCCAAGTTTTATTAGTGATTTGATTTTCGTGCAAACTCAACAAGATATAAAATCAAAACACGCTCAAACTTTAATAGATAGTATGCAAAATTTTTCAAAAGTTACTCCTATGATAAGAAAAATTTTAGCCCAGCAGGAAGTTCCTGATGAGATTTTGTATCTAGCTATGGTTGAATCAGGCTTGAAAACTCATAGCGTTTCTAATGCCAAGGCTGTAGGGGTTTGGCAATTTATGCAACCAACAGCTAGAAATTTGGGTTTAAGAATTGATGCTTATGTTGATGAAAGGCGTGATCCGGTCAAGTCAACTTATGCCGCTACAAATTATTTAAAAGAGTTAAAAGAAGAATTTGGCAAATGGTATTTAGCGCTTTTAGCTTATAATTGCGGAAATGGTAAACTAAGACAAGCTATCAAACAAGCAGGAAGCGATGATTTAAGCGTTTTATTGAACCCTGATAAGAAATATCTTTCTTTAGAAACTAGAAATTTTATAAGAAAGATTTTAACGCTTGCTTTTTTAGCCAATGATAGGGATTTTTTACTAGATAAAGATGCGTCTTTAATGAATTATGCCTTAAGCAACGAATTTGCAAAAGTTGATGTGCCTTCTTCTGCATCTTTAAAAGAAATAGCTAAAAATTTAAACATGGATCTTGCAACTTTTAAGAAATATAATCCACAATTTAAACATAATTTTACGCCTCCTGGTAAAGGGTATTATATGTATATACCACTTAATAAAGTAGCATTTTTTGATAAAAATTTTAAAGCAGAAAAACTTGCGAAGGTTGATACAACTATACCTATGACAAAAACTTATACTGTTAAGCCTGGTGACTCTTTGTATAAAATAGCAAAAAATTATAATATAAGTGTTGATGAAATTCGAGAATTAAATAAAATAGCAAAAAATCATCTTAGCATTAATCAAAAATTAATTATACCAATCAAGGAGAATAAAAATGCAAATAAAAACAATTACACTAAAGTTGTCAGCCGTTAGTCTAGGGGCTTTATTTTTTAGTGGTTGTTTAGGCACTAGTTTTTTTTCTAGCTTGGATAATGCTCAAGTGTATTATCCTTCAAATGATTTTAAAAGCAGTCCTAGTTCTTCAGGGACTAAAGGAACGATGAAGCCTTATACTATTAACGGTAAAACTTATTATCCTACTGTTGTAGCAGTAGGCGAAACTGCTGATGGTATTGCGAGTTGGTATGGGCCAGGCTTTCACGGCAAGAAAACCTCTAATGGCGAAATCTATAATCAAAATGCTTTAACCGCAGCTCATAAAACTTTACCTATGAATACCATCTTAAAAGTAACCAATTTAAATAACAATCGTCAAGTTACCGTTCGTGTAAATGATAGAGGTCCTTTTGTGAATAATCGTATTATAGATTTATCAAAAGGAGCTGCCAGTCAAATTGATATGATTGCTTCAGGAACAGCTCCAGTAAGGCTTGAGGTTATAGGGTTTGGATCAAGTAATTCGGGTAATAATATTGTACATTCTAATGTAAACTATGGAAATAGTGGAGAGATTGCAAATAATGGACAAATTTATGAAGGTGGAAATTTCATGGTTCAAATTGGAGCCTTTAAAAACCCAGCTGGAGCACAAACGATAGCAGCAAGATATAAAACTTATAGAACTTATAGCTCTACTATACGCACAAGCTCAGTGGATGGATTAAATCGCGTTTTCTTAACAGGCTTTAGAAGTGAAGATGAAGCAAGGGATTTTGCTGCAAGTGGTGCATTTACAGGTGCATTTGTTGTAAGAGAGTAGAAATTATGACAGAATTGATTTTTTTGGATGTAGATGGCTGTTTAACTGATGGGAAGATTATTTATACTTCTAATGGAGAATTTATTAAAGAATTTGATGTAAAAGATGGAGCGGCTATCGAGGCTTGGCTAAAGCTTGGTAAAAAAATTGCTATTATTACAGGTAGAAATTGTCCTTGTGTTGAAAAAAGAGCTAAAGATTTAAAAATAGAAATTTTATATCAAGGCATCAAGGATAAGTTAGCTTGTGCAAAAGAAATTTTACAAAAACTTAATTTAGATTTTTCTCAGTGTGCGGCTATTGGGGATTATTTTAACGATAAGGCTTTGCTTGAAAGCGTAGGACTTAGTTTTAAGCCAAAAGATGGTCATAAAGATTTAAATGTAGACATAGTGCTTAGCAAAAAAGGTGGTAAGGCTGCTGTAGCACAGATGATAGAAATTTTAGTAGAAAAAAATCATCTAAAAGAAGAATGGAATAGGCTTTGGCTATAAAAATTTTTGGAATTTTAATTGCTCTTTTTACAATTACTTTTACGATTTTAAGTTTGCAAGATCCGTATTCTTTAAATTTGCAAACTAATGCTTTAAATTTTAAAAATATTGAGGCTAAAAATTTGAAAGCTTATGAGAGTAATGCTAGTACAATTAAGGCATATTATAAGGCAAATTCTTGGGTGAGATATGCAGATAGAGATGAATTTAATGATTTTATTACTTTAAATTTAGATTTTAATCTTAGTGCGAATCGTTTAGAGTTTTTCAATAAAGATATGAACAAGGTTTTGTTTGAAGGAAATGTTACTTATATAGGTGCTAATAATGTCAAAATTATTTCTCAAGAGGTAGAATACCAACTTAAGGATAAAATTTTACACACAAATACTAATTTTAAAGCTCTGATCAATGGAAGTATTATTAATGGAAATACTTTAAACTATGATACAAAAAACAAAATTTTAAATATCCAAGGAGTAAATGCGTGGTTGCAAGACAAATAATTTTATTGTTAGCTTGTGTAAGTGTAACTTGGGCAACTCAAATTGAAGTAAAAGCTTTAAATTTTTACTCAGATGAAAATAAGGGTGAAAGTATTCTTAGTGGAAATGTAGAAGTAATTAGGGGTGATGATATTTTAAATTCTGAAAAATTGATTATTTATACGGATAAAAATCGCAAACCTATTCGTTATGAAGCAATGCAAAATGCTACGTTTAAGATTGTTTTAAAGGGTAAAACTTATAAAGGTAGTGGAGATAAATTTATTTATAATGTTATTAAAGATACTTACGAGATTAATGGTCATGCTTATATAAATGAGCTTGGAAGTAATCAAAAACTTTTTGGTGATAAAATAATAGTCGATAGAAAAGCTAATATTTATCGAGTGGAGAGTAAGGATCAAAAACCTGCTCGTTTTGTGTTTGATCTTAAAGACAAATGATAATTAGTGCTAAATTTATCACTTCTTTAGTGAAATTTGATGAGAAATTGAGCTCAAATTTTAGTGAAGTAGCATTTTTGGGGCGTTCCAATGTCGGAAAAAGTTCTTTAATCAATTCTTTGTGTAAACAAAAAAATTTAGCCAAAAGTTCGGCAACTCCTGGAAAAACTCAGCTTATAAATTTTTTCGAAGTAACTTGCAAAAGAAATGAAGAAAAATTTAATATCAATTTTATCGATTTGCCAGGGTTTGGTTATGCAAAGGTTTCTAAAAATTTAAAAGCAATATGGAATCAAAACTTAGATGAATTTTTAAAATTAAGAACCTCGATAAAGTTATTTATACATTTAATCGACTCAAGACATACTCATTTGGAGATCGATGTAAATTTAAATGACTATTTGAAAAGATTTTTACGACCTGATCAAAAAATTTTAAAAGTTTTTACCAAATGCGATAAATTAAATCAAAGTGAAAAAGCTAAGTTAAAAAATGAATTTAAAGACTCTATTTTAGTTTCAAATTTGAATAAATTTGGCCTTGATTCTTTAGAAGATATTATTATCAATCAAACTTTAGGTCTTGATAAATGAGAAGAAATTTAAGTGCTTATAAAGCAAAATTTAATGGAGCTTATGTCTTTTTAGGATTTTTTTTTCTAATCTATCAGATTCTTGGTTCGACTTTTATATATGCTCCGTTACTTTATGGGATTTTTTTCTGTTATATGTTTTGCTTACTAGAAGAGAGAGAAAGAACTTTTTCAAAGCTTGATTTTAGATGGTATTTTTCTTTATTTTTTTTATTTTTTACTGATATAACTTATAATTTTTTTATTTTTTCATCTTGGTTGGCATTTTTTATTTTTTATTATCTTTGTGCAGATTGGATTAAGACAAATTTAAAAATTGGTAAATTTATCCCTGTTGTTTTTGTGCTTTGTGCTTACGGCATTATTTTGTTTTTGGATATGATATTGTCTTATATTGGAGATGAAAAAATTAAAATTTTAGGATGGGCGTATATTGTTTCAGTTTTTATAGAATGTTGTTTAGCTTATGTGTTTTTTAAAGGTAAAATTTAAATGAGAATGCGTTTAGTTGTTGGATTTATACTATTGTTTTTTATATTTTTATTAAGTCGTGTGTATTATTTGAGTATAAAATCAAATGTATATTATGAAGAACTTGCTAAACAAAATGCCATAAAAACTGAATTTTTAGCACCTGTTAGGGGTCAAATTACAGATAGAAATGGAACTTTATTGGCTATTAATGATTTGGGTTTTAGTATTTCTATTAAACCTTATTTAAGTATTAAAAAGTCAAATAAAGGAATTCTAGATAAAGAACTATCTGAACTTGCAAATTTATTTCCTGATTTAAATGCTAGCAAATTAGCAGAAATTTATAAGAGAAATGATTCTTACTATAATCAAGATTTTATTAAAGTTGTAGATTTTATACCCTACGATGAGATTATTCCGCATTATTCAGAGTTAAATCTTAATAAAACAATAAAAATAGATCCTGTTGTAAAAAGAAAATATCCTTTTGGAAAATTGGCTTCGCATATTATTGGGTATGTAGGTAAGGCAAATTTGCAAGATGTTCAAGAAAATGAAATAGCAAAACTTTCTAACTATACGGGAAAAAGCGGTATAGAACGCTATTATAATGATATTTTACAAGGAGAAAAAGGAACTAGGGTTTATAAGGTTAATGCCTTAAATCAAGAAGTAGAACAGCTTTCTTACACTCCTGCTATGTCTAATGATATAGAACTTACGATAGATATAGAGCTTCAGTCTTATTTAACTTCATTGTTTGAAGGGAATGCTGGAGCTGCTATAATTATGAATGTAAATGATGGATCTATTTTAGCTGCAGGGAGTTTCCCTGAATATGATCTTAATCCTTTTGTAACAGGGATTTCTTTTAAGGATTGGGATGAGCTTTCAAATAGTCTTGATCATCCTTTTACAAATAAACTTATAAATGGATATTATCCTCCAGGTTCTGTTGTAAAAATGGGAGTAGGGCTTTCTTTTTTAAATTCTAAAAATATTAGCCCGACGACTCAATATGTTTGCAATGGAAGCATTGAGCTTGGAGGCAGGTTTTTTAGATGTTGGAATCGATCGGGCCATGGACCTGTGGATTTAAAACATGCGATAAAATATAGTTGTGATGTTTATTTTTATAATGGCAGTTTGCAAGTTGGAATCGATCAAATAAGTGAAACTTTATCTCGCATTGGCTTTGGAGCGAAAACAGGGGTAGATTTACCTAGTGAATTTGTAGGGACTTTACCAAGCAAAGAATGGAAGATGCAAAGATATAGACAATCTTGGTTTCAAGGTGATACTTTAAATACAGCTATAGGTCAAGGTAATTTTCTTGCAACACCTATGCAAATTGCTAGATATACAGCTCAAATCGCAAAAGGTGGAGAGGTTATACCTCATTTTTTAAAAAGTATAGAAAATAATAATACAACTATAGAAAATCAAATGGATGAAAATAAAAAAGAAATTTTTACTTTATTTGAAAAGAGTCAATTGCCTTATATAAGAGATGCAATGTATGCTGTTGCTAATGAGCAAGGAGGAACCTCTTATCGTTATTTGCATAATCTTGATGTGAAAGTTGCAGCAAAAACAGGAACTGCTCAGGTTGTGGGATTTTCACAGACAGATAAAAATAGGGTCGATGAAAAACAATTTGAGTATTATACTAGATCTCATGCGTGGCTTACTTCTTATGCTCCTTATTCTAAGCCAAAATATGTAGTTACCGTTCTTTTGGAACATGGTGGGAGAAATATTACTTCAGGGGTAACTGTAGCTAAAATTTATCAAAAAATGATTGAACTTGGATATTTTAAATAATTTTTAGTTGTAAATTGAGTTTTTCAAAAAAACTTTTTTAGCAATTGGTTTAAAAATCTTGTATTAAACAAATTATAAGTTTAATACAAGGAAAATTTATCTATGTTAACAAAAGTATCTTAAAAGATGGCTTTTGTTCTTTTTTCAAGCCAAACTAGAGCTTTTGGATAATCATCTAGCTTAGGAGAAAGTTTTTCAAATACTTCTTTGTGATAATTGTTTAACCATTCTTTTTCTTTTTCATCTAACATTTTTATATCAATACAAGATATTTCAAAAGGACAAAGAGTAACAGGTTTAAAGTATAAAAACTCTCCAAAATCTTTATTTTTAGGATTTTCTACTTTGGTATGAATAACTAAATTTTCAAGTCTTATACCCCATTTACCTACTTTATAAATACCTGGCTCTATGGAGGTTAGCATACCTTCTTTGGCTTTTGTTTTTTCAAGCACAGGGGATAGATAAGATAAAACTTGTGGACCTTCATGGACATTTAAAAAATATCCCACGCCATGTCCTGTGCCGTGTATATAGTCAATTTGTTCTTTCCATAAAGGTACGCGTGTGATTGCATCAAGTAGTGGCATAGCTATATCTTTTGGAAAAATTGCACTGGAAATGGCAATATGTGCTTTTAAAACCAAGGTATAGTCATGAATTTGTTCTGCATTAGCCTTTCCTATAGGTACAACGCGTGTAATATCTGTTGTGCCATTTTTATATTGTCCACCAGAATCAATAAGTAAAAGCCCATCTTTTTTAAGATAAGCAAAACTCTCTTTTGTGGCTTTATAATGTGGATATGCTGCGTTTTCGTTAAAGCCTGCTATAGTGGCAAAACTATCACTTATGTAGTACTTGCTTTGTGCTCTAAATTCGCTTGCTTTAGCATCTATGTCTAATTCGCTTATTAATTCTTTATTTTCTATCGCTTCTTCAAGCCAGGCAAAAAATTTACATAAAGCCACTCCATCTTCTATCATAGCATCTTGTATATGCGCTATTTCTTTTGTATTTTTAGCTGCTTTTAAGTGAGTGCTTGGATTAATTTCTTGAATGATTTTTACGCTTTTATCTAAAGAATTTATGAGTAAAGCGGTCATTTTTGAAGGCTCAATAAGCAAATTTGTATTTGCAAGTTTTTCAAGCTCCATGATGATTTCATCATAATTTTTAAGCCAAAACCCATCTAAATTTAATTTTTTTTCAAGTTCTGAATTTACTTTTTTCTGATCAACAAAAAGCAAAGCTTTGTCTTCCAAGATTAGCAAATGACTTAAAAATACAGGATTATAATTTACATCATTCCCTCTTAAATTTGTAAGCCAAGCTATATCATCAAGGCTGGAGATTAAATGAGAGGTAGCATTTAAATTTTTCATTTTTTGACGCACTAATGCTAATTTTTCTTTTCTTGAGTAAGAGCAGTATTCTAGTTCGTGTTCATAAATTTTTTCTTGTGGTAAAGTGGGACGATCTTTCCAAAGTGGACTTATCAAATCTATATGTTTTAAATTTGCCTTGCAATTAATCTGTAAATCTTTTTGTAAAGATAAAGGTAAAAGTGCAAAATCGATGCCTAAAATTTGATCTTCGCTTAAATTTTTTTCCAACCATTTGGTAAAAGTATTTTTAGCATCTTGTTTTTGTAAAAGTATGCCGCTACCTTCTAATTCCTTTTGTGCTTGAAGCCAATATCTTCCATCTACCCATAAAAAGCCCTCTTCTTGTGTGATAAGAACTGTTCCAACAGAACCCTTAAAGCCACTGATAAAGACTCTGTTTTTGTAATATTCTGGTAAATATTCGCTCAAATGCGGATCCGCGCTTAAGATGAGATAGGCGTCAATATTATTTTCTTTCATTAATCTTCTAAGTTCTAATACTCTTTGTTTGTAAATACTCATATTTTCTCCTTAATATTAATTTTTTAGTATTTTATTGATAGGTTTTTTGAGTATAAGTAAAATTATAACAGCACCAAGTAATATCCACATACATTGGTAAAATAAATTTGGCAAATAAGCTATATTTTCTTCACTTGCTTTACCACCTATGAATCCAGCTAAAGCATTGCCTAATGCACTTGCTACAAACCAAAGTCCCATGACTTGAGATTTAATTAAATTAGGTGCAATTTTTGTCATTATAGAAAGTCCCACAGGGGAAAGGCAAAGCTCTCCTAAAACCATAAGCAAAAAGCTACTGACAAGCCACCAAGGTGAAACTAAAATAATTTGTGATGAATTTTCTAAATTTTCTCTTAATGTATTAGCATCGCCATTTAAACTAATTGCATGATTTGAAGCTAAAGCCATTATTAAAAATGCCAAAGCTGCACCCAAAAGTCCTAATGCAAATTTAATAATAGATGAAATTTCTTTATTATTTTTGGCACATATAGTCCATATAAAAGCACTAAAAGGTGCAAAAAGTATAACAAATAAACCTCCAAGAGATTGAAACCATATTGTAGGAATTTCATAATTTAATATGGTTTTATCTGTTAATTTTTCTGCAAAAAAATTAAAAGAAGTGTATTGTTGCTCATATACTGACCAAAATAACGCAGCCGCTAAAAATAAAACAATAAAAATAATTAAATTTCTTTTTTCTTCTATTTTTAAAGAAGTAAAAGCGAAAAGATATAAAAAATAAATTCCAGCACAAGCTAAGATAGTTAGAATAATATTTTTATTAATAACTTGTGCATCTAATTTTATAAAACCACCAAGGATTAAAAATATTGTTCCAAGCAAAACAATACCTGATACAATGATGATGTAAAATGCGTTTTTGCTTTTTTTGCTTGGTCTATCCCAAGTAGAGTCTATGCCAACTTTTTCATCAAATTCTTTTAAATCAGGCATAGTTTTTAGGTAGAAAATAATTACCGCTAAAAGCATACCAATCCCACCTGCACCAAAACCAAAATGCCATCCGTATTCTTTTTGTAAAAAGCCGCAAATTAAAGGAGCTACAAAAGCACCAAAATTAAAACACATATAAAAAAGAGTAAAACCAGAGTCACGCCTTGCATCATTTTTTTTATAAAGCATTCCAACCATTACAGAAGCACAAGTTTTAAAAAGTCCTGTACCTATAACCAAAAAAAACATACCAACAAAAATCATTTTATTGTTAAAATAAGAAAAGGCTATGCACAAATGTCCAAATGCTATAGTTAAAGCACCTAGTAAAATTGCTCTTTTTTGTCCTAAGTAATTATCCGCAAGCCATCCACCTGGCAAAGCAGCAAGATATAAACAACTTGCAAAAATTCCCATAATTGCACTTGCTTCTTCAGGTTTTAAGTTCATTCCGATTTTTTCAAAACTTGCTATCATAAAAAGGTAAAGCAAGGGACGAATTCCGTAAAAAGAAAATCTTTCCCAAAGCTCAGTAAGTGAAAGAGATAAAAGTGGTTTTGGATGTCCAAAAAATGAAGTATCTAAATTTTTTACATTTTTACTCAATTTATATCCTTTGTGTATTTTTATTTATAAATTATAGACAAGAAATTAAAAAAATATGTATAACTTTGTAATATTTTTAAATGATTTATATCATAATGTTACTTTTTTGCAAATATAAAAAAAAGAAATATTAAGATCAATTTTCAACTTTGGTGTATTTTGTATTTTAAGTTTAGTTAGATAATTGCTTATTTTTTTCGTTAAGAATTTTATAAATTGGTTTTTTAGCAATAAAAAGTAAAAGCGCTATAACAAAAAGCATCCACATGCATTGTCCAAAAATATTAGGAAGTTGATCGATGTTTTTAATATTGACATTTCCTCCTATAAGTCCTGCAACAAAATTTCCAAGTGCACTTGCTACAAACCAAAGTCCCATGACTTGATTTTCGATTAAATCAGGGGTAATCTCAGCCATTATAGAGAGTCCAATAGGAGACATGCATAGTTCCACAAGTGTTAAAAGAATATACTTATAATAATCCAAGCCATGGATATTGGTAAACCATTGTTGTTTATTAGACTTTGTGAAGCAAAGGTCATTATCATAAAACCAATACCGGCAAATAATATTTCTAAAGTAAATTTTCCAATGGAAGAAAAATATATATTTTTTTCTCTAAAAATAACTAAATATAACTTGCTATAGGAGTAAGTATGATGATAAAAATTGGATTAAAAGATTGAAACCAGTTTGTTGGAATTTTCCAATCAAAAATATTTCTATTTGTAAAATCTTGCGCAAAAAGATTATAAGCAGTAGGTTTTTGTTTAAAAGTACTCCAAAAAAAAGTGGCTGCAAAGAATAAAACAATTAAAATTGTTAATTGCTGTTTTTCTCTTTTATTTAAGGCTTTAAAAACAAAAAGATATATGAAATAAATTTACCAAACATAGCAAAAAGTTTTTTTGATAGTATCATGAGATTAATATCTACAAGATTAATAAAAATTAGAAAAAATCCAATAATACTTAACAGGCTTATACTTTAGCATAAGAGTTAAATTTTTACTTTTTTAAATGGTTGTTCCCAGTTTTGCTTTAAGGTGCAATTTTTATGAAATTCTTCAAGCTCAGAGGCAGTTTTAAAATATAAAATAAGCAAAGAGATTAGCATACCTAAACCTCCTCCAAATCCTAAATGATAATTCTATTTTGCTTGAACAAAACCACATATAAGAGGAGCAATGAATGCTTCAATGTTAATTCCTATATAAAAAATTGTATAGCTAGTACTGCATCTTGTATCATTTTGTTTTTATGTAACATTCCAACCATTACAGAAGCGCTGGTTTTAAAAATCCAGTACCAATAACGATAAAAGCAAGCCCTAGGAAAAATATAGGTGTGCTTAAAATAGATAAGGCTATGCTAATATGTCCTAAAGCTATAATAAAAGAACCTAGAAATAAAGCCTTTTTTGCCCTAAATAATTATCAGTAATCCAGCCTCCAGGAAGTGCTACTAAATACAAGCATCCTGCAAAAATGCCATAAATTGCCGAGGCGTATTCAGTGCTTATTCCAAGTCCGCCTTTGTTTATGGTTGTTGCCATGAAAAGCACAAGTAAAGATCGTATGCCATAAAAAGCAAATCTTTCCCAAAGTTCTACTATTGATAGAGAGAATAAAGGCTTGGGATGACCTAGGAAATTTGTATCGAGTTTTTGTATTTCTTGCTTAGTCACTTCTCAATACCTTTCTTTTTTATGCTTAAAATATTTTAACTCATAGTAATAGAAAAATAATTAAATTACAATATTTTTAAATATTTTTTATAGTAATATTTAAAAATATAACATTTTAATATTATTATAAATGAATAAATTTAAACATTAAATCAAGCTTTAATTTTAAACCCTGTGTATTGTATAGTTTTATTTTATCAATTTTTAAAGCTATAGGAAGATTTTCTAAATTTTGTATAAAATTAAGTAAGTCTTTAAAGTTGCCATTTAAACTTAGAGAAACATAATTATAGTGGATAAAATTTTTGTTTTCTTGGGAAAATTTTATTTCATTAATGGTTAAATTTTTGGATAAATTGTTGATTTTTTTATTGAAAAAATCTTTATCATAAGAAAATGAATGCAATTTTTCTTTATAGTATTTTAATTTTTCTTCCTCTGTTTTTATCTGTTTTGTTAGCTTTGTCTCTATTTCTTTAAGATGTGAATTTTCTATTTTTGCTTCATTTAATGCAAGGTAATTATGTTCTATTAATGTTTTTTGAAAAATATCTTCCAAAAAGTGATCGTGAATTTTAAAAGCTAAAAACAAAGCACAAAGGCAGATAAAAGAAATAAAAAGAAATTTTTCCCTAGGATTTAAATTTTGCAAAAATACTTCTATTTTATTCATGTATGACTTCTAATATGATATTAAATGTTTCTTCATTTTTATCAAGAATTTTAAAAGTAGAATTTAGATTTTCTAATGCTCTTTTAAAGTGGTTTTCATCGATAAAAGAAAGAATGATTTTTGTTTGTTCAAATTCAAGATTTGTGACTTTAAGGTCATTGGAGTTAAGCCATGATATGATTTGATTTAGAATGATTGCCTTATTTTTGTCTAAATTGATTTCTTTTGTTATGGTGGATAAAATATGAAATTGTTGTTGTGTAGATGATATTTTATTGGAAAGAGTAAAGTTTAAATCTTGTATGTTTGTTAATAATTTTTGCTTATCTTGTTTTAGTTTAGAAATTTCTTCTTGTATGATAAAATTTTTATTTTGAATTTCCTTATTTTGTTTGTACTCTATAAAATCTTTAAATAATAAAATCATCATGCTAAGACTAAAGCTAAAAATAAATATTAATATAATTTTAAAAGAAATAGATATTTTTATTTTATTATGCTTGATAAAATTACAATTTTGATCTAGATTTTTTATACTATATGAACTTAATTTCAATAAACTATTTTTATCAAGAATATCATTTAGATTTAAACATTTTATTTGAGATGAGAAGTAATGTTTGATTGTATCCAAATCCTGATAAAGTAGCAATTTGCTTTCATAGTGTTTTAAAAGTTCTGTAAATCGATTTTGTTTAAAAAATAAATCCATATTACCTGGGTTGAAATTTTCGATTTTTTTAAGATTGATAAATTTTCCTTCTTGGTAAAAATATAAATATAAAGTTTGATCATATAAATTTAAAACACAATAATCACTTTCCTCAATAAATCTTTCATCAAACAAAGCTTGAAAAATTAAAGGCTCAGGAAAGCAAAAACGACTTTTTTTCAATTTGTAAACAGGCGCTAAAAAACAATGATAAATTTCATTATGTTTAAAAAAAGCTATTTGGTAGTCAAAGGGTTTGCTTAGCCTAAAATCTGCGGTTAAATTGTTAAAAAGTTCGTCTTCTTTGGATATTCCTGTTCTTTGAGCATAAAGCAAATCTGTAGATTTTATAAAATTTATTTTATTTAATGAATTAATTTTCATCATTTAAAAGTTTTTTTAAAAATTCTTCATCTTTTTGCCAGTTTTTTTTCACTGTTACGAAAAGCTTTAAAAGTACCTTTTTTTGTGCAAGTTTTGAAATTTTAAAGCGTGCATCTTTGCCTATTCTTTTTAAAGTTGCCCCTTCTTTTCCTATAAGCATACCCTTGTGAGAGTTTGTATCGGTGATGATATTGGCTTCTAGGATTAAAAGATTAGGTGTGTCTTTGGTGCGATGGATAAGCACTTCGCTACTATAAGGAAGCTCATCACTTAAATTTTCATAAATACTTTCAAGTATGAAATCTCTATAAAGTTCTTTTTCGCTACTCGCACTTAAAAATTCAGGATTATAAAAATACTCATGTTCATCAAGGTATTTTACTATTTCATCTAATAAGCCTTTTTTATAGCTTTTTTTCTTAGAAGAATAAGGAATGATAGCCTTAAAATGTTGGCTAAATTTTGCATATTCGCTAAGTTTTTTTAAAAGTGTAGCATTGTCGGTTAAATCTACTTTATTTAAAGTGATGATATGTGGTACTTGTGGGTTTAGACTAAGAAAATTTTCATAGTCTTTTGTACTATCAAAAACACTCGCCACAAATAAAATCACATCACAATCCCCCATGGATTTAATAGCACTTTGGACAAGCAGTTGATTAAGCGTAGCACCGCTTTCGTGAAGTCCTGGGGTATCGATAAAAATGATTTGATTTTTTTCATGCATCATTATGGCTTTGATTTTGCGCCTTGTGGCATTTTGTTTGTGAGAAACTAGGGCGATTTTTTCTTCTAATAAGGAATTGATTAAAGTACTTTTTCCTGCATTAGTACGCCCTATGATGCTAACAAAGCCACTTTTCACAAAATATACCTTGCAAGATCTTTATTTTCTATGATATCTCCGAGTTTTTCTTCTACCATTTTTTTATCCACTACGAATTTTTTACCCGCATACTCATCAGCTTCAAAGCTTAAATCTTCAAGTAATTTTTCTATCACAGTATGTAAGCGTCTAGCACCTATATCTTGCATTTCTTCATTGGCTCTTGAAGCTATTTTTGCTATTTCTTTGATTGCCTCATCGTCAAATTCAAGTTCTAAATTTTCAGTTTTTAAAAGCTGAGAGTATTGTTTTAAAAGTGAATTTTTAGGGCGTGTTAAAATTTCATAAAGAGCTTTATCATCAAGACTATCTAATTCCACTCTTAAAGGAAAGCGTCCTTGTAGTTCAGGGATAAGATCACTTGGTTTGCTAAGATGAAAAGCCCCTGCAGCGATAAAAAGAATATGATCGGTTTTTAAAGTACCTATTTTTGTTTGTACATTTGATCCCTCGACTATAGGAAGTAAGTCTCTTTGTACCCCTTCTTTACTTGGATCTTGGCGGTTTGAATTTCCGCTTGAAACAGCGATTTTATCGATTTCATCAATAAAAATAATCCCTTCATTTTCCGCCCTTTTTAAGGCTTCGCTTTTGATGCTTTCTTGGTCTAGGATTTTTTCTCCTGCCTCATTTTTTAAAGCATTTTTAGCGTCTTTGATTTTCATTTCTTTTTTGACTTTTTTACTGCCAACGCCTATAACCTTAACTATATCTTGCATTGCACCCATTTCAGGAGGTAGGTTGGGATTGGTATCAAACATATTTTGTGAAATTTCTATTTCTATAGTGCTTTCATCAAGATCGCCATTTTTTAGTTTAGTTCTCATTTTTTCAAGACTGTTTTTATATTCTTCTTGTTTTTCATCGCTGATACCCTTTGGTAAAGGTGGTAAAAGTTTTTCTAAAATTTTATTTTCTATAAATTCATCGATTTTATCTTTGTTTTTTTCTCTTTGCTCATTTTTTACCAAATTTAAAGCCGCATTGGCAAGATCTCTTACCATGCTTTCTACATCACGACCTACAAAACCTACTTCAGTATATTTACTTGCTTCGATTTTGATGAAAGGAAAGCCCATCATTTTAGCTAAACGCCTAGCGATTTCTGTTTTTCCTACACCTGTAGAACCTATCATTAAGATATTTTTTGGCACTATATCATCTTGCAACTCAGGGCTAAGTTGCATTCTGCGGTAGCGATTTCTTAAAGCTATGGCTATGATTTTTTTAGCTTTTTTTTGTCCTATAACATAATCATCTAAAAATTTAACAATTTCTTTTGGAGTTAGATTCATTTCTCATCCTCGATTACATAAGTTTTGATATTGGTATTAGTATAAATGCAAATTTCACCTGCGATTTGAAGACTTGATTTTACAAGTTCTTCTTCATCTAAATTGGCATGTTTTGCTAAGGCTCTAGCAGCTGAAAGTGCATAGTTTCCACCACTTCCTATGGCTGCGATTTGTCCATCTTCAGGTTCGACCACATCGCCTGTACCAGAAAGTAGAAAAATGTGATTTCTATCAAGTACGAGCATCATGGCTTCAAGTTTTCTTAAGTATTTGTCTTTTCTCCATTCTTTAGAAAAGTCAATCGCTGCTTTTAAAAGATCGCCTTTAGAACTTTGAAGGAGATTTTCAAACATATCAAAAAGATTAAAAGCATCAGCTGTTGATCCTGCAAAACCTGCTAAAACTTTGCCATTGTTGAGTTTTCTAATCTTTACAGCATTGCCTTTTAGCACCGTATTTCCAAAGCTTACTTGTCCATCTCCGCCAATTACGGATTTATTTTTACCTTTGTAAGCTAAAATCGTTGTTGCATGAAACATTATTCTGCCTTTATATTTATGTTAAATTTAGCATGGATTGCGTGTCCAAGTTTTACGCTTACTTCGTGAATTCCTAAGCTTTTTAAGGTGTCGCATTCTAAACTTTTTTTATCGATTTCTATATGGCTTTGTTCTTTTAGGGCGTGAGCGATTTCATCTTTGGTTACGCCACCAAACAAACTTCCATTTGCACCTACGGGTTTTGAAATTTCAAGAGTGATTTTGCTAAGTTCTTCTTTGAGTTTTTCTAAATTTGCGATTTCAAAGCGTAAATTTTCAGCCTCTTTTTTCTTGTCGCTTTCATATTTTCTTAAAACTTCATTAGTAGCTGCTTTAGCAAAGCCTTTAGCGATTAAGAAATTTTGTCCGTAGCCGTCTTTTACTTCTTTTATTTCTCCTGCTTTTCCAAGTGTTTTTACATCTTTGATTAATAATACTTTCATTTTATTCCTTTATTAAAATTTTCTTCCATTTTTTCCTGCAATGATAAAACGCAAAGCATTAAGCTTGATAAAGCCTGCTGCGTCTTTTTGATTATACACTTCATCTTCTTCAAAAGTACAATAAGCTGCGTTAAACAAGCTATCGTTCGCACTTTCACGTCCTATAACCATCACATTGCCTTTATAAAGCTCGAGTTTTACTCTGCCATTGGCGTGAATTTGAGACTCATCGATTAAGGCTTGAAGCATCATTCTTTCAGGCGAGAACCAATAGCCATTATAAATTAAACTTGCGTATTTTGGCATGAGTTCATCTTTTAAGTGTGCTGCTTCTCTATCAAGCGTGATGCTTTCAAGCGCTCTGTGTGCTTTTAAAAGTATAGTACCGCCTGGAGTTTCGTAACAACCACGACTTTTCATTCCTATATAGCGATTTTCTACTATATCAAGGCGTCCTATACCGTGTTTGCAGCCTAGTTCGTTAAGTTTGGTTAAAAGTCCTGCAGGACTTAGTTTTTCTCCATTTATCGTTACTAAATCTCCCTTTTGGAAATCAAGTTCTATAATTTCACTTTCATTTGGAGCGTCTTTTGGGCTTTTACTCCATCTCCACATATCTTCTTGGGGTGCGTGTGCAGGATCTTCTAAAACAAGTCCTTCATAAGAAATATGAAGTAAATTTGCGTCCATAGAATAAGGAGATTTTCCTTTTTTCTTAGAAATATCAATACCGTGTTTTTGTGCATAAGCAAGGAGTTTTTCACGACTGTTTAAATCCCACTCACGCCATGGAGCGATGATTTTTAAATCGGGATTAAAAGCAAGATAACCAAGTTCAAAACGCACTTGATCATTTCCTTTGCCTGTGGCGCCATGACTTACCGCATCAGCACCTGTTTGCAGGGCAATTTGTGCTTGAGTTTTTGCTATAAGTGGTCTTGCTATACTTGTTCCTAAAAGATATTCTCCTTCATAAATCGCATTGGCTCTAAACATAGGAAATACATAATCTTTAACAAATTCATCTCTTAAATCTTTAATGAAAATATTTTCTTCTTTTATGCCTAAAGAAAGGGCTTTTTTTCTTGCAGGTTCAAGTTCTTCGCCTTGACCAATATCTGCTGTAAAAGTTACAACTTCGCAATTATACTCATCTTGAAGCCATTTTAAAATAATGCTCGTATCAAGCCCTCCAGAATACGCTAAAACTACTTTTTTTACTTCATTTTTCATAAGATATCCTTTGTTAAAATAGATTTTGAAAATTATGAAATTGTATCCAAATTTCATTAAAGAAAAGTTTTTACTTGCTATTTTCTTAAAAAATAAAGCAAAGGCGTAAGCAAATTTTGTTCCAAAAATTGATTTTTTTTGCTAAAATTGCTTTTATGAGAGTAGATAAATTTTTAAATGTAGTTAATATCACGAAAAGAAGAGCTATTTCTGAAGATATGTGTAAAAGTGGTGTAGTAGGGATTAATGGTGTTATTGTTAAAGCGAGTAAAGAGGTTAAGGTGGGTGATATCATCACTTTACATTTTACTGAATACACTCAAAAATATAAAGTGCTAGCTCTACCTAGTACGAAAAGTATTCCTAAAAACGCACAAAATGAATATGTGGTAAAATTATGAAAGAATTTATTTTAGCAAAAGATGAGATCAAAACGATGCTTCAAATAATGCCTAAAGAAGGTGTTGTTTTGCTTCAAGGAGATTTGGCTAGCGGAAAAACAAGCTTGGTGCAAGCTTGGGTTAAATTTCTTGGTCTTGATGCAAGGGTAGATTCTCCAACTTTTTCCACTATGCAAAAATATGAAAATCATGATATTTGCATTTATCATTATGATATTTATCAAGAAGGTTTAGAAGGACTTTTAGCAAATGGTTTATTTGAAAATTTTTTTGAAAAAGGTTTGCATTTGGTTGAATGGGGTTGTGAAAATTTGAAAAAAACTTTAATGAAATTTGGAATTTCTACTATCCAGATTAAAATTAGCATTAAAGATAATAAAAGAAAGTATGAAATTTATGAGTAAATTAGAAATTGTAAATTTGGAAAAAATTATTAAAAAAACTAAGATTATACATGGAATTTCTTTAGAGGTTAATAGCGGAGAAGTTGTAGGACTTTTAGGGCCAAATGGTGCAGGAAAAACAACAACTTTTTATATGATATGTGGACTTATTTCTCCAAGTAGTGGAAAAGTTCTTTTAGATGGTTTGGATGTAACAAAAGATCCTTTAAACAAAAGAGCTAGATCAGGGATAGGTTATCTACCTCAAGAAAGTAGTATTTTTAAGGATTTAAGTGTAGAAGATAACCTGCTTTTAGCGGCTCAGATTTTTTATAAAGATAAAAAAATTTTACATGATAAAGTTGAGCAAATGCTTGAACTTTTAAGTATAGAACCTATTCGTTTAAGGAAAGGTTTAAGTTTAAGTGGAGGTGAAAGAAGGCGTTGTGAGATCGCTAGAAGCTTGATGTGCGAACCTAAGTTTTTGCTTCTTGATGAGCCTTTTGCAGGTGTTGATCCTATAGCAGTGGCTGAAATTCAAACTTTAATTAAAGAGCTTAAAAGATTAGGGATTGGGGTTTTAATTACCGATCATAATGTGCGTGAGACTTTGGCTATTTGTGATAGAGCTTATGTTATAAGATCAGGTTCTTTGCTTGCTAGTGGGAATGCTGATGAAATTGCAACCAATAAAGACGTGAAAAAGTATTATTTAGGAGCGGAGTTTAAACTCCTTGATTGATGTTAAAGCAAAAAATCACCCAAGCACCCAAGACTAAAATTTCTCAAACTTTACGCTCTTGGTTGCCGATTTTACAAGCAAACATAGAGGATTTAAAAGAAAATTTAGATAAATTTGCTGAGGATAATCCTTTCTTAAATGTTCAAGATTCAATACAAACTCATGATAAGGATAAGAATTATTTTGATTCATTTTATAAACATAATGTAAATTCGGCTTTTGTGGATAGTAAAGGACTTGCCAAAAAAAGTGTTTATGAGCTTTTAAATGAACAGATTCTTCCTCCTTTGTTTCCTACAAACAAATCTCAAGAACTTGCAAAAAAAATTATAGAATGCTTAAATGAGGAAGGATATTTTGAATACGATGAAGAATTTTTAAAAGAGTATTCTTTGGAAGAAATTGAGCGAGTAAGAGCAAGATTTAAATTTTTAGATCCTGTAGGAGTGGGAGCTAAAGATTATAAAGAAGCATTTTTATTTGCTCTTGAAAATATGGAGTTAGATGAAGATATTGATGAATTTTGTAGAATGTTGATTATGGATTTTGAAAATATACAAAACTATACCAAAGAGCCTTTATATAAAGAAGCATTAGCTGTACTTAAGCGTTTTAGCACTCCTCCTTTTTTGGAATATTTTGAAGATTCTCGTATAATTGTTCCTGATATTTTTGTTTATAAAGAAAATGGTGAAATTAAAGTAAAAATCAATGATGATTATTATCCTGAAATTTCAATCCAAACTGATGGTTTAGAGCATGATTTTTTAAATCATTACATCAAAGAAGCAAAAAATTTAGTTGATGCTTTAGCGATGAGAAAAGCTACTCTTTATAAAATAGGGCTTATGATAGTAGAATATCAATATGATTTTTTCATGGGAAAAGAGATAAAACCTATGACTTTTAAGGATTTAGCACTTGATTTAGAACGTAATGCTTCGACTATATCAAGAGCTGTGGCAAATAAATATTTAAGTTGTGAAAGAGGACTTATTCCCTTGCGTGATTTTTTTGCTTTTGCTCTTGATGAAGAGGGAGAGACTTCAAATGTAGGTGTTAAAGAATTTGTGGCAAATTTAGTAAAGAATGAAGATCGCAATAAACCTTTAAGCGATAGTAAAATTTTAGAATTAATCAAAGAAGAATTTAAGGTCGATATAGGACGAAGAACTATTACAAAATATCGCAAACATCTTAATATAGCAAGCTCTACAGATAGAAAAAAAATATATGAACTTGAAGGATAAAATTCTATACAATCTGTCAAACCCATTACGCTTGTGTTTTATATTTAAATTTAATTTAAATAATTTAAAAAATTGTTATTTTTATTTTTATAAATATTATTCTTTAATTTAAAAATGTGATACAATAATAACTGTTTTTAAATATCAATTTTCAAAGGAGTTAAAATGGACTTTTTAACAAGCCTTAGTGAGGGAGGGCAATTTGCAGTCCAAATCATTATCGTTTTAATTTGTCTTTTTTACGGTGCAAAAAAAGGCGGTATAGCGCTTGGTTTGCTTGGTGGTATAGGTATTTTAATGCTTGTATTTGCTTTTCATATAAAGCCTGGAAAACCAGCCATAGATGTTATGCTTACAATTTTAGCGGTGGTGGTTGCGAGTGCAACTTTGCAAGCGAGTGGTGGTTTAGATGTTATGCTTCAAATAGCAGAAAGAATTTTAAGACGCAATCCTAAGTTTTTAACAATACTAGCACCTTTTGTAACCTGCTTTTTGACTATACTTTGTGGAACAGGACATGTGGTTTATACTATTATGCCTATTATTTATGATATAGCGATTAAAAATGGTATTCGCCCTGAGCGTCCAATGGCAGCAGCTTCTATATCATCACAAATGGGTATTATTGCATCTCCTGTATCTGTGGCTGTTGTGAGTTTGACTGCTTTGCTTTTAAATGCTAATCATAAATTAGCAGGTTTTGATGGTTATATCAATCTTCTTCAAATTACTATACCTAGTACATTATTTGGTGTATTGTGTATAGGAATTTTTTCTTGGTTTAGAGGAAAAGATTTGGATAAAGATGAAGTATTTCAAGAAAAACTTAAAGATCCTGAATTTAAAAAATATGTTTATGGGGATTCTAAAACACTTTTAGGTGTTAAACTTCCAAAAAGCAATTGGGTTGCAATGTGGATTTTCTTAGGAGCTATTGCTTTAGTAGCTTTATTGGGTGTATTTGATTTTTTGCGTCCAAACTGGGGACAAGTTGTAAAAAATGGCATTCCTCAAGTAGATGCTTTAGGCAATCCTAAAATGGATGTTTTATCCATGGTTTCAGTTATTCAGATGTTTATGCTTTTAGCAGGTTCTTTGATTATCATCTTTACTAAAACAGATGCAAAGAAAATCGGCTCTAATGAAATTTTTAAATCAGGTATGATAGCACTTGTTGCGGTTTTTGGAATTTCTTGGATGGCTGATACTATGTTTGCAGTTCACACTCCTATGATGAAAGCAGCGCTTGGAGATATAGTAAAAGAGTATCCTTGGACTTATGCTGTAATGCTTCTTTTAATTTCAAAATTTGTAAACTCTCAAGCAGCGGCTATTTCGGCTTTTGTTCCTTTGGCTTTAGGAATTGGTGTTGAACCTGGTGTAATTGTTGCTTTTGCGGCTGCTTGTTATGGGTATTATATTTTACCAACCTATCCAAGCGATTTAGCTACTATACAATTTGACAGATCAGGTACTACTCATATTGGTAAATTTGTTATCAATCATAGTTTTATTTTACCAGGTCTTATAGGTGTAATCACTTCTTGTATAGCAGGATATTTTATTGCTATGGCAGCGGGTTATCTTTAACAATTTTTAGCAGGATTTTTCCTGCTAAATTTTTCATTTGTCTTTTTATTTAATATAGATAAAAATTATAAATAAATCATAAAATTAGTATTAATCAAAATATAAGCTTAACAAGGATAGAATAAATCCTATTTTGAATCAATGAGAAAGGGCTATCCTATGGATGTTATCTTTGCTTTGCTTCTGCTTTTAGCTTTTGGTAGTTTATGGTTTTTTATCCGTTTTTGTGAAATTCAAACTAGGACACGCGGATGATATTTTTACTAGTTTTAAGCTTAATACTTGCTCTTTATTTATTTTATGCTCTATTATATCCTGAAAAATTTTAAAGGAAAAATATGCTAGAAATTTTAATAACACTGATTATAGCTTTTATATTGGCTTTAATTTTTGGAAATTATCTTTATAAAATTGCAAGCTGTAAAAAAACTATTTTTGATTTTATTTTTAATCCAATTGATAATTTAATTTATAAAATTTGTGCAATTGATAGAAAAAATATGACTTGGCAAAAATATTCTTTGCATTTAATTGCTTTTAATGCTTTAGTGGCTATTTTTTCTTTCGTGATTTTTTATTTACAAGATAAACTTTTTTTAAATCCCAATTCGATAAATTCTATGAAAGGGGATTTGAATTTAAATACTGTAATTAGTTTTATTACAAATACAAACCTTCAGCATTATAGTGGAGAGAGTGCTTTAAGTTTGCTTTCCCAAAATACAGGCATTTTACTTGCTATGTTTGTTTCAAGTGCAAGTGGATATTCTGCTTGTATGGCTTTTTGTCGTGCTTTATGTGGTATGCAAATGGGAAATTTTTATGAAGATTTTACGCGTATTATTACGCGTTTGATGTTGCCTTTAAGTTTTATTTTGGCTGTAATTTTTATCTCTGAAGGCGTGGTGCAAAACTATCACGCAAATTTTAGCGTGCTTACTTTAGAAAATAAATTTCAAAGTATTGCCACAGGTCCTGTTGCAGCTCTTGAGTCTATAAAACATTTAGGGACAAATGGGGGTGGTTTTTTTGGTGCTAATTCAAGCATGCCTTTTGAAAATCCTACTTCACTTACAAATTTTTTACAAATTTTATCCATGATGCTTATTCCTAGTGCCTGTGTTGTAGCTTTTGGATTGATGGTTTATCATAGAAAAGAAAGACAAGGTTTTGCTCTTATGGGAAAAGAAGGGGGAGTTATTTTTGGTGCAATGGGGATTATTTTTATCATTTCTTTGCTTTTAATTTATTTTAGCGAAAAAATGTCAAATCCAAATTTGGATTCTTTGGGTTTAAATGCAAATTTGGGAAATTTAGAAGGTAAAGAAATAAGATTTGGCACAGATGGTTCGAGTTTATTTAGTGCTGTAACTACTGCTTTTACTACAGGAAGCGTCAATAATATGCACGATAGTTTAAATCCTTTAAGCATCAGTGCTACTTTGTTAAATATGATGTTAAATGTAGCTTTTGGTGGCGAAGGAGTAGGGCTTATGAATATGATTATTTATGTGCTTTTAACCGTGTTTATTTGTGCATTAATGATAGGCAGAACTCCAGAATTCTTGGGTAAAAAAATAGAAAGCGCACAAATGAAGCTTATAGCTTTGGTAATTCTTATCCATCCTTTATTAATCCTTGTTTTAAGTGCATTAGCTGTTGTTTTTGCAAAAGATAGCATAAGTAATCCTAGCTTTCATGGCTTGGCTCAAATTTTGTATGAATTTAGTTCTTCGGCAGCAAATAATGGTTCAGGACTTGAAGGTTTAAAAGATGATAATTTATTTTGGAATTTAAGTACAGCTTTTGCTATGTTTTGTGGGCGTTATTTGGTTTTAATAGCTCAGCTTGCTATAGCTGGATCGCTTTTGGCTAAAAATACACAAGAAAATACTGCAAATTCTTTAAAAACGGATAATTTAACTTTTATGTTTGTGCTTGTTTGTATTATATATATTTTTGCTGCACTTACTTTTTTTCCGGTGCTTACTTTATCAAGCATTGCAGAATATTTATCTTTATGGCATTAAGGAGAGTCAATGTCTAAAAAACAAAATAAACTCATTACAAAAGAAATTTTAAATAATGCCATAAAAGGAGCATTTTTAAAATTTGATCCACGCTTTATGATAAAAAATCCTGTTATGTTTATGGTGGAAGTTGGATTGATTCTTACTTTGATTTTAAGTATTTTTCCTACTTTGTTTAATGGAAATTCTGATGAAAGAATTTATAACATCTTAATCACTTTTATTTTATTTGTAACCTTGCTTTTTGCAAATTTTGCAGAAAGTATTGCAGAAGGAAGGGGTAAAGCCCAAGCAGCTACCTTAAGACAAAGTAAAAAGGATTCTAAAGCTAGACGCATAAAAAGTGATGGCAGTGAAGAAATGCTTAATTCTAGCGAGTTAAAAATAGGTGATATAGTTTTAGTTAAAGCAGGTGAACTTATACCTAATGATGGAGAAATTATAGAAGGTGCTGCAAGTGTTGATGAATCAGCTATTACAGGTGAAAGTGCTCCTGTTATGCGTGAAGCGGGCGGTGATTTTTCTTCTGTTACAGGTGGGACTACGGTTTTAACTGATTTTTTAAAGATTAAAATTTTAGTTGGAGCTGGGGAAAGTTTTTTAGATAAAATGATCAATCTTGTAGAAGGTGCTGCGCGTCAAAAAACTCCAAATGAAATTGCTCTTAATACTCTTTTAATTGTGCTTAGTTTGAGTTTTCTAGTAGTGGTTGTAAGTTTATATCCTTTTATGCAATTTTTAGGCGTGAGTTTGCCTATTTCGTGGTTAGTAGCATTGCTTGTATGTCTTATTCCTACAACTATAGGGGGGCTTTTATCAGCTATAGGAATAGCAGGTATGGACAGGGTAACGCGTTTTAATGTGATCGCGCTTTCAGGTAAGGCTGTTGAAAGTTGTGGTGATGTTGATACTATGATTTTAGATAAAACGGGAACGATTACTTTTGGAAACCGTTTGGCAAATGAATTTTATGAAGTCCAAGGTATAAGCAAAGACGAAATGATTAAAGCTTGTGTTTTATCCTCTTTAAAAGATGAAACTCCAGAAGGTAAAAGTATAGTTGCATTGGCTCAAAAAATGGGTTATGAATTAGAAGGTAATGATATTAAAGAATTTATCGAATTTAGCGCTCAAAATAGAATGAGCGGTGTGGATTTGCAAGATAATACAAAAATTCGCAAAGGTGCTTTTGATGCTATAAGAGCTTATATAAGCGAAATGAATGGAAAAATTCCTAGCGATTTAGAAACTAAGGTAATGGAAATTTCAAATCTTGGTGGCACTCCTTTGGTAGTGTGTAAAAATGAAAAAATTTTAGGAGTGATTTATCTAAAGGATACAGTAAAACCAGGACTTAAAGAGCGTTTTGATGAGCTTAGAAAAATGGGCATAAAAACTTTAATGTGTACTGGAGATAATCCTTTAACAGCAGCTACTATAGCTAAAGAAGCAGGGCTTGATGGATTTATAGCAGAATGCAAGCCTGAAGATAAAATAGAAGCCATTAAAAAAGAACAAGCCCAAGGTAAGATAGTAGCCATGACAGGAGATGGAACCAATGATGCTCCAGCTCTTGCACAAGCTGATGTAGGTATAGCTATGAACTCAGGAACTCAAGCAGCCAAAGAAGCAGCCAATATGATAGATCTTGATTCTAATCCTACTAAAATTTTAGAAGTAGTTGAAATAGGAAAAGGTTTGCTTATTACTAGGGGTAGTCTTACAACTTTTAGCATGGCAAATGATATTGCTAAGTATTTTGCTATTTTACCTGCTATGTTTAGTGTGGTTTTACCTCAAATGCAAATTTTAAATATTATGCATTTGGCTACCCCGCAAAGTGCTATTTTATCAGCACTTATTTTTAATGCTATTATTATACCTTTGCTCATACCTATTGCTATGCGTGGAGTTAAATTTAAGCCTATGAAAAGCGAGCATTTGCTTTTAAGAAATTTGAGTATTTATGGTTTAGGCGGTATGATCGCACCTTTTATAGGGATAAAAATAATTGATATTCCTACAGCTTGGATACTTAGAATTTTAGGAGTGTGATATGCTTAGAACTTTGCTTAGTTTTTTTGTGGTAATGCTAATATTGTGTACTCTTATTTATCCTTTTGCTTTAAATACAGTTGCAAAATTTATTTTTCCTTATCAATCAAGTGGAAGTTTAGTGGATAAAGAAGGTCGTCCAACTTTGGATATAAGTAAAGCGGTGGGTTCAAAGCTTTTGGGTCAAGATTTTAATAAGCCTTATTTTCTACATTCAAGAGCATCTGTATTAAATTACAATACAAGTGATGCAAATGAAAGCAGTGTAAGTTCAGGTGGATTTAATTATGCTATGTCAAATCCTGCTTTAAAAGAGCGTGTGCAAAAAGATTTGCAAAAATTTTTAGATGAAAATCCGCAAATTACAAAAGAACAAATTCCTTTGGATTTATTAAGCGCTTCAGGATCAGGTCTTGATCCTCATATCAGTCTTCAAGCAGCCCTGGTGCAAATTCCTAGGATAAGTCAATCTTCAAAAATCACCAAAGAAGAATTAGAAAAAATCATTCAAGAAAATACAGAGTCTAAATTTTTAGGGATTTTTGGGGAAGAAAAAGTTAATGTTTTAGCCGTTAATATAGCTATTGCTAAAGCCATGAAAAAAGAATAAACATGCAAAGACAAAGTCCCGAACAAATTCTTAAAAAACTTGAGGTTAAAGCCAAGGAAGAAGAAAAAAACAAACTTGCAAAATTAAAAATCTTCTTAGGTTATGCTGCAGGTTCTGGAAAAACTTATGCTATGTTAAGTGAAGCTAGAACTTTAAGGGATAATGGAGTTGATGTTGTTTTAGGCTATATAGAGCCTCACGATAGACCTGAAACAATGGCTTTAACACAAGGTTTTGAAAGTATAGCTAATCTTGAAATTCCTTATAAAAATATAGTATTAAAAGAATTTGATTTAGACGCTACCCTTAAGAGAAAACCTGCTTTGGTTTTAGTAGATGAGCTTGCACACACTAATGCTAAAGGTTTGCGTAATGAAAAGCGTTTTCAAGATATAGAAGAACTTCTAAAAGCAGGTATTGATGTTTATACTACTTTAAATATACAACATTTAGAAAGTTTAAATGATTTAGTCGCTAATATCAGTAAGATAGAAGTTAAAGAGCGTATTCCTGATCGTATTTTTGATGATGCTGATCAGGTTGAACTTGTTGATATTGAACCCAATAAGCTTTTAAAAAGAATGCAAGATGGCAAAATTTATAAGGAAAAACAAGCTAAACTAGCACTTGAAAATTTCTTTCGCCAAGAAAGACTTATAGCTTTGCGTGAGATTGCCTTAAGAAGACTTGCTTCAAGAGTGAATTTAAGAGCAAGTGAACAAAGGCTTATTAATGATGATTTAGCTTATCATACTGGAGAGCATATTTTAGTTTGTATTAATGCTTCAAATGCAAAGGTTATTCGTGCAGCTGCAAGACTTGCTTTAGCTTTTCATGCTAAATTGAGTGCGCTTTATAT
Source organism: Campylobacter sp. US25a (assembly GCF_004379075.1). Classification (NCBI taxonomy): domain Bacteria; kingdom Pseudomonadati; phylum Campylobacterota; class Epsilonproteobacteria; order Campylobacterales; family Campylobacteraceae; genus Campylobacter; species Campylobacter sp. US25a. The sequence continues at coordinate 43,077 of NZ_RYYM01000006.1, forward strand.
AAAAAATCCCAATATTAAAGAAGAAAAAGCCTTAGAGGAAAATATAGAACTAGCTAAAAGTTTTGATGCTGAAATCATTAGCGTATATGATGATGATATAGCAAGACAAATTGCAGAGTATTCAAGCCTTAGCAATGTTTCTAAAATTGTTTTAGGTAAAAATAAAGATAAAAAAAAGTTTAAAGAAGAGATTTTTGAAGCTGTTGCTAAAAAAGCACCCAATATTGATTTATATCTTGTTAATGAAAATCAAATTTCTACTCCTAAAATACGAAGTAAAAAAGGTTTTGATTTTTTAGGTTTTTTAAAAATCACAGGAGTTTTGCTTTTAGCAACTTTTATAGCTTTTGTATTTCATAAATTTAATACTCAGCCAAGCAATATAGTTATGATTTTTATTTTAGCAGTTTTTGCTTCTTCTTTTATTTCTGATAATAAAATTTTCGCCTTTTATTCTTCTTTGGTAAGTGTTTTGATTTATAATTTTTTCTTTTTAGAACCTATTTTTAGTCTTAAAGTTCATGATAGTGGAAATATTATTACTTTTACAACTATGTTTATAGTTGGATTTTTAACAGCTGTTTTTACTAGAAGATTAAAATTGCAATCTAAAGAACTCACTAAAAGAGCTTATAGAACGGCTATTTTGCTTGAAAATAGTGAAAAGTTAGCAAGAGTGAAAAGCAAACAAGAGCTTTGGGAACAACTTGGAAATCAAGCTTTAAAATTATTAAATTTACCTATTATTATTTATCCTATAAATAAAAACAATATTTTATCGAAACCTTTGTTGTTTTTTAACGATGATAAGCAAATGTTAAAAAATTGTTTTAGTGCTGATGAGATTGCTATTGCTCAATGGGTTGCAACAAATAAAGAAAGAGCAGGTGTTTGTACAAATACCTTGCCTAATGCTAATGCTATGTATTTACCTATAGAAGATGGGGAAAAAACTAAAGGGGTCATAGGTATAGTTTTAAAAGAAAAACGTCCCTTGCAAGACTTTCAGTATGAAATTTTAAGTGCTTTACTTAATGAGGCAGGAGTTAGAACAAGGGATATATTTTTATTATAAATCCCTTAATTTATTAATCTCATCTCTAATAGCAGCAGCTTTTTCAAACTCAAGTGCTTTTGCTGCTTCAAGCATTTGCTTTCTTAATTCTTTGACAAGTTTTGCTCTTTCGCTAGCAGGCATTTTTTCTAGTTTTTTACCTTTGCGATAAATTTCGCCTAAATCCTCTTCATTTTTCAAGCTTTCTTCAATATGGCGTTTGACTGAAGCTGGCGTGATATTATATTTTTTATTATAAGCCATTTGAAGTTTGCGACGTTCATTGGTGGTATCCATAGCTTCTTGCATGGATTTTGTAATCTTTTTGCAAAAAAGCAAAACCTTACCATTAACATTTCTAGCTGCTCTTCCCATGGTTTGGATTAAACTTGTTGTACTTCTTAAAAAGCCTTCCTTATCTGCATCCATAATGGCAATGAGTGAAACTTCAGGTAGGTCTAGTCCTTCTCTAAGTAAGTTAATGCCAATTAGCATATCAAAAGCACCGCTTCTTAAACCTCTTATGATTTCATTGCGTTCTATAGCATCGATGTCTGAGTGCATGTATTTGACTTTTATACCAAGCTCTAAATAATACCTTGTAAGTTCTTCAGCGAGTTTTTTAGTCAGCACGGTTACTAAAACTCGTTCGTTCCTTTGTATGACTTTTTTAGCCTCATCAAATAAAATTTCAACCTGATTATCACTATCTTTTAACTCTATCAAAGGATCAAGCAGTCCTGTAGGACGCATGATTTGATGAAAGATGTTTTCTTTGCTAAGTTCAAGTTCTAAAGGTGCAGGTGTAGCTGAAACAAAAAGAAATTGACAATTTTTATGGATAAATTCATCAAACATTAAAGGACGGTTATCCAAGGCTGAAGGCAAACGAAAACCATAATCAACCAAGGTTTGTTTTCTGCTTCTATCTCCTGCAAACATACCCCTAAATTGTGGTAAAGATACATGGCTTTCATCAATTATAACAAGAAATTTTCTATCTTTAATCGCAAAATAATCAAAAAGCGTATAAGGAGTATCACCTTCTTTAAGTCCTGTTAAATGCCTTGCATAATTTTCAACGCCTTTGCACATTCCTGTGCTTGTAAGCATTTCAAGATCAAATTCAACCCTTTGTTTAAGGCGTTGATATTCTACGAGTTTATTTTCATGTTCAAAATAAGCAAGGCGTTCGTTAAGTTCTGCTTTGATATCTTTTATCGCTTGTTTTAGTCTTGTTTCGCCCACGCTAAACTGGCTTGTAGGATAGAGTATGAAGCGTTTTAAATCTTTGCCTTTTTTATTTTCTAAAACATTGTAATGATACATAGTATCAAGCTCATCGCCAAAAAATTCAAGTCTTACTACTTCATCTTCATAATAAGCTGGATAAATGTCTATAATATCTCCTTGAACTCTAAAATCTGCACGATCAAAAAAATTATCATTTCTTTTATAACCCATATCTACAAGTTTTTTTAAAAGTTCTTTTTGTGAAATTTGCATACCTAGTTCAAAGATTAAAACCATGCCTATGTATTCATTTGGATTACCAAGTCCATAATTTGCTGAAACACTAGCTATGCAAACTACATCTTCATAACTTAAAAGAGAAGCAGTAGCACTCAGTCTTAAACGCTCTAAGTCTTCATTGGTCGAGCTGTCTTTTTCTATGAAAACATCAGTGCGTGGGATATAGGCTTCAGGTTGATAATAATCATAATAAGATATAAAATATTCCACATGATTTTTAGAAAAAAAGCCTTTAAATTCGCTATAAAGTTGTGCACAAAGGCTTTTGTTGTGACTCATGATAAGAGTAGGTATATTAAGTTCTTTAATGATATTTGCCATGGTAAAGGTTTTTCCACTTCCTGTAACGCCTAGTAAGGTTTGATATTTGTTGCCTTTTTTTATACTTTTTACTATGCCTTTTATGGCTTCTTGTTGATCAGGACTGGGTTTAAATTCGCTGGTAAGTTCTAACATTTTTCTACTTTATTTTTATTTTTGAAAAAATTTTAAAAGAAAATGCTTTAATTAAAAATTAATTGACAATAAAAACCTAAATTTAAATTTTTTTCTGCTACAATATCAAATAATATTTTCCATAAATTACAAATTTCTTAAGAAGGCAAAAATATGTTTGATGAAAAAATAATCAATACTATGACAGATAAAGTAAATGAATTAATTGAAAAGTATAACGAAGTTTGCGAAGCCAATGAGGCTTTAAGAAATGAGCTTGTAAGCGTTAAAGCACAAAATGAAGCAAAAAGTAATCAAATCATGCGTTTAGAAGAAGAACTTAAATCTCGCAATATAGAAAGCGAAGATATTTATAAGAAAATAGAGGCTGTTCTTGGCAGATAATCTAAAACAAGTCATTGTTAATGTTAATGCAAAAGATTTCATTGTTAAGTGCAGTGAAGAATTTGCAAATTTTTTAGAAGATGATATCGCTTTGATTTCTGGCGGTACTAAAAAAATAGAACTTAAACGCTTTGTAGATGCGTTTGTTAAAAAAAGTTATGAAAATTATATTTTAGAAAGAGAACTTAAGAAACTAATAAAAGCAATCAATGAAGAACTCCCGACAAAATGAATAAAGCTTTTACTCTGCTTGAGCTTGTTTTTGTGATCTTGATTTTGGGAATTTTATCAAGCTTATCTTTATCTTTTATCAATACTACAAAAGATGAGGTTAAAATTTTAAAATTAAAAATGGACTATGAAATGTTAAGCTCAGCTCTTGCTTTAATGCGTAGTCAAATGAGACTTAAAAATTTAAATTTTCCAGAAATTTTAGATAATGCGCAAAACAATCAAGCCAAAGAAAAACTCTTTTATTGTTTAAATGATTGTGATTATTCTTTGCTTGATACACCTATTTATTCTGATTTTAAATCTTGGATAAAAATAGGTAAAAATCACTATAGATTTGCATTAAACGCCAAAGAGATGGTTGAATTTATTTATGATTCTAAAGAAGGTTTGTTAAAGTGTATAGGAAGTTCTAGATGCAAAGATCTGATATAAGATATTATGAACTTGCAATTTGTGGTTTGTATTTGGATAATTTAACTTTTCATAGTTTTGATGAAATCAAACCTTTAACACAAGTATTAGTGGATTTAAAAACTAAAAAAAACCTTAAAGCCATCGTGCTTAAAGAATGTCAAAAACCTGATTTTAAAACCGTAGAAATTAAAGAAATTGCAGGGTATTTTCTAACTCCTTTGCAGTTTGAATTGGCAAATTTTATTGTTTATTATTATGCTTCAAAACTTGGTTTTGTTTTGGGATTTTTTGAAACTAGTCCTAAGTATGAATGTCAAAAAATGTTTTTTAAAGATACCCCTAAGCTAAGCAATCAACAACAAAATGCCTTAAGTTTTCTTCAAAAAGAAAATAATTCCTTGCTTTTTGCTGATACGGGTAGTGGCAAGACTGAAATTTATATTTCTTTGATAAAAGAGTGTTTAGAACAGGGTAAGCAAGCTTTGCTTTTGATGCCAGAAATCGCACTTACTCCACAAATGAAAAAGCGTTTGGAAGTGTATTTTAAGGATAATTTTTTCCTGTGGCATTCTAAAATTTCAAAGAAAAAAAAGCAAGAATATTTAGAGCGTTTTTGCAAGGGAGAAGTGCTTTTAGTAGCGGGTGCAAGATCGGCTTTGTTTTTGCCTTTTAGAAATTTAGGACTTATTGTAGTAGATGAAGAACATGATAATTCTTACAAGGCTTCTAATCAGCCTTTTATCAATGCAAGAGATTTAGCACTTTTTTTGGGTCAAAAAAATAATATTAAAGTGGTTTTAGGTTCTGCAACCCCATCTTTAACGAGTTTTTACAAACAAAAAAGTTTTAGACTAAAAGGAACTTTTTTTGAGAGTAAAAAGCATTTTTTATATGATGAAAATGAGCTTGGTATAACGCCTATGCTTTTAAGTGAATTAGAAAAAAGTTTAAAACATCAAAAACAAGCTATAGTGTTTTTACCTACAAGGGCAAATTTTAGGCAAATCATTTGCAAGGATTGTGGGGAAACGATAAAATGTCCTTTTTGTTCTATTGCTATGAGTATGCATAAAAAGAAAAATGTTTTAAAATGTCATTATTGTAATTATACTTCTTTAATAGAGCAAAATTGTCCAAGTTGCAAAGGAGAAATGTTAGAAGCTAGAAAAATGGGGACTGCTGAACTTTTAGAGCTTTTGCAAAATGCTTTGCCTTTAGCAAAAATAGCAAAATTTGATAGCGATGAAATCACAAGCATTAAAAAGCTTAATACTATTTTAAAAGACTTTAATGAAAATAAGATCGATATACTTATTGGCACCTCTATGCTTGCTAAAGGCCATGATTATCATAGTGTGGATTTGAGTGTGATTTTAGGGCTTGATGAGTATTTGTTGCGTCCTAGTTTTAGAGCGAGTGAAGAAACTTTAGCTTTAGCTATGCAAGTTGCTGGTAGGGCAGGGCGTAAAGGTGAAGCAAGAGTGCTTTTGCAAACAAAAAATAGAGCTTTTTTTGAAAGGTATATAGAGGATTATGATGCTTTTTTAAAAGATGAGTTAGAAAATAGAAAAGATCTTTATCCTCCATTTAAACGCCTTTTAAGAGTTCTTATAGAAGATAAAGATCAAAAAAATGCACAAAAACTTTGTGAAAAATTTGTTTCTCAATTTAGAAATATCAAACAAGTAGAATTGATAGGCTATGGAATTTGTGGAGTTGAAATGCTGCATGGAAAATATCGTTTTTATTTATTACTTAGAAGTGAAAATTATAAAGCTTTAGTGGCAATTGAAAATTATATTTTGCAATTTAAAAATGTAAGCGCGGATATTGACCCTATTGATTTTATATGAAATTAATTTTTAAATCACTCATAAAATCAATTTCACACCAATTGCCATCAATTTCCACTGCTTTTGCGTTGTTGTATTTTTCAATTAAAGCCTGCAAAAAACTTGTCATATACATATTTTCAAAATTTTTATTATCATATAAAATATCTCGGTCAAGCATTTCATAAAAAGTAATAACTTCAGAAAGAAATTGATAAGAAAATTTAAAAAGTCCTATATATTGAGCTTCTATCTCATCATAGGCATTAGCTTTTTTTCCAAGTTCTATAATATAACCATTTGTCATCTTTAATGTTTCAGCATCTTCTAAAGGATTTATAAAGCGTTTGCTCCAAAGCTTACGCCAAGACTTATCAACTACTATAGCAAGTTCTTCTTTGGCATTTATAAGCTTTTGCACGCAATCTTGAAAATAAACAATATCCGCATAAGAAATAATCAAATCTTGTTTTTCTTCGATGCATTTTAACATAAAATCTTTAGCGCAAAAAAAAGTATGAACCATATTGGTTTTATCATATTTTGAATTAATAAAAAAATGCTCAATATCATATTTATTAAGATAATTTTTTAGCACATCGTTTAAATATCCACCCACAACAGCTATTTCATTTATACCTGCTGATTTTAAAGCTTCGATTTCATAATCTATTATTTTTTTATTCTTATACTCAACCATACACTTTGGTTGATCTTTTGTTAAAGGCATCAGCCTTGATCCAAAACCTGCTGCTAAGATAATTGCATTCATATTATTCCTTGATTAAACTAAACCACTCTTTTAAAATTTGAATATTATTAAGCCCATTTTCTCTTTCAATATGCCACATTATACCAAAAATATTTTCATACTTATGTTTAAAAGCTTCTATAGTATTATCTTTTGCTAAGCAAAGTTCTACAAGATCTTCACCTAATTTTTCAATAGCAAAATTATGAAAAGAATTACTTATAAATTTTTCTTTTGAGAAAAATACTTCATGTTTGCCTATATGATTTTCACAAGGACTTATATGGCTGTTAAAATAATGAGCTATCATCTGAGCTCCTCTGCAAATTCCTAAAAGTGGTATTTTTTCTTTTAAACAAATTTCTATAACTTGCTTTTCGTATAAATCTCTCTTTTTAGATAAAACATTAGGACTATAAAAACTTAAATCATTACCACCGCTTAATATCACAGCTTTTATTAGATGTTTATAATGAGAAAAATCTATTTCATAGCTAAGAGGAAGAGGAGTAAAATTTTTAAATAAATCTTTATTAAATAATTTCCCCCAATCCAAAGCCAAACATTCTCTTTCTTCATGATAACTTTCGTTGCAAATAAGCCTTTGAGTAATACCTATAAACAAAATATTTGCTCACTTTCACATTCTATATTTATTTTTTTAGCTTTTAAATATTTTTCAAAATTTTCTTCTCCAACTCCTATAACAGCAGGCATTCCAAGTTCTGAAGCACGGATAGCCATATGTGAATTAGCACCCCCATAACATGTAATCAGTCCTGCTATATTTTTTGTAAATAAATAATCATATCCAGGATCTGCTGCATAAATTAAAACAATCTTTCCTTCTAAATCTTTATCATTTTCCTTCGCCGTAAATGCAGTAATGCTCTTTTGTGTAATAAAATTTGGAATAATACTATGATTATAAAAAGAAAAAATTTCATCGGCATTGCAAAGTAAAGAAGGAAGTTTTATAGCTTGTGTAAGTTCATATTCTTTTTTATTGCGATTAATTTCTTCTACAAACTGCTCTTTTGGATTTATAGAATAAAGACTAGAATAAAGATTTAAAATACTTTTTATATCAAGATGAGCCAAATCTTCTTTTTCAATACCATAATATTTGCCTAATTCTTCTATATAAACTATAGCTTTAGAAAGCAATCTAGTGAATTCAAATTTAACGAGCTCTCTACCTTCAATAGCCTGCTTTAAAAAATCAAAAAATTCACAAGCATTAATTTCTAGTCCATGTTCTTTAACTAAAGCATTTAAAGCTTTTGTCTTTTCTTCTGAAAAAACAAAAGCTTTATCTTGTAAATAAACTTTACTATCTTTTTGATCTACATCAAAATAAAGTTCAAAATCTTCATCATATCTTGGAGATAAAATATTATAAGTTCCTGCTCTTAAGTGTCCAAAATCTTTCAAAAATTGATCTTTGGTGTGAAAATTAAGATGGTTTGTTTGTTTGCTTAAATTTTTACTCACTGTATTGAGCGAATTTAAAAAATCATCTTTTTCCTCTTTAGTTATAAAATCAATCTCAACTAAAGAATTTAAAAGTTGCATTGCTACAAATGCAGCCCTAGCCACCCCCGCAAAAGGCAAGGTCCCATAACGCTTGCATTCTTCAATAAGCCAATAAATTTTATCAATTAAAGAAAAATTAGAATTAATAATGCTATCGTATCTTTCTTTTAGCTTATAAACTTTTTGTATGTCTTTTAAATAAAGCCCTGATCTAGGATTAATAATCTTATTTGTAAGTTCTAATAATGAAAATTCTAATCTTTTGATTTCATTTTCATTAAAACCATGATTTAAAAGTTCTTCTAATTTTTTAGAACTATTAAAATCATAGCAAGAATAAACAATATTAAATTCGATCTTATCATGCAATTCATGATTTTTATCAAGTTTATCTAAATAAAAATTAACAAGTTTTTGCGCAATATTTTCATCTAATTTTTTTGGTATAAAAGAATTAAAAGATAATCTTACATCCACATAAGGAATGCCTAAAAAAGAATGGATTAAAGGATGGGATCTTAAATCTCTATAACCATAATTATCTCTTTGATACGCCCAGATATTATCCGTAATGATTTCTTTATATAAACTAAAAGCTAAACGCTTAGGCCTTAACCCTATGATTTCAGCTGGATTCCAATCAGGCATTACCCCAAAAATGGCTTTATCTCCCAAAACTCTAGATCTTGATTCTTTTAAAGACTCAAAACGTTTATAAAATCTATATAAAGCTTCTTTTGGTAAAGAATGAAATAAATTATTTTTTTCATACATAACCAAAGGACGCACTTGCAAGCAAAAAAGTTCTTCCTCATCATCTTGAATAGCAAATGCAAATTCAACATCTAAAAAACAACAGTCATATAAAACTTCTAATTCTTTTATAAGTTCTATAATTTTTTGAAGTCTAATATCTTTAAATTCTAAATAATCTCTGTAATGATAGTAAGTTTTTGCACTCTTACTGCTTCCATCTGTAATAGAGCTATTTGAACCATTTTCATCATACTGAAGACAAAAATAAGGGGAAAAATTATCCTTATCAACACTAAAACCAACACCACAAAGAGTAATGTTTTCAAGCATAGGTTGAACTAAAATTTCATCGCTTTTTGATGGCATAGAATTGGCAACTTTATATAAAGCTTTTAACAACTCATCTTTAGAATCGGCTTTAATATTTGCCAAAGAAAGAAAAGCACCTGCATTGGAGTTTTTCATACTATCTTCACTTAAAGAAGAACTTCTTATAATGAGTCTATTAGTCTTTAAAGTTTGAATATCCTGTAAAACTTTATCTTCATTTGATATTAATTCTTCAAGCGAAGTTAAAACCAAAGGTAGAACTTTTGCTTTTTTTAATTTTGTTTGTAAATTTTTTAAATTTTGTGCTTTGGTTTTAAAATTTAACTCCGCCATGTTTTTCCTTAGTTTTATATTTTTTTAGCACTCCAACAACGAGTGGTATATTTTATGCTAAATTCCTTAGGAAGTCTTTGTGAAATTTTATCACTAATTTTATTAAAAAGTTCATTTCCTTCATCAGTCTCCAAATCCCAGTAAGGATTTTTAACACTTTTCCATGCATTAATATAATTTTCAATGCTTTGATGAAAATAAAAATCCTCTTCAATATAAACAATATTATCAAAAAGATCCTTTCGACTCTCTATAATTGGTCTTTGATCTTCTCTTCTTGTTCCCCTTGTATAATTTGGTACAAATTCTACAATAGTATCTTCAGCTATTTTTTGTACAGGATCGTTTAAATCCCTGTGATTCCACATACAAGAAAAATATCCCTCTGATTTTAATAAGCGATGCGCCTCTTCTAAGGCTTCATTTCTATCCATTACATTAAAACTGCTACCAAAAGTCACCCAATCAAATTCATTATTTTGAAGTGTTGAGTTTAAGCCTGTTGCCCTAACCCAATCAATCTTCTCACCTTTGGTTCTTTCTATCCCAATCTCACGCATCGCATCATTTGGTTCTACAGATACTACCTTACATCCTCTTTCTAAAAGCATAATGCTTAAATTTCCAGTTCCTGCACCGATATCAGCCACCTTGATATCTTTTTTTCCAATAAGACTAATTAGCATATCTATAGTTTTTGGAGCATAATTTGGTCTATAGCTATAAAATTTAGCATGCTTGGTATAATCCCACACTTGTTCTACTAGTTTTTGCATTTTGTTTCCTTTTTTCATCTTTGACAAGCTGATGAAAAAAAGGAAATATTTTATGCTTTTCTAGCTGTCCATGCTCTTATTTTATAAGGAATCTCTATACTTTGCATATGGGAAATTTTAGCTTCTATCATCTCTAAAATTTCCTTCCATCTTTTTTCACCTGCTTGTGCTTGTATATCATTTACAGAATGCCAAGCTCCAAGATAACGCTCTTTATCCCAAAACTCTTTATAGTCGCACTCCATAAAAAAGCAGTCTGTGAAATCTCCTGTTGAAACAAGAATTTCTTCCCATTTTTTAACATTTTGAGTGCCACTGCTTACACGAGCAAGCTCTGGAACAATATGTTTAATCTCCTTTTCGATTTCATCAAAAACCGAACCCTCTACAATGTGGCGAGGATTCCAAATCGCAGTGAAATACCCCCCCCCTTGTCAATATACGATTAAATTCTGGGAGAGATTTTTTAGGATCTGTCCAATGAAAAGAACTAGCCATGATGACCCAATCAGCTTGATTATTGCTCATGCAGGTTTCTTCACCACTTCCTTTGTGCCAAGAAATATTTGATAAATTTTGTGTAAATTTTTGCCCTTCTTTACGCATATTATCATTTGGCTCCACAGCACTAATTTGGCATCCAAACATTTCTCCCAGCATCTTAGTAAGTTTTCCAGTTCCAGCTCCTACTTCAACAATATTTAAATCTTTTAAATTTTTATTTTTATCATTGATACAAGATACAAGTTTTTCAAGTAAAAATGGACTATAAGCAGGTCTATTATGATAATGCTTTGCAACCTCTGTAAAATCTCCTTGTTTCATATTAATTCCTTTCTCTAATTTTAAACACAATTATATCTTTTTTTATTAATTTACAAATCTTTTGTCGGCGGAAAAATAAAATTTCCATTTGGAAAAATAAAACTTCCATAAAAGTGGAAATTTTATTTTTCTACAAACCTTAAACTTAAAATATAACTTTATTAAAATAAAACTAACAAAAAATTCGTTTATGATGTTCATCTTCTTTAACAATAGTTTTCATATTCAAATAATGCTTTACTATATATTTTGGAATGTTAAAGTCGTAATCAGAGTGCGGCTTTAAATCAAAACGATTAAAAGTTTGTAATTTTTATAATATTCCCTACTGTTAAAAAAACTATGTTCTACTATATTAAAAATTGATGTATCTTCATAAAAATTTGGCGGATAATATATATCTATACTTTCATCATCTTTTAAAAAAGTAAGTATTATATAAAGCTTCATTCAACTCATCACTCCTATGCATTGTTTGCATAGGAAAATAGCTTCCTTCTGGTATTTCATTAAAAAGAAGTCGATATAGTAGCGATAAGCTCTTAAACTTAATTTGCTTTTTATTTGAACGGGGTCCGAAAATTCGTGCAAATATCTCTTCCTAGATCGTATATATTTTTTAAAATATTCAGGAAGTTCACTTTGTCATTTTAAATATTTGAATATTTGCTCATAAACCTCTTTTAACAATCCAATATCATCACAATCTTTAACTGTATATGCCAATATTTTTTCATACTTGTTAAGCTTTAAAAAATCATTCCAAGTTACTGGAAAACATTTGTATAAAAATTCTTTTCTAGCAATCTCTTCATAATTAATTTGGCTAGTTTGAATTAATCCAGCTGTACAAGTTAATTCAACCTCAACATCTTTATTCTCTGGAGTTTTTATGGTAAAAATTTCGCGTGAGGTTATTTGAAATTTATTAAGTTCCAAGTCCTTATTTTGCTCTTTTTCTTTTTTAAAATTTTCATCAATTTTCTGCATTTTTTACCTATGCTCTTCGTTGATTTTTTGCATTTCCTGCTTATATTCATTCCAAATTTCTTTTAGCGGCTTATTTGGTGTTCCTTTTATTTTTCTATATAAATAATTACATAAAAGATTATTAATATTAGCAACACAATATTCACTTTAATTCCTTTAAATTATATAATAAAACGCAAAACTTTGCCTTGTATAATCAGCTCAACTTGCGAGTCTTTTAAGTCCAAACTATAGCTTGTATAATCCTTATTTACACTAATAATATCTAAAACTTTACTTATTGGATCTAATTGCAAAAGTTTAACCATTAATTGGTTATCAAAATTTAAAATATACAATCCATCTCCTTGATACTTATGCGTTTCTTCAAAAACAACCCAGCTATCAGGTAAAAGCATTGGAACCATAGAATAACCATCAACTTTAATAGCTTTCACATTTTTAGGCGTTGTTTTAAAAAAGGCTTTACTAAGCTCAAGCATTTCACCTGTTTCATATCCTTCGAGCCCAATTAACTCATTGTCACCACTGGTAGAAGCGGAAACATTAAGTTTTGGTATTGAATAAAAATTAGCATCTCGCTGCAAGTTGTTAAAAAATATCAAAGGTAAATTTATGCTTTCTTATAATGATTGTGAGCTTATAAGAAAGCTTTATAAAGATTTTAATTTTAAGGAGTTGAAAGTAAGGTATTCTTTAAATAATAATGTTTTAAAAAGAAAAGAAAGCAAAGAGCTTTTGTTTAAAAGCTAAGAGAGTAAAAATGCTCTCTTTAATATTTAATTTTGTAAAAAATATGGTAAAGTACCTTTAAAATTAAAAGTAATTTAAGGATTTATTATAGAAAACAATTACACCAATTCTGATATTATTGCTATTGCAAATTCTTATTTAACCCATGCGACTGCAATTGTTACTATTGCTACTTTATTGACAGCTATTGTTGCCATAGGACTTACTATGTACTATAATCGAGATAGAAAAAAATTATTAAAAGAAGCAATTGATGTATTTTTGGATAAAATTATAGAAGATGAGGAATTACGCAATGATTTTATAAATAAAATTTTAAAAAATAGTGAATTTATGGAAGAATTTGAAAAAATGGTAGATTTATATAATAAATGATAAAATATCTATGTTAACAGATATCGAACAAGAAAAATCAACAAGAATAGGAGGTTTGGAATGACTTATAAAGAAATAAAAGATAAAACCCCTTATGAGATTTTAGATTTATTAGAAATGAAAGAACCGCCATTCAATCCGTTTGAAATTGCTCAAAAGTTAGGTATAAATGTAGTTAGAAATCTTGAATTTGATAAAATTGACACTGAGGGTCAAATTAGTATAGATGTAAAAGGTAAGCTTGTTATCTGGATAAATCCACTTAAAAATGAAAATAGACAGCGTTTTACATTGGCACATGAATTGGGGTATTTAACCAATGATATTTTACCTATTTAAAGCAAAGACGCTAAAAATTCTAAAGCTTCTTTGCTAAAATCTTTATTGCTTTCTTCTAGATACTCTTTATCTAAAATAGCTTCGTATTTTAATAAAAGTAAAATCGCTCCAAAATTATTATGAGTAATAGCATAAAATATAGGTTTATCTCCTATACATTCTTTAGTAGCACTCATGCAATTTTTAAGATATTCTAAAACAAGTTCGTTGTTATGATTGCAAATTGCGTTTATAAATCTTTTGCTAACACCATGTCTTATGTCTGCTGATACTCTATCCATCTTTATATCCTTTTGTATTGATGAGACAAGATTAGCTTGACTTAGCTTATTGTGTGTGCTGTTACATCTTAGAAAGTTCTCCAATTACCACACCAATTAGCAAAAAATCTCCATTTTTATAAAATATATCTTCATATAAAGGATTTAAAGAGTGTAAAATCACTCCATCATCTTGTTTTAAAACTTGTTTTATAAAAAGTCCATCTCTAGTATTAATCACACAAATGCTTTTATTCTTAAAAGTTTTATTTCTATCTATTACACAAATACTTCCATCTTTTATAAATGGCTCCATGCTTTCTCCATAGCAAGTGATAAACTCACATTCTTTACTACCAATTGATCTTTGGGAGAGCTTCCGTAAAAGAAATAATTTATACTTATATTTCTTTCTTGTAAAAAATTGAGTATTTGTGGATAAGGAATGGGGTTTCTAAACTTCATTCTTTAGCTATATTTTTTGTTTTTAAATATCTTTTACCTTCACTAGCAAGTATGTCTTTTAATTTTTCGATTACTTCTTGCATTTGCATTTTAAATCCTTTAATTTTAATTTCAAAGAATTTAAACATAAAATTACAAAAAGTAATTAAAATATTTTATTTTGAAAAGTTGATTTTTTAAGTTAAAATTATAAGTTTATAAATAAAAATATACTTAATTTTGCATTAGAAATCAAAGTGAAAAAATAAGACTTTGATTTTACAAAGCAACTTTAAAAATTTGATTAAATAAAAAATTTAATATATAATTCTAATGAAATTTAATTACATATTAAAGGGATTTTAATGAAAATATTAAAAAAATAAATACTTTATTATATTTCTATGTATAATTGGGTTTTTGATAGCAGTGTATTTATGTTTTGTATTTATTAGTGATTTAGAAAGTAGAATTAAAGCTATTATATCTATTGTTTCTGCTTATGTGGTTTCAGGCTCATTGGTGCTAAATGCTTATTCTATTTTTGAAAAAAAAAGAGCAGATAAATTTAATTTAACAATGCAGTTATTATCCAAATGGGATGAAAAACATTTTATAGAGGCAAGAGATTATACAAGAGAGCAACAAAATATAAAATACGAAAAAGGAGATGAAGAAATATTAAAAAAAATTAAAGATAAAAACAATCCAGAATTAGAAAGATCAATTATAATGATGATGAATTATTTTGAAATACTTCAAACTTTTTTTGAAAACAATAAGATAGATGAAAATATTATAATGGAACATTTTGCACATATGATAAAAAACATCATAGGGAGATATGATTGTTATTTAAATAGCGATGATTTCAAAAAAAATAATCCCTTGGGACTCAAAAAACTTATGGCATTGAAAAATAGATGCGATATCTATATACAAAAACATAAATAAAAATAATTTTTAAATAAATTAAAGTAATCTTAGTCTATTATAAGCTTACAAAAACCAACTAAATGTTTAAGTTTTATATGTAACTATCCTCCAAACCTTAAAGCTATAGATAGTTACATACTATTTTTATATAAAAAGTGGTTAAAGTATGATTATATAGTGTTTTATAGGGATAGTTACATGGTTAAGAAAACATAAGAATACTTTAAGTAAAAATGTAACTATCTTATAGGGTTAAAAACATTTTTGGGATATAAAATTAAAATCAAAACTCGTATTTATCTGCCTTTTAAACAGCATTTAATCACTTTTTTTGGGACAAAACGGATATTTTGGGATATTTGGGATTTTTTACACTTTAAATTAGGAAAGATAAAAAGTTATTTTTATGAGCTTTAAAATCCTATTATTTGGTGGTTTTGCTAAAATTATTTAGGGATAGTTACATGTTCTTTTTAAAATACCCCTTACATCTTTTCCCTGAATATTGTCATCTAACTCTTGACGCATTTTTCAAATTCTTTATAGTATGTCCAAGAGTTAATTATATTGGGAAATTTTTGCTTTAAATGATTTAGATCATTTTCAAAAATATTAAAAAAAGTGTGAATAAGTGATTTATTTTTTATAAAATAATCTATCACATCTTTTTCTTTCATCATTTTTGATTCTGTTTCATCTATAGTTATTTTAATTTGATATAAAAAATCATATAAATAATGTTTAATTGTTGAAAATAAAAGATTGTTTTGTTCCAGTTGTTTAAAATCATTTTTATCAATATATATACCCATATCATTACATAGGTCGTTTTTTATAATTTCTTGTATTATGTCTATTTTTTCATGATTGATATGTTTTCTGTCTAAAATTATGGGAATGCTAGAAGTTTTATCAATATTGAAATTTTTATTATTTTTAGGAGTATTAAGATAAAAGGTGTTATTAATATCTTTAGAATTTGCATAGAGTGTGATAGGAAAAAGATAGCGAATATAACCTCTAAATTCTTTAATTTTAAATAAATCTAATTTATCTTTATGGGGGGGGGTAAAATTAAAATTTATAGCAAGTAAATTCATAGTATCGAAGGCCTTTGATTGGCGGATTTCTTCCATATCAAGATAGTATACTTTGTCTTTGTTAAAATATTTTAATAAATAAGAGATGATAAAAACTTCTTGTTGTAGTTTGTTTATATCGATTTTAATTTTATGATTTTGATGAGTAAGATAGTCAATATAATAACGCCAATCATAAGTTAGATTAAATTCAGAGGGATAGTTTCTTAAAACTTTACTCCAATCTCTTCCCCAGTTATGCTTTAAAATTCCTATTGGATCGCGAACTCCGCAAATAATTTTAGAGTTAAAATCCAATAAAGATAGATATTTATCAAAATAAGGTAGATTAATTTCTGATATATTAATAGCATATTGAGTAATCGTATTGTCATTTAGACACATGTAATTAAGACAATATCTTTCTTTGGCATCAGGTGGTAAAACCCAGGAGGCAAAACAAGTTACATCGCAACATTGATTAAGATATCTTAAAAATGCTGCTGCTCCAACGCCATGTGGAGAAATATAGATAAATTTATAGTGTTTGGGTAGGGGTAAATTTAAATCCCAAGCTAATTCTGCACAATGTCGACTAGCATCTATTTCTATAAAATTAGGATTGATTAAAGGTGGATAAGGATGTTTTATTGATAAATATCTATTCTTAAATTCGCTAGAATTGAGCCAAGTGCAAATTGTTTCAATATTTTCCAAAACAAAGGTAAAAAATTTTTCATTATTCGAATTTTTTAAAGCTTGTAAAAGAATTTGGGCTAGGGTTGGAGTTAGGTTATTTTTTATATAGAGTAAAAGATTTTGCATGCTTTTTTCTTTATTCTTTTTCTTTTAGAGCTGTTAAGATGTAGGAAATTTTATTGTCAAGTTCTGTCATATAAGTATTATCAATTATTAAATTAGATTTTGGTTCATCAAAATCAATATCCATTCCCACAACATTTGAAATTTCACCTTTTAAGTTTTTGCTATATAAGTTTTTTTTATCACGTTTTTTTAGTTCTTCAAAATCGCATTTTATGTAAATTTCAAAGTAATTTTTTAAAGTTTTTTTATTGTATTCGTAAATTTCATTCCACATGGAAATAGCGCTTACGATAACTAGCATATTTTGAGAACTGAGAAAATGTGCAAATTTAGAACGCTTTATTGACATATCAATACGACTTTGTTTATCATATCCATAATGCTCTAAAAGATCTCTCAGTTCATCGCCATCAAGATAAATAATATTATTGTATTTTTCTTTTAATTTTTTGTATAATGCTTCTGCAATATAACTTTTGCCACTTCCTGCTAGTCCTGTAATCCAAATAACTCCACCATTTTTAAAAAAATCCATAGATAACCTCCTTTTTTTGTTTAGTATAAATGTGAAAATTTTTCCTATATTATCAAAAATAAACTTTAATTAAAGCAATAAAAAGTTAAAATTTGATATTAAAATTTTTCAAAGAGTGAAGTTATGGAGTATAAAAGATTTAAAACCAGACAAATCAAAGTAGGAGATGTTTTAATAGGCGGTGATGCACCCATTTCAGTTCAATCTATGCTTTTTACTAAGACAAGAAATATAGAAGGTTCTTTAGAGCAAATCAATCGTCTTTATTTTGCAGGAGCAAATATAGTGCGTTTGGCGTGCTTGGATATGGCCGATGCAAGGGCTTTAAAAGAGATTAAAGCTAAAAGTCCTTTGCCTTTAATCGTAGATATTCATTTTAATCATAATTTGGCTGTATATTGTGCTGAATTTATCGATGGAGTGCGTATAAATCCTGGCAATATAGGCTCTAAAGAAAATATCAAAGAAGTGGTAAAAGCATGTAAAGAACGGGGTATCCCTATACGTATCGGTGTAAATCACGGCTCCATAGAAAAACAATTTAGCGATAAATTTGGCTATGGTGTCGATGCTATGCTAGAAAGTGCGATGTATAATATCAAGCTTTTAGAGGATTTAGACTTTTTTGATATTAAAATTTCCATGAAGACTTCAGATGCTCAAAAAACTATAGAAGCTTATGAGAGATTAAGACCGCTTTGTGATTATCCTTTTCACTTAGGGGTAACTGAAGCAGGAACTAAATTTCATAGCACCGTAAAAAGTTCTATAGCTTTAGGAAATTTACTTCTTAAAGGTATAGGCGATACTATGCGTGTTTCTATGACGGGTGAGCTTGAAGAAGAAATTCGTGTAGCAAGAGCGATTTTGCAAGATAGTGGAGTGCAAAAAAGCGGAGTAAATATCATCTCATGTCCAACTTGCGGTAGGATTCAAAGTGATTTGTTAAGCGCGATTAAAATCGTAGAAGAAAAAACCAAGCATATAAAAGAACCTTTAAATATCAGTGTCATGGGTTGTGTAGTAAATGCTTTAGGTGAAGCTAAGGGCGCTGATGTGGCTATAGCCTTTGGGAAAAATCAAGGACTTGTTATAAGACATGGTGAAGTTGTAGCTAAATTAAAAGAAAGTGAACTTGTAGATAGATTTTTAGCTGAAGTTGAAGATGAGGTTAAAAGTAGGGCTGTAAAAGAATAAAAGCCAAGAAGCAAGGTTTAACCTTGCTTTTAGAATGGCCATATCGCTTCTATAACTTTGCTACCCCAAGGTTTTCTTGTGCTTCTATCCACTTCACCTTCTGTTTTATAAAGAATTTTAGCATCTGCTATATATTTACTATCTATAGTATTGTCTTGACCGATGTCATAAGGACGAATAACACCGCTTAATTGTATGATTTGTTTTTCCCCGTTGATTAAAAGCTCTCTTGAGCCTTCGATAAAATAATTACCATTTGATAAAATTTTAATTACACGCGTTGAAATTGTAGTATTGAAACTTTCATTTCTGCTTTGTGAGCCTGTTCCTGTGTAGTTGTTTGAACTATTGGTTTGAAAGCCTATATTAGAATAAGCATTGACTTTATTAAGAGCATTAGCTACCACTCCTGAACTTCCTGTTAAAGCACCTCCGCCTAAATTTGAGGTATTAGTTCTACTTGTTGCTTTATTGGCTTGTGTACTTTGAGTGGTGCTTTCTTGTATAACAACTGTAACTAAATCATTTACATTCATAGCTTTTTTATCTGAAAATAAAGGATTATCCCCTTTGCCAAAAAGCGATCCTGGCGCACTTTCTATATTATTACTTTGTTTTGGTGCAAGTTCTTCTACATAAGCAGGTGGTTTCATTGAAATTTGTGGATCAACCGTTGCAGAACAACCAAAAAATGCAAACGGTAACACATAAAATAAAACTTTTTTCATTTTCGTCCTTTAAAATATAAATTTTTTATTTTTCTTTTGTTAAAATTAGAAAAAGCAAAGAGTGTTCCACATTTATAAATTTAAGGAGAAAATGATGGCAAATCTTTATTTGATGAGATCTAGAAGTGATGAGTTAAATACTATTATTAGTACAAATTTGCTTAAAAATTATAGCAAAATTTACAAAAATATCGCAATTTATTGCCCTGTAATATACATACATCGCGTCCCTGTTTTGCAAGGTTGGTTGGAAGAATTTAATATCAATCAAACCGTAAAAAGCGCTTATGGTTTTACCTTTAGAGAGGCAATGGAGGAATTTAGCAAAGATCCTCATAATTTTTTTAATGTTATTTTAGAAGAATACGAAGAGTTAAAACGCAAATACGATTTTGTGCTTGTAAATAGCTTTTGCGAATTTGGAATACTTGATGGATTTGATCTTAGTATAAAATTGGCTAAAAATCTTAATACCCCTATCGCTGCTATTATTAACGATGAAGATAAACTTATAGCTCAAAAATATTTCGATCATGCCCTAGATGGTCGTAATTATGTTTTGATTAATGAAAAATTTAATTTTGAAGAAGTGCAAAAGCTTGAAGAGTATGATTTTATAACTCCGCATCGTTTTAAATATGAATTGATTAAACAAAGCGTAAAAAATAAAAAAACTGTTGTTTTGCCAGAAAGTAATGATGAGAGAATTTTAAAAGCTGCTGAAATTTTATTAAAAAGTAAAGTTGTTGATCTTATTTTATTGGGTGATGAGGAAAAAATCAAACAAGATGCTGCTAGATTAAGTCTTGATTTAAGCACTATAAAAATTATAAATCCGCTCAATTCAGAATATAATCAAGAATTTACTTCCATTCTTTACGAGGCAAGAAAATCTAAAGGAATGAGTTTAGAAGAGGCTAAGATGCTAGTTCAGGATAAAACTTATTTTGGAACTTTGCTTATACATACTGGAAAAGCTGATGCTATGGTTAGTGGAGCATCAACTACTACAGCTGAAACGATTCGCCCTGCATTGCAGCTTATTAAAACCAAAGAAGGTATTAGTTCTGTTTCGGGAATTTTCTTTATGGGGCTTGAAGATCAAGTTTTAGCTTTTGCGGATTGTGCTGTAAATCCAAGTCCAACTGCTGAACAGCTTGCAACTAGTGCTTATGTAAGTGCTATGACTGCTAAGTCTTTTGGACTTGAACCAAAAATAGCTTTGCTTTCTTATTCTAGTGGCGATAGTGGTAAGGGGGAAAGCGTAGATCTTGTAAAAGAAGCATTAAAGATTGCCAAAGAAAAATACCCTGAGTTAAATATAGATGGTCCTATGCAGTTTGATTGTGCTTATGACCTAAAGACTGCAGCAAAGAAAATGCCAAATTCTAAGATAGCAGGCCATGCAAATGTATATATTTTTCCTGATCTTAATGCAGCAAATATTTGTTATAAAGCAGTTCAAAGAACCGCTAATGCTTTAGCAATCGGTCCTATTTTACAAGGTCTTAAAAAACCTGTTAATGATTTAAGTCGTGGATGTTTGGTAGATGATATTGTAGATACCGTTATTTTAAGTGCTATACAAGCTCAATAGAAAGGAATAATAAATGAAAATTTTAGTTTTAAATTCAGGTTCTTCATCGATTAAATTTAAATTTTTTGATAATAAAATCGTTAAAGCGAGTGGTTTAGTAGAGAAAATCGGAGAGCAAAATTCAAAAGTTATATTAAAAAATGTTTTAAATAATGAAAGTTTTGAAAGAGAATTAACGATAAATAATCACGAAGAAGGGCTTAGTATAGTCAATGAGCTTTTTAAAGAATCAGGAATTTTAGCGGATTTAAATGCTCTTGATGGTTGTGGTCATCGTATAGTTCATGGGGGAAGAAATTTAAGTGAGCATTGTTTAGTAGATGACTATGTTCTTAAAGAGATAGATAGGGTTAGTATTTTTGCTCCTTTGCATAATCCTGCGCATTTAGCAGGTATAAAAACAATGATTAAAGCTGCACCTAGTGTTGCAAATGTGGCTATTTTTGATACAGCTTTTCATCGTACTATGCCTGATTTTGCTTATATGTATGCTTTGCCTTATGATTTTTATGATAAGCATAATATTAGAAGATATGGTTTTCATGGGACTTCCCATGCTTATGTTAGTTCTAGAGCGGCAAAATTTCTTCAAAAAGATCAAGATGAATTAAATATTATCTCTGCTCATCTTGGAAATGGTGCAAGTGTATGTGCTATAGAAAAAGGTAAGAGTGTGGATACTTCTATGGGATTTACTCCGCTTGAAGGACTTATTATGGGAACGCGTTGTGGGGATATAGATCCTGCTATTTTACCTTTTATAAGCCATATTAAAAGTTTAACTATAGAAGAAATAGATACGCTGATGAATAAAAAAAGTGGAGTATATGGAATTTGTGGTTATAATGATTTTAGAGATATAGAAAGAGAGATAGAACAAGGTAACGATAAAGCACGTTTGGCTCTTGATATGTTTTGCTATCGTCTTGTAAAATACATAGGAGCCTACTTTGCCGTGTTGCCAAAAACCGATGCTATTATTTTTACAGGTGGTATAGGAGAAAATGATAGTTTGGTTCGACAAAAAGTATGTGAGAGATTAGCTCATCTTGGTATCGAGTTAGATTTTGAACTTAACAAACAAAGGATTTTGGGCGAAAGAATGATAAATCATGCCAATTCTAAAGTTAAAGTGCTTGTTATTCCTACAGATGAAGAATTAGAAATCGCTAGAATCACAGAAGAATTAATAAGCAATTGAAAGAGGTTTATATTTAGTAAAAATTAATTTTCTTTAGATAAAATTTTAATTAAAAAATAAAGCATGGATTATGAAAAAATTTAAAGAATTTAGCCTTCGTTTTTTATTTAAAGTATCAGAACAACCTGTTTTAGTGAAGGATTTATTAGAAGCAAATGCACTTTTTAATGACGGTATGCTTGTAGATCCTTCTAAGCTAAATTTTAATTTCAAAATTCTAAATTCTTATATTTATTTTGGTGTTTTTTGTGCTGTGGTTTTGTTACCATTGCTTTTAATTACTCATTATTTTTTAACAAAACTTGACTTTCATATAAGCATAGTGAGTGCTGTTATGGTTACTGCTTGTGTATTTATAGGATATGATATTTTTAAAGTTTATACTCGCAAAATAATCTCAAAAAAAATAATACAAAAAGCCTGGGCTTTGCATTTCCCTTATTTTGCTTATGAAAAATACTCTATAATGGCAGGTGAAATTTATAAGGAAGCCTTAAAAGAAGAAATTCCAAAAGCAAATTTAGAGCAGTATGTTTTAGATAAGATTATTCATTCTAAATAATCTAAAATTTGATTTTGGAATCGCATATTTTCAAGTCTTCTTTTTAAATCTTTATTTTCTTCGTTTAAAACGCTTTCTTCTGTTCTTAATGTAGCAATTTCTCTACTAAGATAATAAATTTGATTTCTAATATAAATTTGTGGAGCAAATAAAAATAACGCAAAACTAACAAGTAAAGCTGCAAAAAGAAGATGATTGAAATTTAGGTTTCTATCTTCTTTGGTGGCATTAGAGAAGCCTTCTAATAAAACATTTTTTGCCTTTTGAGCATCTTCATCATTTTGTTGTTTTTCTTGGGCTTGATTAGATGGTTTTGGAAGTTCTTGTTTATTTTCTTGTGGTGTTATCTTTTTTTGTAAATTTTCCAAACTTTGTTTAATATCGGGTTGTTTTTCTATAGTTTGGGAGTTTTGTATTTTAGGTTCAGTTTTTTGAATTTTTTCTATAGATTTTATAGATTCTTTTTTTTCCTTTTTATCTTGGATAGGATTTTGATCATTTTTTGTTTGAATTTTTGGTTTAGTTTGAATATTTTTTATCTCGTTTATTTTTTTTCTTCCAAATGAAAAAATTTTTTTAGTTTTTTTATTTTCTTCTTTTTTCCTTTCTTTCATTTTGGAAAAAATTTTTTTAGCAAGAGATTGCTTTTCTTCTAATTTAACATTGATCAGATCTTCTTTTAAATATATATTTGATTTTTTAGTATGTTTTGACTCATACTCTTCATCGAGTTCTTCTAAGAATTTATTAGGAGTCTTTTTTTTAAAACGACGTCTTAAAATGTCATCGCTAGAAATTTCATTTCTTAAGTCATCATCAAGCGGTTTGCCTTGATTTATGGCGCGAGAAAATTTCAGCATTTTTTGGCGTATGTTTTGGCGTTCTTTTATAAAATCATCTTCTAGCATTATTTATTATCCAAATTATTAAAATAAAAAGCCCGCATTTTAGCGCAACTAGAGCGAGAATTTTTTAAAAGTTCTTCCTTGCTTGCACTTATGGCTTTTTTGGTTATTATTTGCCCTAGGCTATGATTATTTCCACATTCGCAACGCATTATTTTTTCATGACAAATGCAGTTTTTTGACCATTTTTTGAAAAAATTTTTTACTATTCTATCTTCTAAAGAATGAAAACTAATGATTGCTAAAATGCAATTTTTTGGTTTTAAATTTTCTAAATGCTCAAGAAAATCTTTAAGCACCTTAAGTTCTTGATTTACTTCTATTCTAATGGCTTGAAATGCTAAAGTAGCTTTGGAAATTTTTCTATGATTTTGCTTGCCTTTTCCTATGATTTGATAAAGTTCTTTGGCGCTTTTGATTGGATTTTTACTTCTTTCTAGGCAAATTTTTTCAGCAATAAAATGTGCATCGTGCAATTCTCCATAATCTTTAAAAATGGAAGTTAATTGCTCTTTTGTATAAGTATTAATAATCTCATAAGCTGATATTTTGGAGTTTTGATTCATTCTCATATCCAAAAAGTCAGAATTTACACTAAAACCTCTTTCGTTACTATCAAGTTGAAATGAAGAAACTCCAATGTCTGCTAAAATACCTCTTAATTCTTCTTTATGTGAAATTTTTTCTAAAACTTCACTAAAATTACTTTGTATAAAAGTTATCCTATTGTGAAAATCTTTAAGACGTTTTTTAGAAAATTCTAAAGCTTGTTGATCTTGATCGCAAGCAATGATTTCAAGATCAGGATGATTTTTAAGCAAAGCTTCACTGTGTCCGCCAAATCCTAAAGTGCAGTCTAAAAAATAACCTGTTTTAAGATTTTTAAAAATCTCTTGAACTTCATTAAGTAAAACTGGGATATGAGGAATTTCCAAAATCAATCCTAATAAATTTTTATAAACTATAATTATAACTAAATTTCATTGTAAAAATCATAAAATTTAAAGAACAAATATTTTTTTGGTAAAAATTCTATAATTAAACTCCACTTAAACACTTCTACGATACAATATCTAGTTTAAATTTAATCAAGGAATGATATGCTTACTTGGATGCAACATCACAAAAAATATCTTGTTGTTACTATATGGGTTAGTACTATAGCTTTTGTTGGCGCCGGCTTTTTAGGTTGGGGTGCTTATGATTTTAATCTCAATAGAAGTTCGAGTGTTGCAACTGTAGGAAAT
This sequence comes from Campylobacter sp. US25a, assembly GCF_004379075.1. Lineage (NCBI taxonomy): Bacteria > Pseudomonadati > Campylobacterota > Epsilonproteobacteria > Campylobacterales > Campylobacteraceae > Campylobacter > Campylobacter sp. US25a. The sequence goes on from NZ_RYYM01000006.1 coordinate 68,264, forward strand.
GAAAAGATAGGTTTTAGCGAATTTGATACTAGATATAGACAGATTTTAAGTTATTATAATCAAATTAGCAATGGTGCTTTAACTCCAGAAAATGCTGAGCAACTAGGCATTAAAAATATAGCTTTAAGTTCTCTTGTTGAAGATAAGCTTTTGTTAAATTTTGCTAAAGATTTGGGTATTGGCATAAACGAGAATGAAATTTTACAAAAACTTGCAAATACTAGAGAATTTCAAGATTCTACAGGGGATTTTAACAAAACAATTTATTATGAACTTTTAAATGCCAATAATTTAACTCCAAAAGATTATGAAACACAACTTGCAAATGAAGTAATTACCGATAAACTTAATCAAATTTTTAATATTCCTAGCAAAGATGAGGAATTAAAAATGTTAGCTTCTAGTTATTTTATGCAAGATGCTTTAAGTATTGCAAAAATTGATTATGACAAAAAAAATATTAAGATTAATGAAGAGGATTTAAAAAAGCTTTGGAATGAACATAAAGAAGATTATAAAACTAAAAAAATATATGAAATTTCAACTTATTTTTTGCCAGTTAGCAATGAGAAAATTGACGACAAAGAATTAGAAAAATTTTACAATCAAGATGAAAATAAACTAAAATATAAAGATTTTGCAGGTAAAGTGATGGATTTTCAGTCTGCTAAAAATGAAGTTGCTAAAGATTACGCCTTAATGCAACTAAAGAATGTGGCTAATGCTAAATTTTTAGATTTAAAAAATGGGAAAGATAATTTTCAAAAAGATCAAAATATTAGTGAATCTGATGTTTATTATCCAATTGATCTTTTGAATAAAGCTAAAAATGGAGATGTTTTACGACCAGCACCTTATAATAACGGATATATCATAGTTAAACTAAATAAAGTAGATCCTATAAGAAATAAAACTTTTGAAGAAGCTAGAGAAGAAGTTTTACCTATGTATTTAAGCGAACAAGCTAGAAAAAATTTAGAAGAAAAAGCCAAAAATAGTTTAGTAAATTTTAAAGGCGATGATATAGGCTTTGTAAGTCGAGATAGTTCTCGCGAGAGTGTAAAGCTTAGTGATAAGATATTAAATGATTCTGAATTTGCTTATTTTTTAATGAATGTATTTAATGCTGATCAAAATAGTTCTTATGTGGTCATTAACGACAATAAAGCAATATTATATAAAATAAATAAACAAAAATTAGATATGAACTCCGATAAATTTAAACAATACAAAACTATGCTTGAGCAAAATTTGCAAAATTTAAAAGCAAATGAGCTTAAGCAAGAACTTGTTGATGAACTTAAAAAGATATATCCAATAAAAATTTATTATAAAGGGAATTGATTTTGAATATATTAGGAATTGACTTAGGCTCAACCCAGACTTGTGCCATTATTGCTCAAAAAGATGAAGATGGATTAAAAATTATTGGTTTTTCCAAGTCAAAAACCAACGGGGTTAAAAAAGGTGCCATTACCAATATAGAGCTTGCTTCTAAATCTATTGAAGAAGCTGTTAGAAGTGCTGAGATGATGAGCGGAGTTCATTATGATAAGGTTGTGGTGTCTATATCAGGTGCTTATACTAAAAGCGTTGATAGTGTAGGTGTTGTTAATATTCCAAATCATGAAATAGGCATTAAAGAAATCCATCGTGCTGTAAGTACAGCTAAGCATACTGCCAATCTACCAAGTGGTTATGAAATTATCCATGTTTTGCCTTATAATTTTAAGGTTAATGATCTTGAACATGTTGATGATCCTTTGGGAATGAGTGGCAATCGTTTAGAAGTTTCAACCCATATAGTGATTTCACAAGAATCTCATATTAAAAATCTTAAGAAAGCGGTTGAATTAGCTGATTTAAGAGTGGATAATATAGTTCTTTCAGGATATGCTTCAGCTATAGCTTGTTTAGATGATAGCGAAAAGGAATTAGGCGCTGTTTTGATTGATATGGGTGGAGCGATTTGTGATATGGTTGTTCATACTGGAAATTCAATTAGATACAATGATTGTTTGCAAATTGGCTCGATTAATATCACCCAAGATTTATCAATGGCATTGCATACACCTTTAAAAGAAGCAGAAAAAATCAAGCTTAATTATGCAGCTCTTTCGCAACAGCCTAACACCCTTATACAAATTCCTTCAATGGGCGATGAAAGAAAGGTTAATGAAGTTTCTTTGGATATTATTTCAAACGTAATTTATGCAAGAGCGGAAGAAACTTTGATGATTTTGGCAAAAATCTTAAGTGATAATCGTTATGCCAATGCTACAGGCGGTGGAGTTGTTTTAACAGGTGGAATGACTAAGTTAGCAGGTATTGATGAGCTTGCTCCTGCAACATTTGATAATCGCTCAGTTAGACTGGCTACTGCAAGAAAAGATTTGATTACTGGTTTTAGTGAAATTTTTAATGATCCTGAAAATACTTGTGCTATAGGACTTTGTTTATATGGAGCGGGGTATTTTACGCCTTATGAACTTGATTCTAATGAAAAATTAAGATATAAAGGGGAAATTGAAAATTTTAATCGTCAAATTAAACAAGATATTGTTTTGCAAAAAGATGCAGAAAGTGAAATAAAATCTGATTTTTTTGATGAAAATTTGCAAGAAAATGATACAATTGCAATACAAGAACAATTAGATTTTAAAGAGCCAAAAGAAAAAAAACCTAGCGTTTTTTCAAATATCTGGCATAAAATTATGAATCAATTTTAACAAGGAGAAATTTTTATGAGTGAATTTTTAGTAGAAGAAATGCAACATAATAAAGGTGCAAAAATTAAGGTTATAGGTTGCGGTGGCGGTGGCGGTAATATGATCAACCATATGGTTAAAATGGGATTAAATGATCTTGATTTAATTGCAGCAAATACTGATGCACAAGCTATTTCAATTTCATTAGCAAAAACTAAAATTCAACTTGGCGAGAAAAAAACTAAAGGTTTAGGCGCTGGTATGCTTCCTGAAGTAGGTGCAGAAAGTGCTAGAGAAAGTTTTGAAGAAATAAAAGCAAGTCTTAGTCAAAGTGATATTGTATTTATTGCTTCAGGTTTTGGTGGAGGTACTGGAACGGGTGCCACTCCAGTTATTGCACAAGCAGCTAAAGAGATTGGAGCTTTAACTGTTTCTGTTGTAACTATGCCTTTTGCATTCGAAGGAAAACAAAGAAAAAAACTTGCTGAAAGCGGTCTCCTTGAGCTTAAAAAAGAAAGTGATTCTATTCTTGTAATTCAAAATGAAAAATTATTGAGCATTATTGATAAAAAAGCAGGCATTAAAGATGCTTTTAGATTGGTTGATGATATTTTAGCTCGTGCTGTAAAAGGTATGGTGTCTATCTTGCTTGATAATGGAGATATTAATGTTGACTTTGCGGATGTAAGAACCATCATGAGTCATCGCGGACTCGCACTTATGGGTGTTGGTAGTGCTAGTGGTGAAAATGCTATAGAAGAGGCTCTTTCAAACGCTATAGAATCTCCTTTGCTTGATGGAATGGATATTAAAGGTGCCAAGGGAGTTATTTTACATTTTAAAACAAGTTCTAATTGCTCTTTGTTTGAAATTTCAGCAGCAGCAAATAGCATACAAGAAATTGTTGATGAAAATGCTAAGATTATTTTTGGTTCTACCACAGATGATAGCATGGAAGATAGAGTTGAAGTGACTATTATTGCGACAGGGTTTGAAGATAAAGATGCAGTAGCTAAAAAATCTACCGAAGAAGCTCAAGCTTCTAAGAAAAATCCTTATTTAAGTCTTAAAAAGGTAAGCGGTGGTTACGATGAAGAGATAATGGCGCAAATTGAAACACCGACTTTCTTGCGTCGTCAAATGGATTAAAATTGATTTTTAAAGCAAGATTGAGTCAAATCTTGCTTTTTATAGTTTAAAATTCTCTCCTAATAATCTTTCAAATATTTATTTTTCTTTGTTTTTAAAAGTTGGAACACTCTTTGCTTTTATAGCTATAAAATCTTAATTTTATAGGTGAAAATATGCAAAATGGATATTATCAAGCAACTGGTGGAATGGTAACTCAGTTTAATAAACTTGATGTGATTACTAATAATCTTGCCAATATTAATACAAGTGGATACAAAAGAGATGATGTGGTTATTGCAGATTTTAAAAGGATTTTTAAAGAAACTCAGGATGAGTTGCCTATAGAAAATCACACAAGAGATGCATCTCGTTTTGTAAATACTACAATAGATGGAATCCCGCAAGTTTCTCAAGAATATACGGATTTTAGCCTAGGTTCTTTAAAGGCCACAAACAATCCTTTGGATTTGGCAATGACTAGAGAAGATGCTTTTTATTTGGTTCAAACCAAAGATGGAGAAGTAAGATTAACTAAAGATGGAAATTTTCAACTTGATGATGAGGGTTATTTGGTAAATAAGCAAGGATACAAGGTATTAAGTAGTGATTATTTTAATAATCCTCAGAATGCTGGCATACGCATTCCTAATGGTGCTGTTCAAATTAGCGTTGATAAAAACGGAAGCATTGAGGTTGATGGAGCTCAAAATGCAAGATTATTTGTAGCACAAGTAGATGATATAAGAGCTTTGCAAAAAGATGGGGATAATGTCTATAAAATAGATGATCTAACCCGCATTAGAGATTTGGAAAACTCCAATGCTATTCGCCAAGGTTTTTCTCAGGGATCAAATGTTAATCCAGTTACTGAAATGGTAGGACTGATTGAAGCAAACAGAATGGTAGAAATGTATCAAAAAGTTATGACAGCTCATATGGATGACTTAAATCAAGAAGCTATCAATAAGCTTGCAGCTGTTAAATAATTTAAAATAAAATAAAAAAAGGATTAAAAATGATGAGATCACTTCATACTGCTGCTACGGGAATGGTAGCGCAGCAAACACAAATTGATGTTACTTCAAATAACATCGCCAATGTTAATACAGCAGGTTTTAAGAAAAGTCGCGCAGAATTTGCTGATCTTATGTATCAAGTTATGAAGTATGCAGGAACTTCAACTTCAGCTACTACTCTTTCTCCTTCGGGTATAGAAGTGGGTGTGGGTGTGCGTCCAACAGCGGTAACTAAAGTTTTTACTGAAGGAAATTTAAAATCAACAAGTACTGATGGTCTTGATATGGCTATTGCAGGTAATGGGTTTTTTCAAATACAACTTCCTGATGGCACTATAGGATATACTAGAAATGGGCAATTTACAAAAGATAATGAAGGCAATATTGTAAATTCAGATGGTTATAGACTTTTACCTGAAATGACAATACCTGAAGGCGCAACAGCAATTAATGTTGCTACAGATGGAACCGTTTCTGTAATGCTACCAGGGGAGCAACAAGAAACTCAAATTGGCCAAGTGGAGCTAGTTCAGTTTATAAATCCAGCGGGTCTTCATTCTATGGGTGATAATCTTTATCTTGAAACAGGAGCAAGTGGTGCACCTGTTGCGGGTATAGCAGGACAAGATGGACTTGGAACAATAAGACATGGATTTATAGAACTTAGTAATGTTCAGCTTGTTGAAGAAATGACAGATCTTATCACAGGACAAAGGGCTTATGAAGCGGGTTCTAAGGCAATTACAACAAGTGATGATATGCTAGGAATTGTAAATCAACTTAAGCGATAGTTGATATAAAATAAATATTTTTAATTCTTTTTTAGTTTAATGGCGTGTTAAACGCCATTAAATTTTTAGCAAGAGTAGCAAGTTTTAAATTCATAAGCAGTTGGACGAGCTTCTACTGGCCAAACTTGTGTTTCAAATTTTAAATGCTGATAGTCATCGATAAAAATATCGCTCATTACAGGTTTTAAATAAGAATTATGTCGGATTAAAGCTTCTAAACTTCCTCTTAGAGTATGTGGTAATTGCTCTATCCCTTTTTCACGTATTTCATCCAAAGTAAGATCAAATAAATTTTCATCCATAGGACCTACAGGAATGGTTTTATTTTTGATTCCATCAAGTCCTGCCATTAAAAGACTAACAAAAGCTAAATAAGGATTAGCAGTACTATCAGGGAAGCGAATTTCTATACGAGCTGAATTTTTACCTATGCCATAAGGAACGCGACAACTTGCTGATCTGTTTTGACAAGAATAAGTTAAAATACAAGGAGCTTCAAAGCCAGGAACTATTCTTTTGTAAGAGTTGGAACTTGGATTTGTAAAAGCTGCGACACTTCTAGCATTTTTTAAAATTCCACCTATATAATTTATAGCAGTTTGACTAAGTCCACTGTATCCATCTTTATCGTAAAATAAATTTACCCCATCTTTCCATAAGCTCATATGAACATGCATACCATTGCCATTATCTCCGTATAAAGGTTTTGGCATAAAAGTGGCAGTTTTGCCATTTAAATGAGCTACCATTTTTACAACATATTTATAAATTTGAACATTGTCAGCTGCTTCTACAAGCGTGCCAAAATTTACTCCTATTTCAGCTTGTCCTTGTGCAACTTCATGATGATGAACAAAAGTTTTAAGACCTACTTTTTCAAGGGTTTGAACCATTTCAGAACGAATATCTACTAAAGAATCAATTGGCTGAACTGGAAAATATCCACCTTTGTTTCTTGGCCTGTGTCCAGTATTGTAGCTATCGGTAAATTCTCTATCATCATTCCACTCTCCTTCTTCGGTATCAACTTCATACTTAGAACAATGAGTAGTATCAACTATTTTTACACTATCAAAAACAAAGAATTCATTTTCTGGTCCAAAGTAAGCAGTATCAGCTATGCCACTATTTTTAAGGTGTTCCATTGCTTTTTTTGCTATGCTTCTTGGACATTTTTCATACATTTGTCCTTTGTAAATATCATACACATCACAAAATACTATGATAGTAGGATCAGCTGTAAAAGGATCTAAAAAAGCACTTTGAGCATCAGGTTTTAAAATCATATCTGATTTTTCTATAGGTTGCCATCCATGGATTGAGCTTCCATCAAATGGAATGCCAGTTTGAAATGTTTCTTCATTGATTGCATGAAGATTATAGGTAATATGATGCCAAGTTCCTATCATATCTGTAAAACGAAAATCAACAAAAAGCACTTCATTTTGTTTGCAAAATTTGAAAAAATCATCTATATTATTAACAAATTTTCCCATATTTTTACTCCTTTATGTAATTAAATTTATAAAATTATATCATAAAATTTTTAATTAAGATTTAATTAATATATTTTTTTTAATAAATTTAAAAATTTAATTTAAAAAGATTAAAAAATAAAAATTTATATTTTTGTTTTAGATAAAATTGATTATAATTTTAAGCAATTATTGAAAATCTAGATTTAAAAAAGGGAAAAAAATGACTCAAGAAGAGCTTGATGCTTTGATGAATGGTGATGTTGATCTTGATTCAGAGACAGAAGCAGAGGTAAAAACCGAAGAATCGAATACCGAAGAAGATGCTTTGATGTTAGAAGATGTCAAAATAGCTGATTACAAACCTAATCCTAGTGTAGTATGGCCACCACCCCCACCAAATCAGGAGCATAAAGTTGTACATCAGTTAGATGATGTTACAAAAGATAGCGAGCTTAAAGCAACGGAAATGATGGATAAGCTTGAAAGTATTAATAATTTTTTTGCGGATTCTGAAAGTTTATTCAAAGAAATAAATAAAGCAATAGAAAAAAATATTGATATTTTTTCTAAACTTAATGAAAAATTTCCTAATGTGGAAAGTTTCAGTGAAGCTTTAGAATTAAACAATCAAGCTAAAAAAAGTTCTAAGGAGATTGTCGGAAATCTTCAAAGCGGACAAGATGAAGTGATGATGGCAATGGATGCAATGCAGTATCAAGATATACATCGTCAAAAAATCGAACGTGTTATTAATGTAATGCGTGCTTTAAGCCGTTATATGAGTTCTTTATTTGAAGGTAAAATTGATGATAAAAAACGTGTAAGTTCTGCAGTGCATATTGAAGGTGATAGTACTGCTGATGTTGTAAGTAATGATGATATAGAAGCTTTAATTGCAAGTTTAGGGCAAAAATGATCATTCCTGAAATAGTAGCTCCTGCAGGAAATTTCACAAAATTAAAAATTGCTTTAGCTTATGGCGCAGATGCGGTTTATGCGGGTGTGAATAATTTTTCTTTAAGATCACGCACTGCAAGAGAATTTAATTATGAAAGTTTTGAAGAAGCTATCAAATATACTCATGAGCGTGGTAAGAAAATTTATGTTACTTTAAATGGTTTTCATTTAAGCTCTCAAATTGAAGGTTTAAAAAGACATATATTAAAATTACGTGAGATGAAACCCGATGCTTTTATTGTAGCTTCTGTTGGAGCTATGCGTCTTGTTAAAGAACTTGCACCTGAAATTTCTTTACATGTTTCTACTCAAGCAAATATTTTAAATTATTTAGATGCTCAAGTTTATAAGGATTTGGGTGCTAAAAGGGTTGTAATTGCCAGAGAATTAGGGCTTAAAGACGCTAAAGCTTTAAAGGAAAATTGCGATATTGAACTCGAAGCCTTTGTGCATGGTTCTATGTGTTTTGCTTATTCAGGGCGTTGTTTAATAAGCTCTGTGCAAAGTGGAAGAATGAGCAATCGTGGATCTTGTGCAAATGATTGTAGATTTAATTATGAGCTTTATGCTAAAAATCCAGAAAATGGCACTTTATTTCGCTTAGAAGAAGATGAAAATGGTACTCATATTTTTAATTCTAAAGATTTAAATCTTTGTTCTTATATAGAAAAAATCATGCAAGAAAATTGTATCAGTGCTTTTAAAATAGAAGGGCGTACTAAAAGCGAATATTATGTTGCGCTTACAACAAGGACTTATAAAATGGCCATACAAGATTCTTTAGAGGGTAAATTTGAGTCAAGTAAGTATGAAAAAGAGATTGCTACACTTAAAAATCGTGGTTTTACAGATGGCTATCTTGTTTCGCGTCCTTTGGAAAAAACCGACACGCAAAATCATAATACAAGCATAGAAGAAGGTTCTCATCAAGTGCATGCTATAAGCGAAGATGGAAGCTTTTTTAAATGTAAAGGGAAAATCGTTTTAAACACGCCTTATGAAATTTTAGCCCCTTTAGGCGATGTGATTCAAACTTGCGATAATGAACTAGGTAAAATTTATCAAAAAGAGGATAAATATTTTATAGAGTTTAAAAAACTCATTGCTAAAAACAATAAAGAATTTAGCGAAATTCATAGTGGCAATGAACATGAAATCCAATTACCAAATAAAATCAGTGCATTAAGTTTTTTAAGAAAGGAAATATAGATGAATTTTGTTTCTATTTTAATGGGAAGCAAGAGTGATTATGAGACTATGAAAGAGACTGCTAAAACTTTAGAAAGTTTTGGGGTAAAGTATGAACTTATTATCTCATCAGCTCATCGTAGTCCAAAAAGAACAAAAGAGTATATTGCAAATGCTGAAGAAAAAGGTGTGAAGGTTTTTATAGCAGCAGCTGGAATGGCAGCGCATTTAGCTGGAGCTGTTGCAGCTTATACCACAAAACCTGTTTTGGGGGTGCCTATGCCAGGAAGTAATCTTGCAAGTATGGATTCTTTGTTTTCTACGGTGCAAATGCCCAGTGGAATTCCTGTAGGAACTTTAGCTATTGGCAAGGCTGGAGCAATCAATGCTGCTTATTTGGCTATGCAAATTTTAGCTATTTATGATGTTGATTTAGCGCAAAAGCTTAAAGAAGATCGTCTTGAAAAAGAAAAAAAACTTATATCTGATTCAAAAGAAGTAGAAGTTTTATTATAAGGGATAAAAATGCAAACCTATCTTGAACTTGAAGAATTTTGTAAACTTGTGCATTTAAATGAAGATGTGGTTAAGGGTATGATGGCCAATGGGGCTTTAAATTTTAAAGAAGAAGAGGGTAAAATTTACATCGAAGCTCATCAAGGTACTTTTAGTGTAGTGCCTAGTTCTGCAAAATCTCAAACTGCAATGGTAAATTCAATGACTTTAGCAGGAGAAAGTTTTGTTGAAAAAACAATAGGAACTATTTTAAATTTACATGAAAAAGTTTTAGATGCTAAAGATGAAACACTTGAAGCATTAAAAAATGAAAATAAATTTTTAAAAGATGCCCTTTATTCTATGCAAGAACTTTATGATGAAGATAGAAAAACTATAGAAACTTTAAACAATGAGCTAAAACATGCGCGTGAAGAGATAGAATTTCTCAAGCGTAAATATAAATTAATGTGGAGTAAAACTGCAGAAATTTTTGGAGCTAAGACAGAGCCTGATTTGGAAATGAATAAAAATTTAGAAAAACCTATTGAAAATATGGAACAATAAAGAGAGATACAATGACTTTTTCACAAATGATACTTAATTTACAAAATTATTGGCAAGAGCAAGGTTGTGCGATTATGCAACCTTATGATATGCCAGCAGGTGCAGGAACCTTTCATCCAGCAACTTTTTTAAGAAGTTTAGGAAAAAAACCTTGGGCAGCTGCTTATGTGGCTCCAAGTAGAAGGCCTACTGATGGACGTTATGGTGAAAATCCTAATCGCTTAGGTGCTTATTATCAATTTCAAGTTTTGATTAAACCTAGCCCTGATAATATCCAAGAATTATATCTTAAAAGTCTTGAAAATTTGGGTTTTGATTTAAAAAGTCATGATATTCGTTTTGTTGAAGATAATTGGGAGAGTCCAAGTTTGGGTGCTTGGGGTTTAGGCTGGGAAGTATGGCTTGATGGTATGGAAGTTACTCAATTTACTTATTTTCAGCAAGTTGGCGGTATAGCAGTAGATTTAGTAAGTGCTGAAATTACCTATGGTCTTGAAAGAATAGCCATGTATCTTCAAAATGTTGATAATGTTTATGATATAGTTTGGAGTGAATTTAATGGAGAAAAAATTAAATACGCAGATGTGCATAAGCAAAGTGAATATGAATTTAGTAAATACAATTTTGAAGTAAGTGATGTTAAAATCTTAAATGAACAGTTTGAAAATTCTTACAAAGAATGTAAAAATATTTTAGAACAAGGACTAGCTTTACCTGCTTATGATTATTGTATGCTTGCTGCACATACTTTTAATCTTTTAGATGCAAGAGGAGCAATTTCTGTAGCACAAAGACAAGATTATATGTTAAAAATTCGTGAACTTTCAAAAAATTGTGCTGAAATTTATAAGAAAAATTTAAATGAAGCTGAGTGAAATTTATAATTTTTTAGATCAATTAAGTCCCTTTGATATCCAAGAATCATGGGATAATAGTGGAATTTTGCTTGGAGATAGGGATAGTGAAATTTCAACTGTTTATTTAAGCTTAGATATTGATGAAAATATCATTAAAGAAGCGAGTGAAAATTCTTTAATTATCACACACCATCCTTTGATATTTAAAGGTTTAAAAGATTTATATGACAAGACTTATCCTAGGGCTTTTATCAAAGAAATGATTTATAAAAATATTTCTTTAATCAGCATGCATACAAATTACGATTTAAGTCATTTAAATACTTATTTTACGGAAGAAATTTTAGGTTTTAAAATTTCTTTTAAAGATGAATTTTTAATTTATGTGGAAAATTCTATGTCTTTTGAAGCTTTGTGTGACTGGGTGAAAAAAAAGTTAAATTTGCAAATTTTACGTGTAAGTGATTGTGGCAAAAAAGACATTAAGCGCATTGCTATATGTACTGGAAGTGGCGGGGATTTAATTTCTAAAGTAGATGCGGATTGTTTTTTAAGTGGAGATTTTAAATATCATCAAGCTTTAGAGGCGCTTAGTAATCAAATCAGTCTTATTGATTTGGGTCATTTTGAAAGTGAGAGATATTTTTCTCAATGTTTAGCAAAAGACTTGAAAAATTTGCCGCTACAAGTTATAATAACAGTTTCAAAAAATCCATTTCAATATTTTTAAGGAAAATAAATGAATAAATATCTCGAACAATTAGTGCTTTTATCAAAAATAGATCAAGAAATTGATAGTTATGAACCAAAAATAGACAGTATTAATAAGACTTTAAAAGATGCTGAGTTAAAAATAGGAAAAATCAACACAGATTTAGAAAAAATTGATGAAGAAATCAAAGATATAGAAAATCAAAAAGTACAAAATAATGCTCATATTTCTGAGTTTTCGGCAAAAATTAAAGAGCTTTCTAAAAAAAGTGGTGCAGTAAAAACAGAAAAAGAAGCTAATGCTTTAAAAATTGAAGAAGATATTGCAAAAGAGCAATTAGACGCTGCAAATGATGAAATTGTAAGACTGGATAAAATTTTAGAGAATAAAGAAACTTATAAAAAAGAACTTGAAGAAGAAAAAATCAAACAAGAGCAAAATATTAATGAGATTAGAGCAAGCATTAAATCTGAAATGGAAATTCTTGAAAAAGATAGAATGAGTGTTTATGATAAAAAAACCAAACTTGTGGGCGAGATGAATCAAAAAGTTTTAAGTTTTTATGAAAAAATTCGCAAATGGGCGAAAAATACTGCTGTAGTTCCTGTTAAAAAACAAGCATGCTATGGATGTTTTATGAAAATTTACGATAAGACTTATCTGTCTGTTGTAAAAGGTGAAGAGATTGTAACTTGTCCTCATTGTGGAAGAATTCTTTATAAAGAGCAAGAAGAACAAAATTGATCTTTTTTTATTATTTTTTAACTTGGACGGCATTTTTATTTTGCGCCGTCTTTATTCTTTTGCTTTCTTTTTTAAAATCCAAATACAAAACTAGTTTAAAATCCCGATTTTTTCTTTATAAAAATTTACATCAAGAAAAAGCTGATGTACATTTTCATGCTTGTTCTTACGGGGAGGTAAGAAGTATTAAAACTTTGGTTTTGAAATTTGATTCAAGAATAACTACTATTACTCAAACAGGTTTTGAATATGCAAAAGAATTTTGTAAAAAGGTAAATTATCTTGCTTTTGAAAATTTTTTGCCTTTTTGGTTTAAGCCTTGTAAGGTTTTGGTAATTTTTGAAGCAGAATATTGGCTTATGCTTGTTTTCATGGCACACATTTATAAAACTAAGATTATTTTGCTTAATGCAAGAATATCTGATAAATCTTATCATTCTTATCAAAGATTTTCTTTTTTTTATAAAAAAATTTTTTCTTATATTGATGAAGTTTTTGCTCAAAGTGAATTAGATAAAGTAAGACTTGAAAGTTTGGGAGCTAAAAATGTTAAAATTTTTAAAAATATTAAGGCAAATTTAGAGATTAAAAATAATAAATTTTATATCAAACCTAAGGAAAAACTTATCATTTTTGCCAGTACGCATAAGGACGAAGAAGAGCTTTTGCTTGATCATTTTAAACTAGAAGAAAATGAAAAACTAATTATCGCCCCACGACACCCTGAGCGTTTTAAAGAAGTTGAAAATTTGCTTTTAAACAAAGGTTTGGAATTTGAAAAATTTAGTTCTTTAAAAGATGAAAATAAGAAATTTGCTAAAAAAATTTTGCTTTTAGATGCTTTAGGAGAGCTTGTAAATTTTTATGCAATTTCTGATGTTGTTGTGCTTGGAGGTTCTTTCATAGAAGGCATAGGAGGACACAATCCTATAGAAGTGGCATATTTTGATAATGTATTAATCAGTGGGAAATTTATTCATAATCAAAAGGCTTTATTTGAAGAAGTAGAAAATGTATATTTTTGTGAGAATATAAAAGATTTAAATGATAAAATCCATTATTTAAATTTAAAAGCTAAAATTTCCAAAAAAGAAAATTTAGAACTTATCATACAAACTATACAAAAGGGAATTGATGCAAGAAAAAGCTTATAAACTCTTAGCTTTGCAAGAAAAAATTTCAAATCGTGAAGCTAAAGATTTGATTGATAAGGGTTGTGTTTTTTCGCATGGAAAAAAAGTTGTGGTTGCTAGAGCTTTGATGAGCGATAAGGCAAGATTTAATGTGATAAAAACCAAAAATCCTCAAATTATTTTTGAAGATGATAAGATTATTGCTATTAATAAACCTTACGCTTATGTGAGTGAAGACTTGGAGAAAAAATTTAATGCCAAGCTTTTAAATCGTTTAGACAAAGAAACAAGCGGTGTGATTTTGCTTTGCAAAGATGAAGATTTTAGAAAGCTTTGTATAGAAGAATTTAAAAAACACAGAGTTTATAAAAGTTATATTGCGGTTTTAGATGGGGTTTTGGCTGAAGAGGTTGAAGTGAATGAGCCTATTTTTACCATAAAAGCAAAATGTGGAGCATTAAGTAAAGTTTCAAAAGATGGTTTAAGTGCCTTAAGTATCATTACTCCTATTATGTTGCAGTCAAAAAAAACCTTAGCAAAAATAGTCATTCAAACAGGTAGAACTCATCAAATCAGAGTACATGCTAAATTTATAAAACATGGTGTTATAGGCGATGAAAAATATGCTAAAATTTCAAGCGATAGAATGTATTTACACAGCTATGAAATTAAAATTTTTAATTATCATTTTAAGGCTAATTTAGATAGTGGTTTTGCAAAATTTGGCTTTGAGATAAAAAATTTAGATTTTTAAAGCCATTTAAGAAAAAATTTTGTATAATGCAAGGTTTAATTTAAAAATTTTATAGAAAGGTGATAAAGTGTTTGAGTTAGTTAGCGAATCTTTTAAATCAGCGATCAATAAATTACGTTTTGTTGATGATGAAAAAGCACTTAAGAACGCTTTAGAAACCTTAAAAAAAGCTCTTTTAAAAGCAGATGTTCATCATAAGATAACTAAAGAGCTTTTGACTTTAATAGAAGAAGATGTAAAGCAAAACGGAATAGGTCAAAAACAATTTTTAAATGCCATTAAAGTAAATTTAGAAAATATTTTAAGTGTCAATGGTAAGAATCAAGGTTTTGTTTTTGCTTCTAAACCCCCAACAGTAGTTCTAATGGCAGGTTTGCAAGGGGGCGGTAAGACTACAAGCACTATCAAACTTGCAAATTATTTAAAATTACGTAATAAAAAAGTTTTAGTTGTAGCTTGTGATTTGCAGCGTTTAGCAGCAGTGGAGCAACTAAGACAACTTTGTGAAGCTAATGAAATTGAACTTTTCTTTATGGAAAATGAAAAAGATCCTATTAGAGTTGCTAAAGAGGCTTTAAAAAAGGCTGAAAGTTCTATGGTGGATGTTTTGCTTGTGGATACTGCTGGACGTTTGGCTATAGATGAGGCTTTGATGAATGAATTAAAATCAGTTAAGGATGTTTTAAATCCTGATGAGATTTTCTATGTTGCTGATGCAATGAGTGGTCAAGATGGGGTTAAGACTGCGGCTAGTTTTAATGAAGCCTTGAGTATCAGCGGGGTAATTTTATCAAAATTTGATGCAGATACTAAAGGTGGGGTAGCCTTAGGTATAGCAAAACAAATCGGTATTCCTTTAAGATTTATTGGTGTAGGCGAAAAAGTAGCAGATTTAGAAGTTTTTATACCAGATCGCATAGTAAGTCGTATCATGGGCGAGGGTGATTTGGCTACTTTAGCTGAAAAAACTGCTGCAGTGATTGATGAAAAAGAAGCTAAAAAACTCAATCAAAAAATTAAAAAAGGTGAATTTAATTTTAATGATTTTCTTAACCAAATGGAAAGTATTAAAAAATTAGGAAGTATGAAGTCTCTAATCGGTATGATACCAGGGCTTGGCGGAATGGCAAATGCGGTAAAAGATATAGATTTGGATAATTCTAAAGAGATTATACATATTAAGGCAATGATTTCTTCAATGACTCCAAAAGAAAGAGAAAATCCTGATTTGTTAAATAATGCTAGAAAACGTCGTATAGCAGAGGGAGCAGGTCTTTCTCAGGTAGAAGTCAATCGTTTTTTAAAACAATTTAGTAATGCAGCAAAACTTGCAAAAAGATTTTCAGGCAAAAAAGGAATGGAGAATTTGACACAAATGATGAGCCAAGCTAGAAGACAATTTTAAATTTTATTTATAAATACTTTTTATAGTATCTATAAATAAAATTTTTAATTTTTAAGGAGTATAAATGACAGTTATTAGACTTACAAGAATGGGTAGAACTAAAAGACCATTTTATCGTATTGTGGTTACAGACAGTAGAAAACGTCGTGATGGTGGTTGGATAGAAAGTATTGGATATTATAATCCTATGGTAGAACCTGAGGTAATTAAAGTTGATGCAGAGCGTTTAGCTTATTGGAAAAGTGTTGGTGCAAAACTTAGCGATAAAGTTGCTTCTATCACTAGCAAATAATCATGGTAGAGAATTTTCTTAGGGAATACGCAAAATTAATTGCAGATTATCCTGAACAGATTGACACTCAAAAAATTGAATTAAGTGAAAATTTTTTTGAGATTGTTCTTTTTGCACATAAGGTTGATACAGGTAAGCTTATAGGTAAAAATGGAAAAATGATCAATGCTATAAAAACCGTAATCTCTGCTTATAAGAGCAAGGATGCAAGTTCTTATAGGGTAACGGTAAAAGCACTTGAGTGAAAAAGATTTTGTTCAAGTTGCAAAACTTGGTAAAACTGTGGGTCTTAAGGGTTATGTAAAATTGCATAACCTGAGCGACTTTTCTTCTCAATTTAAAAAAGATGCTACCTTTTTTATAAAAAGTACCAAAGAAATATTAAAGATTAAGCATTATAATGTAAGCAATTCTACTGTTTTATTTGAGAATTATGAAGATATAGAAAAAGCTAAAGAATTAACCAATCTTATTCTTTTTCAGAGTATCGAGAAAAGCAGACAAACTTGTAAATTAAAAAAAGATGAGTTTTTTTATTTTGATATTTTAGAGTGTGAAGTTTTTGAAGAAGATAAAAGATTAGGTAAAGTTGTTGATATCTTGGAAACTGGAGCTTCTTATTTATTTGAAATTCAAAGTGATGAAAAATGGGTGAATAAAAAATATTCTAAAATATTTTTTATTCCGTATCTAGATAAATTTGTTAAAAATATAGATATAGAAAAACGACAGATTTTTTGCACGCAAGATGCTTTTTTAATTTTAGAAAATTCATGAAATTTAGTTTCGTTTCTTTATTCCCTAATCTTATGGAATTTTACTTTCAGGATTCTATACTTGCAAGAGCAAAAGAAAAAAAACTTTTCAAACTTAATTTTTATAACCCAAGAGATTTTTCTAAAAATTCTTATCATAAAGTCGATGATTATAAAATAGGTGGTGGAGCTGGACTTTTGATGCAAGCTGAACCTATGTATGAGGTGTTAAAAAGTATTCAAGAAAAAAAAGAAAATCCCTATTTTATTTTTTTAAATCCAAGTGGTAAAACTTTTAATCAAAAAGACGCCAAACGCTTAAGTAAAAAAGAACACATAGTTTTTGTATGTGGGCGCTATGAAGGTATAGATGAAAGAGTGCTTGAAATTTTTGCGAATGAAGTTTTTAGCATAGGGGATTTTATTTTAACAGGAGGAGAATTACCTGCGCTTGCAATGTGTGATGCGATTTTAAGAAATGTTAAGGGGGTTTTAGGGAATATGGAAAGTTTGGAAGAAGAAAGCTTTGAAAATAATTTACTCGAAGCACCTGCTTTTTCAAAACCTTTTATTTTTGAGAAAAAAAATCAAAAATTTTATACTCCTTCAGAGTTTTTAAAGGGTAATCACGCTAGAATTGCAAGTTTAAAAACTACTTTGGCGTCTTGCAAAACGAAATTTTTTCGTCCAGATTTATTTTTAGAGCATGAACGCAAAAAATAAGGGATTTTTATGAAAAATAAATATATAGAACAATTTGAAGCAAAACAAATTGAAGGTAAAAATGTTCCAGATTTTCGTGCTGGTGATACTTTAAAGCTTGCAATTCGTATCAAAGAAGGAGATAAAACAAGAATCCAAAATTTTGAGGGTATTTGTATTGCTAGAAGAGGTAATGGCGTAAGCGAAACTTTTATCGTACGTAAAATGGGTGCTAATAATGTTGGCGTTGAGAGAATTTTCCCTATTTATAGTGAGAGTTTGGAAAGTATTATTGTTTTGCGTCGTGGTCGTGTACGCCGTGCAAGATTATTCTACTTAAGAGATAGACGCGGTAAAGCAGCACGTATTAAAGAGCTTAAAAAATAATTTATAATTATTTTTTATTATAAGTCTAACAATTAAATAATTATAATTAATTTATAATTTTTATTATTTGATTTTAATTATTAATAATGCTCTTATATAATATTCCTTGTAAATATTATATAAGGAGAGAAAATGTTTTCTATTAAAAAAACTTTATTAATATTAGCAAGCGTGCCAATGTTTTTGAGTGCTACTGAATATCAATTAAGCACTCATGTCTTGGATATTACTTCTGGACAACCTGCTCCTAAAGTAAAAGTTGAGCTTTATAAGTTGGAAGCAAATCAACAGTGGAAAAAAGTAAGTGAAGAATTTACCGAAGAAAATGGTAGAATAGGGGATTTATTACCATATGAAAAAGCTGAAAATAGGGCTTTTGGAATTTATAAGCTTAAATTTTTTACAAAAGACTATTACACATCACACAAAATAAATACTTTTTATCCTTTTGTAGAGGTAAGTTTTGAGCTTTCTAAAGATCAAAAACATTATCATGTTCCAATAACCCTTTCTCCTTTTGGTTATTCAACTTATAGAGGAAGCTGATCAATAAAACGAAAGAAAAAACCATGTGGACTAAGAATTCTTGGAAAAACTATCCCATAAAACAGCAACCTATCTATCCAGATCAAGAGGAAATGAATAGAGTTTTAGCAAGACTTGAGAAACTTCCTCCTTTGGTTTTTGCTGGAGAAGTGAGAAATCTTCAAAAGTCTTTAGCAAGAGTTTGTAAAAAAGAAGCTTTTTTACTTCAAGGTGGAGATTGTGCTGAAAGCTTTGAAAATTTTGGTGCTGTAAATATCCGTGATATGTTTAAAATTTTACTTCAAATGGCTATAGTGCTTACATTTGCCGGTGGATGTCCTGTTGTAAAAATTGGTCGTATTGCAGGGCAGTTTGCCAAGCCAAGAAGTAGTGATTTTGAAGAGTTAAATGGTATAAGTCTTCCTAGTTATCGTGGTGATATTATTAATGGTTTTGAATTTAGCGAACAAGCGCGCATTCCTGATCCACGTAGAATGCTTGAAGCTTATTATCAAAGTGCAACAACGCTAAATTTGTTGCGCGGATTTGCTAAGGGTGGTTTAGCAGATTTGCATGAAGTGCATCGTTGGAATTTGAGGTTTTTAAAAAAGAGTGAACTCCATAAGCAATATACTGATATCAGTGAAAAAATTTCACAAGCTTTGGCTTTTATGGAAGCTTGTGGGATTAATACAAGTAATACTCCGAGTCTAAGAGAAGTTAGTGTTTATACTTCACATGAAGCTTTGCTTTTGCCTTATGAAGAAGCTTTAACTAGAGTGGATAGTTTAAGTGGAGAAATTTACGATTGTTCAGCTCACATGCTTTGGATAGGTGAAAGAACAAGGGCGCTTGATGAAGCTCATGTACATTTTTTAAGAGGAGTAAAAAATCCTTTAGGGGTTAAAATAGGACCTAGTGCAAGTGCTGATGATATCATAGCTTTAGCAAATGTTTTAAATCCAAATAATGAAGAAGGAAGATTAAATATTATTATCCGCATGGGTGCAGATAAAATTATCAATAATTTGCCAAAAATTTTCTCCAAACTTAAAAGTGAAGGTTTAAATTTAGTATACAGCATAGATCCTATGCATGGAAATACAGTAAAAGCAGGTAATTTTAAAACACGTGAGTTTGATAAAATCATGCAAGAAGTGGGATCTTTTTTTGAGATTGCAATAAGCGAAGGGATTTATCCAGGTGGAGTGCATCTTGAAATGACCGGAAAAGATGTAACAGAATGCACAGGTGGTGCAAGCAATGTTACTGCTCAAAGCTTAGAAGATCGTTATGAGACTCAATGCGATCCAAGGCTTAATGCGGATCAAGCATTAGAGCTTGCTTTTTTAATTGCAGATTTAGTAAAAAAGGCTAGAAAATGAAACTTTATGGTATTAAAAATTGTAATTCTGTAAAGAAAGCTATGGATGCTTTAACACAAAAAGGTGTTGTATTTGATTTTATGGATATTAAAAAGATTAATCAAGATATTTTATACACATGGTTAAAACAAAAATCTTTTGAAGATCTTATCAATACTGCTGGATTAACTTCTAAAAAACTTGGTTTAAACAAAGAAAAAGTTAAAAGTTTAAATGAAAAAGAACTTGAGAAAATTGTATTAGAAAATCCAAGCTGTATTAAGCGTCCTATTATCGAGTATGAGCAAAACATATATATTGGCAAGGAATATGAGAAAATATTATGATAGAGTGTTTGATTACACTCTATTTTTTATTAATTGATTAATTTCATTTTGATATGGAAATCTTTCACTTTCGCAATTAATAAGTTGTGTTTTAGAGAAGATAACTTTTCCGTCTACTTCAACGATAAAATCACCTCTGTCGCCAATTTCAAATTCTACTTCAACATCTTTGAAATCGCTTTGTAGTTCTTCTGCAACCCTTGCAGCTTGTGGGCGATAATTTCAAAGATTGCAATAAGCAATTTTTACTTTCATCATTTCATCCTTTGAAAAGTTTATTTTATTTAAGATTAAAATCTTAGATTTTATTATAGTTTATTTTGGCTGAATTTTTGCCTTTTTTGTAAAATTTAAGTTGAAATTTAGGGTCAATTTCTTTCAAATTCAGCGAGAAAAATTTATAATTTTTATCAAAATTAAAATAAGCCTTAAAAAACTAAAGGAAGAAAATGAGTCAATTTACACACTTGCATTTACATACAGAATATTCTTTGCTTGATGGAGCTAATAAGCTTAAAGAATTAGCTTTGACTTTAAAAGAGCAGGGTGCTACAAGTGTTGCTATGACAGATCATGGAAATATGTTTGGGGCAATTGATTTTTATCAAACAATGAAAGCACAAGGTTTAAAACCTATCATTGGTATGGAAGCGTATTTACATAATCACGATGAATTAGATGATAAAAGTTCTCGTCAGCGTTTTCACCTTTGTTTGTATGCAAAAAATGAGATCGGATATCAAAATTTAATGTATTTAAGTTCTCAAAGTTATATTAAAGGTTTGTATTATTATCCGCGTATCAATAAAAAGCTTTTAGAAAAATATAGCGAAGGTCTTATTTGTTCTTCTGCTTGCTTGCAAGGTGAAGTAAATTGGCACTTAAATACTTATAGTGAAAGAAATGTGCGTTTTGGTGCAAAAGGCTATGAAGCAGCAAAAGAAGCAGCATTATGGTATAAAAAAGTTTTTAAAGATGATTTTTATTTTGAAATCATGCGTCATGGTATAGGTGATCAAAGAATGATAGATGATGATATTATCAGACTTTCTAAAGAATTAAATATAAAAATCATTGCTACAAATGATACGCATTATACTTTTAAAGAAAGAGCGGCTGCCCATGAGGTTTTTATGTGTATAGCTATGGGAAAAAAACTTAATGACCCTGATAGAATGCGTCATAGTGTGCATGAATTTTATGTTAAAAGCCCTGAGCAAATGAGTGAGCTTTTTGCAGATATTCCAGAAGCTATAGAAAATACACAAGAAATCGCGCAAAAATGTAATTTAGAGCTTAATCTTGGCAATCCCACTCCACCGAATTTCAAATTTACAAGAGAATATGCTAAAGATCATAATATTACCTTGCCTGAAGAAACAAAAGAATTTAGCTTTGATAATGATGACATAGTTTTTGAAGAGCTTTGTAAAAAGGGACTTGAAGAGAGATTAAAATTTATCGATGAAAGCAAGCATAAAGAATACAAACAAAGACTTGAGGTAGAAATTAATATCATTAAAAATATGAAATTTTCAGGTTATATGCTTATTGTTCATGATTTTATTAAAGTGGCTAAAGATAAAGGCATTCCAGTAGGTCCTGGAAGAGGATCAGCTGCAGGAAGTTTGGTTTCTTATTGTTTAAGGATTACGGATTTAGATCCTATTCCTTATAGTTTACTTTTTGAGCGTTTTTTAAATCCTGAGCGTGTGAGCATGCCTGATATTGATGTGGATTTTTGTCAAGACAGACGTGCTGAAGTGATTGATTATGTGATTGATAAATATGGAGCAGATAAGGTTGCACAGGTTATTACCTTTGGTAAGCTTTTAGCTAAAGGGGTGATTCGTGATGTGGCTAGAGTTTGTGATATGAGTATTCAAGATGCTGATGAGCTTGCTAAACTTGTGCCTGAAGAGCTTAAAATCACTCTTGATGCTGCTTATGAAAAAGAACCTAAAATCAAAGAATTTATCGATCGTCATCCTAAAGGTCCTGAAGTTTGGGAGTATGCAAGAGCTTTAGAAGGATTAAATCGCAATGCGGGTATGCACGCAGCAGGTGTTGTAATTTCTAATGAAAGTTTATGGAAGAAAACTCCGCTTTTTAGACAAAGTAAAAATGATGAAAGACATTTGGTAACGCAGTATTCTAAAGATCATTTAGAAGATGTGGATTTGATAAAATTTGACTTTTTAGGTCTTAAAACCTTAACAGTAATCAACAATGCAATCAAGCTTATTAAAAAGCGTTACAATAAAGACATTATTTGGGAAACTATAGATGTAAATGATAGCAAAGTTTATAAAACCATACAAAGTGGAAATACTTTAGGGATTTTTCAAATCGAATCAGGCGGTATGCAAAGCTTAAATGCACGCTTAAAACCAGAGCGTTTTGAAGATATCATTGCGGTTCTTGCGCTTTATCGTCCAGGCCCTATGGAATCAGGAATGCTTGATGATTTTATCGACAGAAAGCATGGTTTAAAAAGTATAGAATATCCTTTTGACAGTTTAGAAAAGGTTTTAGAGCCTACTTATGGGGTTATCGTTTATCAAGAACAGGTTATGCAAATTGTTCAAATTATAGGTGGCTTTTCTTTAGGAGGTGCTGATGTAGTACGTCGTGCTATGGGTAAAAAAGATCCTGAGAAGATGAAAAAGCTTAAAACTGATTTTGCAGATGGAGCAGAAAAACAAGGATATGATAGAGCAAAAGCTGAGGATTTATGGGAGCTTATCGTAAAATTTGCAGGATATGGTTTTAATAAATCTCACTCTGCGGCTTATGCGTTGATCACTTTTCAAACAGCTTATTTAAAAACTTATTATCCTAGTGAATTTATGGCAGCGCTTTTAACAAGCGAAGAAAACAATGTGGATAAAATTGCTGTTTATATTGATGAGATGAAAAAAATGAATATTAAACTTTTACCTCCATCGATTAACAAAGCGATCCGTGAATTTAGTGCTTTAGAGCAAGATGGCAAGGATGCTATTATATACGGACTTGGGGCTATAAAAAGTGTGGGTATTCCTGCAGTTGAAAATTTACTTGAAGCAAGGCAAGATGGAGAATTTAAGGATATTAATGATTTCTTAGGTAAGATAGATCCTACCAAGATAAACCGCAGAACATTAGAAAGTCTTATTAAGGCAGGGGCTTTTGATGAGTTTGGTTTTACTAGAAAAGCTTTGTTTGATAATATGGAAAATCTTAGCGAAGCATCGCGTAAAATGGCCGAAGTAAGAAAAAATGCTGCAAGTTCTCTTTTTGGTGAAGAGGAGTTAACTTCAGGTGTTCAAGTAAATTTTACTCCCAAAAATGAAGAATTTGAGGTGATGGAAAAATTAGGATATGAAAAAGAAATTTTAGGAATTTATGTTTCAGGCCATCCTTTAGATCGATTTTATGAACAAATTAATGCCATAGATTATGTTAAAAGTTTAGATTTTGAAAGTTTAAAAAATAATGGAGAAATTTTAAGTATAGGTAAAATTGAAGATTTCAAATCTATGATGAGTAAAAATAATAAGCGTTATGGTAGAATTGAAATTTTAGATTATTATTCTTCGTTTGATGCTACTGTATTTGAAAGCAATGTAGAAGAAATAGAAAATATCATCAAAGATGAAAATTTAAAAAATAATGCCTATGGTTTTGTATTGGGATTTAAAGCTGAAGGAGGGGAGAAGCCTAGCTTTTTTTTAAAAGCAATTAAAGATTTACAAAGTCTTGAAGATGGCGAGATTAAAGCTATAAAGAAATTTGGAGCAAAAAAAGATTTTAAAAATAAAGAAGAAAATCATTTTACCGCAGAACCTAAGGAATTTGAAAAAAATATCATAGAGCTAGATTTGACAAGGTTAAATAGAGAGTTAATCTATGAAATTCATGAAATTGCTAGAAATGCACATAATCCTAATGAAAAAAATAATAAAAAACTTGTTTTAAAAGTTATTAGTGCGGGATCTTGCTTGCTTTATCATACAGATTTTATTATCTCTGATAGTATAGTAGAAGAAATTTCTAATAAATATGCTTAAGTAAGATTGTTCTTACTTGAGATTTTTAAATAAAATGCTCCCAAGTCTTACCAAGTTGGATCCGCATTTTATAGCAATTTCAAAATCATTACTCATTCCCATAGAGCAAATTTTAGCTCCATGTTTTTGAAGAATTTCATAAATTTTAAATGTAGTTTCAAAGCTTTTTATAATACTTTCTTTATCTTGGCTGTGTGAGCCTATGCTCATTACACCACAAAGATTTAGATTAGGGCATTCTTCTTGTATTTGTAAATATTCTTCTACAGCTTGATTTGGATCTAGACCACTTTTACTATTTTCATTTGCACTATTGATTTCTAATAAAGTATTTAATTTATAATCAAGTCTTTTGTCCATAGCTTTAGCTATTTTAATACCATTGCAAGAGTGCCATAATATAGGTTTTTGTTTGATTAAGAGATTGATTTTGTTGCTTTGTAGCGTTCCTATAAAATGCCATTTTATATCTAGTTTTTTTTCATCAAGATTTTCTTTTTTTTGTGCTAGAGCTTGGACTTGATTTTCTCCAAATTCTACTACACCTTGATCAAAAAGCTTTTCAATTATACTTGCATCGACATACTTGCTTGCAGCTACAAGGCGAATGTTTTTGGTTTTTTCTAAAATTTGTTCTAAAGTCATTTTGATAAAGAAATAAGCCCTATTTAGGGCTTATATTATTGTAGTAAATTAGCAATTTTGCTTTGAAGCTGCATGTTAGATTGTGCAGCAACAAAAGCAGCAGCATTTTCTTTTAGATAATTGGCATTAAAATCATTAACATTTTTTGCCATGTCATTATTTAGTAAATTATTTTCAGCTGCTTTTGAGTTGATGCTGTTTTGAACACTTGCATTAATATTTGATGTAATGGCATTGATACCTGAGCCTATTTCACTTCTTAAACTTCCAAGTTGATCCATAAAATTTGTAATACTATCTTGATTATCTATGCTTAATCCACCTGTTGCTAATGGATTTAAATTTGTAGTTTCAGTTCCGCTACCTACTACAAAATTCATAGTTTGAAAGACATTTTTTCCATTATAAGTTGCATTATTAAAAGAATCATTGATGGATTCTTGTATGCGTGTTGCTTCTGTTCTTAGCATTCCTTTTTGAGAATCATTAAGTACAGCATTGTTCATTTTTACTGAAAGTTCATTAAGTCTATCTGCGCTTTGAGAGATATTGGTAAGGCTAGCATCTGCAATTTGTAAAACCCCTATAGCATCATAAGCATTTGCGACACCTTGATCTATAGTACTTGATTGAGATCTTAAAGAATCAGCAATAGCTAAATTAGCACTATCAACTCCACTTATTGCGCGAACAGCTGCAATATTTTCTAAAGCTTTATCGCTAGCTTTTTGTGCATTATTTAAATAATAATTTTGTTGCATCATAGTTGCTTCAGAGATCATCATGGCCTACTCCTTCTCTTTCAGATTTATTTATATTTTATCATTTTTTTGCTATTTTAAAGCTTAAGAAATATAAAAAAACTTGCATTATCAAGATGATTTTAATCACCACTTCACTTGCATTATGGATACTGATAAATTCTTGAGTTTTTGTAGCGTTTTCTCCTAAGTTTTGGAGTTCAATTATGGTATTAGTAAAATAAAAAACAAATATTAAGCTTAAAATCAAAATAAGCAAACTCAGCATAAATTTTGAAAATTTTATTTGAAATTTTATTTCATCTTTTATAAGAGAATAAATTTCATATAAAAAATTAACCACTGAAACAAAAATCAGTAAATATCCCATTTTAATAAAAATTTGCGTCATCATTAAGCCACTTTGAAAATGGCTCAACACTCCTTCCCCTATAAGATTCTGAGGAAAAAAAATTGTTGGTGCAACAACTATTCCTAGTATGAGTTCAACCCCTATGATGGAGGCAAGTAAAAATAAATTAACAGCTTTCAAAAGTTTCTCCTTTTATTTTTTATCATAACGCATATTTGTAAATTTAGCTATAAAAGCACGATTATAACCTTGTTCATCTTTGAAAAAATCAAGAATGAAATTATTTTGATATAAGATTTTTTCCAAAATTTCTTTTTGATCATAGCCAAATTCACAAGCTAAAAATTTAACTTTTTTATCGAGGGAAAAATGTATGATTTCTTCTAGAATTTCATATCCTTTTTCTCCGCCAAATAAAGCTTCTTTGGGTTCTTTTTGTACCCAAATATCTATAGGATATGAATTTTTAATATAAGGTGGATTTGAAAAAATAAAATCATAATTTTCTTTAATTTGCTTAAAATTACAAAGTTTAAAGTCAATCAAGTGATCGACTTTGTGTAATTTGGCATTCTCTAAAGCTAATTCTAAGGCTTTAGGATTGATATCACAGGCTGTGATTTTTAACCCAAGTTCTTTGGCTAAAACAATGCTTAAAATTCCGCTTCCAAATCCTATTTCTAAAATCTTATTAAAAGTATTTTTTTTGCATAAATTTAAAATTTGAAAAAGTAAAATTTCACTATCGTAACGAGGGATTAGAACACCTTTTTTTATCTTAAATTCTAAGCCCCAAAAATCCACTTTTTCAAATATATATTCAAAAGGTTCTCCAGATTTAAAACGTCTTATAAGCTCAAAATAAGGTTTGTGATCTATTTCTATATCTTGGTTTAAAAATAACCAAGCTTTATCTTTTTTTAGATATTCACAGAGTATAAATACTGCTTCATTTTCATAACCTTTTAACCTAGATTTAGCTTCTATAAGAGCATTTTTTATAGTCAAGAAAGAGCCTTGATTCTATCGCTAATACTTGGATGACTGAGATAAAAAAATGTATATATTTTACTTGTTTTGATAAAAGCTTTATTTTCTCTTGCTAGAGCTATCAACGCATTTTTCATATCTTCTTTGCTTGTAACTTTAGCTCCGTGTTGATCAGCTGCAAATTCATTTTTTCTACTTAAGGCATTAAGTATAGGAGAGATTAAAAAGCTAAAAATATTTGCAAAGATAAATAAAAGAGCAAATACACCGCCATTTACTCCTTCTAGATGACTTTCTAAGTAAACAAATTCAGGTAAATTTGCAAAAACAAAAAAAAGTAAAAACATAGTTATAGCACCGTTAAATAAAGCTTTGATAATATCTTTATGAACAAAATGTCCAAGCTCGTGTCCTAAAACAGCTAAAAGTTCTCTTTCATTTAAAGCTTTTAATAATGTATCAAAAAGAACCACTCTTTTGCTTTTAAAAAGTCCACCAAAATAAGCATTTAAACGTTTATCTCTTTTGCTTGCATCAATAACATAAACCCCATTTGCATTAAACCCACATTGTTTCATTAAAGAGCTGATTTTTTTCAGCAAATTTTCATCGTTTAGTTTTTCCATTTTATTAAAAATAGGTGCTATCAAGGTAGGGTAAATGAGATTTATAATTACTATAATACAAAAGGCAAAAATAAAGGCCGCAATCCACCAAAAAGTTCCAAAAAAATCATAGCAAAAAAGCAAAGCATAAAGGATTAAAAATCCAAATATTAAAGTTAAAATAAGACTTTTTACAGTGTCTTTGATAAAAAGTTTTGCAGTCATATTTGAAAAACCATGGGCTTTATCTTTGATAAAACTTTCATAAATACTTAAAGGTAGATTTAAAATGCTTGTGATTATTAAAAAAGATAATAAAAATAAAGTATTTTCAAAACGAGTGTTATTTGAGATAAGTAATTCTTTAAGATATAAAAATCCAAAACCTATCCATGCAACATTGATGATTAAATTATAAAAATTGGAAAATAGTTTAAATTTTTCATTTTCGATGGCAATGTCTGCTGCATTTTGATAGTCTTTTTCGCTTAAAATTTGAGCTTGTTTGTCTTTTTCTCTTTCTAAGAAACGAATTTGAGTATAGGAAATCCAAGATAAAAGTGCTGTGTAAAGACATAAAATTGCAATTAAAGTCATTATTT
Source organism: Campylobacter sp. US25a (assembly GCF_004379075.1). Lineage (NCBI taxonomy): Bacteria > Pseudomonadati > Campylobacterota > Epsilonproteobacteria > Campylobacterales > Campylobacteraceae > Campylobacter > Campylobacter sp. US25a. The sequence continues at coordinate 96,579 of NZ_RYYM01000006.1, forward strand.
TTCCTTGATTGGTTTTTTGCGAATTCTAGCTTAAAATAATGAAATAAAGTTAATAGCTTAAAATCTAAAATAATATTCTTTTCAACTAAGTTGATGTATATTTATAAAAAAGGATTAAAGAATGTTTTTTAAGAAAAAGATTTCACAAAAGCAAAAAGAAAAGCCTAAAATTCCAATCAATGATATGATTTTAGATGACAGACTTTGTAAGTTTAAAAATAAAGTGCAAAAGATAAGTAAAGATGAAGCTTCGGCAAGTCTGCTTGCTAGACAATTAAGCAGACTTATCAGAGCTAATAAATTTTAATTTTGACATTTTTTCTTAGGGCGAAAAACCTTAATAACTTCATCATTTGCTTCTATATAAGCACCTTCTATTAAATCAATACAATAAGGTATAGCTGGAAAAACAGGCTCTAGACATTCTTTTATAGCTTTAGGATTTCCTGGTAAATTAATAATAAAAGATTTATTGCGAATTCCTGCATTCTGTCTTGAAAGTATAGCTGTTGGGACATATTTTAAACTTTCTAAGCGCATAAGCTCTCCAAAACCTGGCATCATTTTATCACACACGGCTTCCGTGGCTTCTGGGGTTACATCACGAAGCGCTGGACCTGTACCTCCGCTTGTAATAATCAAATCGCATTTTTTTTCATCTGCTAGATAAAGTAATTTTTTAATGATCAAATCATAATCATCAGGGATTAATTCTTTATGATAAATAATATCATTTTTTATATATGAATTTAACACTCTTTCAATTTCAGCAGTAGCTTTATCTTCGTATATGCCACTACTTGCTCTATCGCTTAGGGTTAAAATTCCTATGTTTATCGTATCCATTGTTCCTCCTTAATAAATTTTTATAACCATCCTTTTTTCTTGAAAACAACCAAAGGTAAAATGATAGAAATTACCATCACGCCAAGCACTATGGGATAAGCATAGTGAAGTTCAAGTTCTGGCATGAATTTAAAATTCATACCATAAACAGTTCCTATTAAAGTAGGAGGCATCATGGCAACAGTTGCAACGGTAAAAATTTTAATGATTTTGTTTTGTTCTATGTTGATTTGGCTGGCTAAAATGGTTTGAATATTGTCTAAGATATTAAGTTGTGAAACACTAAATTCAACCAAAGAATTTAAGTCTTTTAAAACTATAGTAAGATTTTGTTTTATATCTTTATCAATTTTATCGCTTTTTAGCAAAGAAGTCATAGCACGACGTTTATCAAATAAAGAATCTCTTACACGCATATTAAGCTCTTGTAAGCTTGAAATATCCTTTAGCATTTCATCATAACTATATTCATCTTTTTTTTCTAAAACACTTGTTCTTAAGCGTCTTGCTTCTTTATCTATCCATTCTAGTAAATCCGCATCTTTTTCAACGCGCACTTCAAACATTTTATCAATAATATCAAAACCATCTTCAAAATTCTTCGGACTAGCTAAAATTCTTGCTTGAATTTCTTCAAAAGTACTAAATTCGTTATATCTTATAGTAAATAAGATATTTTTAGCTGTAGCAAAAGTAACAATTTCTGTGCGAAGCTTGATTAAATTCCTATCTTCTTCATCGCTTTTAAGATCTCTTACTAAAAAATGAGCATTGATGGTTATTGTCGCATTGTCTTCCCAATATTTTGCGCTAAGTTCTATTTCTTCTCTTTCTTCTTTTGTAGGAAACTCAAGATTAAATTCACTTGATATAAAAGCAATTTCTGCTGCACTTGGATGAAGTAAATCAATCCATAAAATATTTTGTGGTAGTTCTTGACTATCGAGATTAAAGTTGATTCTTTGAACTAAAGCATTTTGAGTTTTAATATAAACATAGAGCATAGTTATTCCTTATTTTTAACTTTAAAATTATACCTTGATTAGTTTAAAAATCAATTTTTTAATTTTTGCAAATCAAAAACCAAATTTTCCACCTAAAGCTCTTAAACTAAGCTTTAGTTTAAAATATCTTTAATCAGTTTTTGCAAATTTCTTTTTGTTTCTTCTTGTTCTTTTATGATAAAACATTTTGCTTTTGGCCAAAAATAACTTTTAGGATTTTCAAATTT